>NZ_JAGKSE010000002.1:248110-405671 GCF_017939685.1 Acidovorax sp. JG5
ACGTAGCCCGGGTAAGGCCACAGGCCGCACCCGGGGTCCGCACAGCGATCCATCACCCACGCCTCATGACAAAGGCCCGCGCGGTGCCACCCCGGGTGCGCTGCGCTGACCCGGGCTACAAGGCAACGGGGCCCGCCAAAATGTAGCCCGGGTAAGGCCACAGGCCGCACCCGGGTCCGCACAGCGGTCGATGACCCACGGCCCATGAAAAAGGGCGGTGCACCCCCCGGGTGCGCTGCGCTTACCCGGGCTACAAGGCAGCCACCCGTAGCCCGGGTAAGGCCACAGGCCGCACCCGGGTCCGCACACCGATCAATCACCCACGGCCCATGCAAAAGGTCAGGCCTGCACGGTCTGCGCCGTGTCGCGGCGGTACAACATCGCGGTGCTATTTCGCCGTGACTTGCCGTGTCAAGGTCGGCTAGTATCTGTAACAATTTTCCGCCAGCCGGGCTTCCGGCGCCTTGGGGGCTCAGGGTTCACGACCAGTTCTCAGGCCATCCCTTGTTGTACTGTCATTCTTGGAATCGATCCATGGCACCCACCCCGCAGAAGACCATTCAGGGCAACGCCCGCAACAATTACCTCTACGGCACCGCCGACGGTGACGGTATGGATGGCGGCCTGGGAGACGACTACCTGCGCGGCTACGCGGGTAACGACTTTCTGTGGGGCGGCGCGGGCGCCGACCGTTTTGTGTTCGAGCGCACCCGGGCGCAAAACGGCACCGACACCATCATGGACTACAGCTTCATTGAGGGCGACGTGCTGGACTTCTCCCTGGTGGGCTTCGCCCGCGGCGTGTTCAACCGGGGGCCGTTGTCGGATGTCATCCGCATCCAGCAGGGCCCGGGCAACACCGCCCGTGTGCTGATCGACGTGGACGGCGGCGGCAATTCTTTTGAGCAGTGGGCCGTGCTCGAAAACTTCGCCCCCGGCTCCAGTGTGGGCGTGCGCGTGGGGGCGAACACCTACACCATAGAGTTGCCCGAGGTGCTGTCTTTCACGGCCAGCGGCGCCAGCCAGTTGTCCGTCACGGCCAACAAAGCCGTGTCTGCCGGGCTGTATGCGTGGACGGACGGCGAAGTGGGCGATGCCATCACCAGCCCCTTGACGCCCCTGACCGCCAACACCCCCGGCACCCTCACCGTGGCAGCGCAGGCCAACGTGACCGAAACCGTGCTGCGCATCTCGGACAGCAACGACACCGTGGGGCCGGCGCCCGATACCCATGTGTTTCTGGGCACAACCGGCGGCGATTCGATCATCGGCACGCAGGCTGCCGACATCCTCTTCGGCTTCGCCGGCAACGACACCCTCACCGGGGGCGATGGGGCCGACACCCTGCGCGGCGGTGCAGGCAACGACGTGCTGGTGGGCGGGGCCGGTGCGGATGCGCTCTACGGTGACGATGGCGATGACAAACTGGTATTTGCGCTAGGCAACGGGCTGCTGGGTACGCGCTACGAAGGGTACTTCAATGACGACCTTGACTTCTTCGCCACGGCAACTCCGCAACCGCACCCCGTTTTCAGCACACAGCCGTTCACCTCGGTAACGGCGTTGACGGCGGGTGCCAACTATGACGACACCTACTCCGCCCAATGGCAAGGCTACTTTGTGGCGCCAGTTTCGGGTTTGTATAGTTTTCGTACCACCAGCGACGATTCCAGCCTGCTCTGGATCGGCAACGCGTCCGAATCGGTCGACGCATTGATCGGGCGGCGGGATTTCGGCAATCTCACGGTCTATAACGGAGGTGAGCATCCCGCGCAAATTAATGATGGGTATGTGTCGCTGGAAGCCGGAAAAGCCTATCCGCTATTGATGTACTTCGGTGAAAACGCAGACTATGACAGCATCCATTTGTCTTTCTTGGCGCCAAATTTTGACTGGCAAACGGACGGCACCGGCTATTTCTTCCACGGGCTAAGCAATTCCGTGGGTGAAACGATCAACGGTGGAGACGGTTCAGACACCTTGGTATTGAGTGGCCCCGCCATTGTGGACCTGTCCGACGATGTCATCAGCAGCATGGAAGTGCTGGACCTGGCGCACACTGCCGATGGCCTTGCCGATGCGTCGCAGCAAACCGTGCACATGCAAGCCAGCCAGGTGGCAGGTTTTGACACCATCGTCGCCACATTGGGCGACACTATCCGGCTGACCGATGCCATGGGCGCCAGCATGCTCGATGGCGTGGCCGTTCAAGGCGATTTGGCCATTCAACTCGCCAATGTGTCGGGCAATGCGCTGACCTTGCAAAACGCCGTTCTCCAGTCCACCGACCGCCTGCGGATCGATGGCTCGGCACTGACGGGCACCAACGCCTTGCAGTTTGACGGTAGAGCCGAAACCACCGCATCCATCACCGTGGTGGGCGGCGCGGGTGCCGATGCCATCACCGGCGGTGCAGGTAATGACGGGCTTTCTGGCGGAGGGGGCAATGACAGACTCTCTGGCGGTGCGGGCAACGACACGCTCAACGGGGGTGACGGCAATGACCGGTTCACCTATGTGTGGGGGGATGGCGCCGACACCATCACCGACTTCCAGAGTGGCGTGGATATTTTCGACACCAGCATCGCAACGTCCGCCGGTAACTTCACATTCAGCACGGCATCGGCCAACAATGCGAATGAACTTGTCATCAATGCGGCGGCGCAGGGGGTATTCAAGTTCAACGGCAACTTCGGCGCTCTGGACTACACCGATGCAGCGGCTGTTCTGAGTGCGATCGATGCCGATGGCACCGTGACGTTGAGTGGCGGGGCCGATTTTTACCTCGTCCTGCACGACACCGTCTCCAACGACAGCCACCTGTACTTCGTTTCGGATTACAACCCGCGGGATGGTTGGGTGAACTCCAGCGATCTGGTGGCGCTGATCGGCACGTTCACCAATGCGGACCTCGTCACCGGCGACATCGTCTGACGGGCTCTGTCGGCCGCCTTCACCCGCAGCCCGGGTAAGGCCAAAGGCGGCACCCGGGGTTCGAACGGCGGTGGTTGCATCACGGCCCCTGAAAAAGGGCGGTGGCGCATTCCCCGGTTTTGCTCCCTCTCCCCCTGGGAGAGGGCAGGGGTGAGGGCCGGCATCCGCTGGGCGCTGGGTACTCCGGGTGCGCTTTGTTCCCCGGGTGCGCTTTGTTCCCCGGGTGCGCTGCGCTTACCCGGGCTACCCGGCCACGCCGGGCTACGATGCTGCACCATGAAGATTCTTTTTGTTCACCAGAACTTTCCGGGGCAATTCAAGCACCTGGCGCCCGCCCTGGCGCAGCAGGGCCACGAGGTGGTGGCGTTGTTCATGCAGCAGCGCAAGACGGCTGTGCTGCCCGCCTTGCCGGGCGTGCGGGTGGTGCCTTATGCGGCACTGCGCGGCTCCACGCCCGGCATTCATCCCTGGGTGGTGGATTTCGAGACCAAGACCATCCGCGCCGAAGCCTGTTTCAAGGCCGCGCTGCAGCTCAAGGCCAAAGGTTTCGAGCCGGATGTGGTCATTGCGCACCCCGGCTGGGGCGAGAGCCTGTTTCTCAAGGAGGTGTGGCCTCGGGCGCGGCTGGGCATCTACTGCGAGTTCTATTACAACCAGCATGGCGCAGATGTGGATTTCGATCCCGAGTTTGCCCAGCACGACGTGGGCGAGCCCTGCCGCTTGCGGCTGAAGAACCTCAACAACCTGCTGCACTGTGAAGTGGCCGATGCAGCCATCAGTCCCACGCAGTGGCAGGCCAGCACCTTTCCCGAGCCCTTTCGCCGCAAGATCAGCGTGGTGCACGATGGCATTGACACCGCTGCGCTTGCGCCCAATGCGCAGGTTCGCATGACGCTGGCCGTACGCACGGGGGGCACGGTCACGCTCAGCCGCAATGATGAGGTGATCACGTTCGTCAACCGCAACCTGGAGCCGTACCGCGGCTACCACACCTTCATGCGTGCCCTCCCGGAACTGCTGCGCCAGCGCCCCCGGGCGCGCGTGCTGATTGTGGGCGGCAATGATGTGAGCTATGGCAGCCGTCCGGACCCGGCACGCCACGGGGCCAGCACCTGGAAGGATGTGTTCATCAGCGAGGTGCGCCCGCAGATCAGCGACGCCGATTGGTCGCGGGTGCACTTCCTGGGGCATGTGCCGTACCAGCAGTTCGTGCCTTTGTTGCAGCTGAGCACCGTGCATGTCTACCTGACCTATCCGTTTGTGCTGAGCTGGAGCCTGCTCGAAGCCATGAGTGTGGGGTGCGCCATCGTGGCCAGTGACACCCAGCCGCTGCACGAGGCCATCACCCATGGCGAGTCCGGGCGCCTGGTCAGCTTCTTTGATCCGAATGCATTGGTGCAGCAGGTGGTGGATTTGCTGGACCAGCCCGATGAGCGCCGCCGTCTGGGCACGCAGGCCCGCCTTTTTGCGCAGACGCATTACGACCTCCAGACCGTCTGCCTTCCCCGGCAGTTGCAGTGGGTGCAGGATCTGGCGGGCAAGGGGTGAACGGGGCCGCCATGTCCGCTCACACGGCCACCCGGCGTGGCAAGTGCACACCACCGCCTGGCCTGGCCATCAGTATCTGCGGGCAGAGATGTTCCGCTCGGCGCCGTACCTTTCCGTGTTGTCTTTCCGCAGGCAGCAGCGTTTTCAAGGTTCCTGTCTTGACATGACATTCATACCGGTCGAAGAGGCCAGCGCATTGCGCTGGCCTTGGGGTTCATTGCAGATGCTGTCGGTGCAGGGTGCGGCGCATGGCTTGCCGCATGCGCATGTCAAAGTGTGGCTGCAAGCCGTCGCACTGCCGGTGCCTGCCACGGGGTCGGCGCTGCGCGCATTGCAGGAGCTGGCCGTGGCCTTGCAGGTGGCTGCGCCGCAGTCCGGTGGGTGCACGCAGGCGCAAGATCCGTTGCACGCGGCGCAGCATGGCCTGACAGACTGGGTGGCCATGATGGGCCAGGCCCTGGCAGCGGCGGCAGCGGTATGTGCCCCCCATGCAGCGGGTGAGCCACGGGTGGTGTCGGGCCAGCAGAATGGGCAGCAGGGTTTTTGGGTGCTGTGGCCTGCGCATTGGCCCCAGCGGGTGGGCGGCAGCTTGCTGTGGTCACTGCAGGTCTGGCAGCAGCTGGCACAGCCAGATCCTGACGGGCAGCGGCCTGGAGTGGGGGGCTTGGGTCGGCAATGGCAGGAGAGGGTGCGAATGCTGCGGCAGCGGGTGCCAGGAGGGTTGAATCCCGCCAACGTGCTGGCGGCAGCCCGTGCGCTGGACTGGCCTGCCCGCTGGGTGGACGGGGATGTGCTGCAGTTGGGCCAAGGGCGGCTCTCCCGCTGGTGGCGCAGCACCCTGACAGACGCCACGTCATCGATCGGGGTGATGCTGGCCCGGGACAAGACCCGGACCAGCCGACTGCTTCGTGCGGCCGGCCTGCCAGTGCCCCGGCACATGGAGGTGGGCAGCCTTGATGCGGCCGAGCGTGCCGCCGAGGCGCTGGGCTGGCCGGTGGTGGTGAAGCCGGCAGACCAGGACAGGGGCGCCGGGGCGCGGGCTCACTTGCAGTCGATGGAGCAGGTGCGGCAGGCATTTGACCACGCTGTAGCGGTGTCCAGGCGGGTACTGGTGGAGCAGCACGTGTACGGGCGTGAATACCGGCTCACTGTGGTGCAGGGTGTATTGCTCTGGGCGCATGAACGCGTGCCTGCGCAGGTGGTGGGGGACGGGCGCAACGATGTGCAAACCCTCATCGAGCAAGAAAATCGTCGCAGGCGCGCCGCGCTGGCGGCCGATCCGGTGGGCTGGGTGCCCATGCAGGTCGACGAAGAGATGCGCGACTATCTGCAGGAAACGGGTGTCTCGCTGCAGGCGGTGCCGCCTGCCGGTGTGCTGGTGCGTCTTCAGCGCGTGCCGGCGGCCAACACGGGGGGAGGGGGACTGGCCTGTTTTCACACGATGCACCCGGATAACCGGCGTCTGGCAGAGCGCGCAGCGCAGTGCCTGCGGCTGGATGTGGCGGGTGTGGACCTGATCATGCCGGACATCACCCGGTCCTGGCGCGAGGCGGGCGGTGCAGTGACCGAGGTGAATGCGATGCCCCAGCTCAGTCTGCAAACCAATCCGAAGCTGGTACAGCGGTTGCTGCAGTGCAGCCTGCCCCAGGGAGCCCGGATTCCATTGGTCTTTGTGCTGGCGGGTTCTGCCAGTCCGCAGTGGCTGGCTTTTTGGCGTGAAAGTGCGCAGGAGGCCGGGCTTTCCCTGGGAATCAGTGCGCCCAGCGGCCTGGAGGTGGGCGCCGAGCGGCGCATCGACGGCCGCATCTCGGCCTGGGAGCACATGCAGGCCTTGCAGATGGACAAGGAAGTGGACGCGATGGTGCTGGTCAGCGATGGCACCGAGTTCCTCAAGACCGGTCTGCCCTTCGATCGGGTGGATGTGCTGGTGGTGCAGGAGTACCAGCCCCGTGTGCTTTCGCTGCTGTGGCCCTATTGCACAGGCCTGCAATTCTGTGCGGACGAGCCATTGTTTCAGCAGTATGCGCACTCGCTCCCGAACCTGCCATTGCAATGGCAGGTGCACAGTCAGGAAGCGGTGCAAACGAAGGACTGGGTGCGCGGATTGGTCCGGCGGTTGAAACCGGGTGCGGGCCCGGTAACAAGCCCGTAGCGCGCTGCTGACGGGTGCATGCTGCGCACCCGGTGGGCACCATCGACGTCATCAAGCGTTGGTTTCTTGCGGCCTGGCAAAGATGGCAAGGCGGTCAGCGGCCATTTTCAGGTGGATTGTCGTGATGAACCATCAACTGTCAAATCGCTGTCGTTGCACTTGCAATTTTAAAATTGCCATGCTTTGAGACGTTTGTTACGATGTATTTGCAATAGTTGAAATAACTGTACCTGTACCCCTAACAAGCAATCGGAGCTCCTGTGGCCACTCAAGCATCTCTCACCATTGTTCAAAAAGCCTATATCGCCTACTACGGACGGCCCGCTGATCCCGAAGGATTGCAGTATTGGGCAAACCTGGTGGACAAGCAAGGCATTGATGCGGTCATTGACACCTTCGGTTCTGCGCCGGAAGCGCAGGCGCTGTTTGGTGGCATGACCAACGAGTCGATGGTGCAGCGGCTGTATGAGCAGATTCTGGGTCGTCCGGCCGAGCCGGCGGGGGTGGCGTACTGGGTGGGAGAGCTGACGTCGGGGCGTCTGTCTGCGGCGTCCATCGCCCTGCAGATCATCCAGGATGCGCAAAACGGCGACGCCGTGGTCGTGGCCAACAGGCTGGCGGTGGCCAACTATTTCACGGCCGGGCTGGACACCCCGGTCGAGAAGTCGGCTTACGCAGGGGATTGGGCCGCAGCGCAGGCGCGCGAGATGCTGTCTGCGGTCGATCAGGAAACCCGGGTTGAAAACTTTGCGTACGTTGTCAATGCCACCATCGCCCAGATTGCCAGCGAGTTGATCGACCCGTCGGCGGCCACATTGGTGCAGAAAGCCTACATCGCCTACTACGGCCGTCCGGCAGACCCGGAGGGTCTGCTTTACTGGTCGGGCCGGATCGAGAAGGAAGGGGTCGATGCCGTCATTGACACCTTCGGGTCGGCGCCCGAAGCGCAGGCGCTGTTCGGCGGCATGACCAACGAGGCGATGGTCCAGCAGCTGTACCAGCAGATTCTGGGCCGTCCGGCAGAACCGGCGGGGCTCGAATACTGGGTGGGCGAACTGACCTCCGGGCGTTTGTCCGCGGCGTCCATTGCCCTCAAGATCATTCTGGGTGCGCAAAATAGCGATGCTGTGGTGGTCGCCAACAAGCTGGCGGTGGCCCATCGTTTCACGGCAGACCTCGATACGCAGGCCGAGAAGGCTGCATACGCCGGAGAGTGGGCGGCCGGCCTTGCGCGCGAGATGCTCGCGGCAGTCAACCGCAGCACCAGTCCCGAGGCGTTCTACAACGTGGACAACACCATCGCGGTGCTGGTGGGTGGCTCGTCCGCGCAGCATTTTGTGCTGACGGACAACATCCAGCAGGGCACACCGGGAACACCTGGAACGCCAGGCCAGTCTGCCATCTATTGGGGTTACACGCCAGGACAAGGCGGCGTGCCGGTGGCCGACATGCTGGCTTTCATTACCCATATCACCGGGCTGGACCTGGCTGAGCTGGGCATTGTGAGTGTGAACGGACAAGACCCCCTGAGCCAGGTGGCCAGCCTCACGCTGACCGATCTTTTCCAGGGTGACGGCAGCACCGCGAACTTGCTGATCGGCTTTGCCGATGGCACCACCCAGAGCACAGCGGCTACGCTGGGCACGGGCTACATGACGTTCCTGCGCGAATTGCTGTTCGATGCCAATGGCCAGTCCCGTCTGTACGAAGTGGTCAGTGGCGGGGAGGCTGGCACGCCAGGCACTCCGGGCGGGCACCTGCCTGCCGTGCTGACACCCAACGAAAACAACGGTGGTACCGTGCAGGTTGGCTATACCACCCCGGGCAATGACCTCATCGTCGCCAGCCGCCTGGAATGGCTGCACCAGGCGCGCATCGACGGCGGGTCGGGTGTCAACACCCTGGAAGTCAGTGCCACCGGCGGCTTGGCCCAGCCAGTGGATCTGCGCAACATCCAGCAGGTCCAGGTGCAGAACATGGCGGTCAACGGGTCTGCCAGCGTGCTGGACCTCAGCCGCGCCACCGAACTGCAAAAACTGGTCCTGAACGAAGGCTACGCAGGCAGTGCCGGGCTGGGTGATCTGGCGGTGGTCGGCATTCGCGGCAATGCCGCGGTCAACCTGGAGGGCGCTTTCACCCAGGCCGTGACCCTGCATTTTGGCCAGGGTGTGAGCACGGCAGGCATCAACCTCGGGCTCAATCTGGGCGATACGCAAAGCCCAGGTTTTGACCTGAGCATTTCGCACAACAACAGCACGCTGAACGTGGATGCCCAGGGCGCTGAAAACTGGATTCATGACGCCAATCTCGGCGGCATGCTGCGCTACCTCAATGTAACGGGTGAGGGCTCGCTCACCATCGAAGGCAACCTGGCACAGTCGTTCATTGCCACCCGTCCGGCGGTCATTGTGGCCACCAACGCCGGGGGGGTGGACCTGCATTTCGACGGGTTGCCCAACGTCCAGTTCACGGGCACGCAGGCGGGCGATGAGTTCGCCGCACTCAACGGCGTCTCGGCCACGATCAATGGTGGTGCCGGCAACAATATCTTCAGTGCCGATGGCACCCAGACCGTCAAGATCAGCGCAGGCGACGGTGACAACACCGTCAGTGCGGAGGGTACCCAGTCCCTGACGCTCAACCTGGGCGATGGCGATAACGTCGTGCAGGCCAGCGAAGGCCAGCAAGTCCATCTGGTGCTGGGCGACGGCAACAACCGTGTCACCTCCACCGACTCCGTGTCCATCGCGCTGACGCTCGGTAACGGCAGCAACGTGCTGGCACTGGCGGCAGACACCCTGACCGTGACCAGTGGCAGCGGCAATGACAGCCTGTCTCTGGCCAGCCGCACAGGCGAAGCCCAACTGGCAGTGAACCTGGGTGGCGGCACCAATACCCTGAAACTGGGCGACGTCGACGGTGGCAAGGGCATTGTGGCACTGGACGGATCAACGATCTCCGGCCAGTCCCTGAGCCTCTTTGTGGCCCAGGACAGCGATCTCTCCCGTGCGAGTCTGACGGGCGTGAAGTCCATCGTCCTGCAGGGCGAGCTGACGCTCACTGCCGAGCAGGTGGCAGCCATCGGCGCGGCCAACATCGGCGTGTACCGCCAGTCGTTCGGCGAAACGCAGAACCTCAACATCATCGTCACGGAAGACCTGGTACTGAGCGACTGGATCAGCCTCAATGCCCTGAGCAAAAGCGTCCGCCTGAACTTCGACTTGCGCGAGGGGGCAACCCTCACTCTGTCGGCCAAGGCGCTGCACGAAAACGTCGCCTGGCAGGGTATTGATTCCACGGACGGACTCAAAGGCAAGGTGGTCATCACCGACGCTGGCGCCAGCTTCGACCCCTTTGACGCAGGGCAGAGCTACCAGGTGGTCGATGGCGGCTCGCTCACAGGCAATTTCAGCGCCAGCACCGATGTGGACATCGCCTACGTTCTGGGTGGCTTCAACCGCCCGGCACCCAAGCCCTCTACGGCCGTGCTCACCGTCAACTCCGATCTGGTGCCGGTGGTGACCGACATCTACGACGGCAACCCCAACGACGACGTTTTCACCAACCTGGCCAAGTCGCTCAAGATCACCGGCGGCCAGGATGTCTCATTCACCGTTCCGGTGGATCTGAATGATGCGGGTTACACCGTCAACTTTGCTGCGTTTGCCCACAACGTCAAAGGCCTGACCCTGGCCGATTTCCAGGACATGGTCCAGATGCGCGGCAATGGCAATGCCGACCGCTTCGTGCGTGTGGATGCACAACTCTCGGGGTCGCCCGATACCACGATTGTGGTGGGTACCCCCGGCGAGGGCGGCGGCATTGACACCCGCGGGGTGCAGGCGTATGTGGTCACCGCCATGACCGACGGCGACGGCAGCTTCAGCGACCATGAAGAAGCCACCCTGTACATGGGTGACCGCAGCCACGATGTCGAACAGCTGGGCCTGCGCGGCAACTTCAATGCCACCCTCAATCTGTTGCAGGTTAACTGGGGCGTGTCCCTGCTCCTCGAAGGCGACGGCCGCATCAACAGCGGCCCGCAATCCCTCGGCCACCCCGCTTATTCGAACGTGGGCGTGCTCAACGTCGAATACGCCTATCCGGGGGCCATGGCACAGGTGCTGATCAACAACCAGGGTCAAGCCACGGCGCGCCCCATCAAGGTTGCCGGGCTCAACATTGCCAATGCCCAGACTGTCGATATCCAGGTCCAGGATGCCGACGCCATCATTGCCGGCCTCAACAACGGGGCCTTCGTTGAAGGGCGCGATGCAGGTGTGGAGACCCTGCGTTTCACTTCCGGCCACGACATCACGGTGTATGGCCCGATCGCGCTGGAAGGTCTGCGCACTCTGGACGCGTCCGGTGTCGACGGGCAGTTCACCCTGCAGCTCAGCGGCAGCAACGACCTGGCAGGCGTCGCGCTCTCGGGCGTGGATGCTGTCGTCCTGTCCGATGCGGACAGCAGCCTCACGCTGTCCCTGGCACAACTCAACGCTTTGGGTGCAGACGCCATTTCCGGCACAGGCATTTTGACTGTGGTGCTCGACGGCGGCGTTTTCGACTCCACCGCCCTGGCAGACAGCTTGCAGCTGGTGGTGCGCGCAAAGCCCGGCACCTACACCCTGAACGAAGGCACCGACCTCTCCGCAGTCGATGCCTTCCACATCGGCGCCAACACCCACGTCACCCTGGGCGCAGAGCAGCTCATGCAGCTGAGCGACGCCACCGTGCAGTACACCGGCACGGGCTCGTCCCTGCACATCGCGGACGTTCGCCAGACGCACATCGACGCGGGCCTGGAAGAAGGCCTGCTGAACCTCACCGAGATCGGCCTCAGCGGTTCGGTCACGCTCGTAGAAAGCGTCACCCTCACGGCCACCACACTCAACGCGGCAGCACTGGACGCCTTCACCTTGCGCGGGGTGGGTGCCAACCTGCGCGTCAACGTGGTGATGGACGCCAACAACGCCGAAAATGGTCTCAACGTGGTGGGTACCGATCCGATCCATGGCGTGAAAACCAGCGGCATCGGCACCTTGGTGATCACCCAGCTCGACCCCACCGCCAGCGACGTTTTCTATGTCTGCAACGACACCGTGGGCCTGCAAACCCTGGGCCTGCGCGGCAATGGGGGCGACGCGATCACGTTGGAAGGCATCAAGCGCGGCGTCAGCCTCCTGCTGGAGGGCGACGGCGCTGCCAACTGGGCCGACGTCGAAAAAACCGATCTGACCCCGGATTTCTCCAGCATCGGTGCGATCACCGCACGCTACTTCACCCCCGGCGCCACGGCCTCGGTGGTCATCAACAACCAGGGCGTCCCCCTTGGCACCGCCTCCGATGGCGCAGAGCGCGCCATCCGGGTGGACGCGCTGAACATCCACAACGCCAGCGTTCTGTCCATCAGCGTGGCCGATGGTGACGTGCAGATCGGCGCCCTGGGCGCCGACAGTGCGCGCACCCTCACCCTCACGGCGGTGGAAGATGTGCAGATCGACGGCCTGCTGCCCAACACGCTCATCACCATCAATGCAACCGGTGTGCAGGGTCTGCTGGATGTCGCCATCGGCGCCATGGGGCATGCATTCACCCTGACCACCGGGGCCAATGCCGCAGTGGCCCTGCAGGGGCTCGACGCCGCTGTGGGCACCAGCATCAACGGCACGGCAGGCAACCTCGCTCTGACGGTCACGGACAGCCATCTTTCGTCGGCCACCCTCTCGGGCGTGGATACGGTGCGCATCACCGAGGGCAGTCAGGTCACCCTGAGTGCTGCACAGATCACTGCCATCGGTCAAGCGGCCATTGGTGGTGGCGTGGCAGGCGTGGGCAATGCCCACGAAACCGTGAATGTGACCGCACTGTCGAGCCAAGCCATCGATGCTGCAGCGTTTGGCCCCGATGTGCGCCTGGGCACCGTCACCCTGGCCCAGGGCACCTTTGTCCTGAATGCAGCCACCGACCTCAGCGGTGCCGCCGTCTGGGTGCCGGCCAACACCATCGTTACTCTCACCGCCGACCAGTTCATGGCCATGGGCTCGCTCGATGGCGTGGCTGCAGGTGCCACCGTGCACATCACCGGTCTGACGCAAGCCCACATCGACGCCGGTTTCACGCTGGCCGGTGTAGACAACATCACCGGCTCTGTCGCCCTGGCGGAAGACCTGCGCCTGCTCAGCAGCACCGACCTCAATGGCTTCTCCGTTGTGATGGACGATGGGCAAACGCTGGGCCTGGCCACCCGCAACCAGGCCGATGGTCTGGACGTGGCAGGTGGCAGCAACACCACGGTGGTGTATCTGTTTGCCTCTGGCTGGGATGCTGCAGCCGACGTGATCGATGGCTCCGGCTACCAGGTCAGCCAACTGCACCTGCTCAGCGCACTGGTGAAGCAGCACAACGTCGAACTCATCCAGAACCTGGCCAGCAGCGTTACCGTGGTGGTGTTCGACGACGCCAGCCTCATGGCGTTTGCGGGTTCCACCTACCGGTCCGTGATCATTGAATCCGGGGTGTCCATCGACGGCTCGCTCGTATTCAACGACGTCCAGCACGACCGTGAAGTCACGGTTCTTGACCTGACCTTCCGCGGGGATGCATCGCTTTTGGGGGACCTGAGCCTCACCACCGTCACGGCCACCGACCCCACCGGCGCAGACAACCGCATTGCCAACAACCTGCAATCGCTGGTCATCACCTCCGAAGGCGCCTTGCCCAACCGCATCGCGGGCAACATCGACCCCACCCCGCAAGGCGTGAGCGTGGTCAACGGCAAGACGGCCACCGAGAACAACCTGCTCAACGTTCTGATCAACGCCAGCACGGACTTCTCCGTCGCCGGCAAAATCCGCTTCAACGCCGTGGGCGACGGTGTGGCGGGCACCCGTGACGACAAAACTGCCACCCTGACCGTCAACGCGGCCACGGGCACATCCGTCCGTATTGGCGACCTCGACACCAACGACGAAGACGTCACCGCGCTGGTCGTCAACCACACCGGTTCGGGAGCGCTCACGGTGGGCCTCTCCACCGTGGCCACGGTCGATGGCGCTGACAAGCTCACCATCAACGGCAGCGCCACGGGCACCACCACCCTGGTCATTGACACCTACCTGGAAAGCGCCGCCACGGCAGGCCCCGGCCTGGACCTGTCGGACGACACCCTCGTCAACGTCAATGCCGTGGTGCTGGCCAACAAGGCACACATCACCCTCAGCCAGACCCAGCTGACCGAGATGGGCGGTTTTGCCAGCATCAGCCTGGTCGACGCAGGCAACACCGCCACGCTGGACGTGGTGGGACTGGGTAGCACGGCCTTCAATGCCGCCGCCGCTGCCAGCGGCCTGAACGTGGGGCAAGTCACAGTGGTGGATGCGCAAGCCCCGGTCACCCTCCACGCCAGCACCAACCTCAGCGGTGTCGACATGCTGGTGGTGCCTGCAGGCACCACCCTCAACCTCAGCGTGGCGCAATACCAGCAACTGCTGGGCGCGGGCAGCATCACGGGCGCAGGCACTGTCAACCTCACCGGCCTCACCCAGGCCGACCTGGACGGCGGTCTGGACCTGTCCGGCATCACCACCGCGCACGGCACCCTCACCTTCGCGGAAAACGTGGTGTTCAACACCACCGACGACCTGGGCGATTTCGCGCTCGTGCTGGCCAATGGCCAGATGGTCACGCTCTCCAGCCAGGCCCAGGCCGACGACCGTGTGGTCACCGGTTCGGGCAGCACCTCCTCCCTGGTGCTGGGCTTCGAGCGCCTGGACACCGCTACCCCTGACACCCAGCTGGGCACGGGCCGCTACGCCGTCTCCGACCTGTACGTCTACGACCGCCTGGTCGAGATCTACAACGGCCAGAACATCGAGGAACTCCTGCAAGACCTGTCCTCCGTGGTCAATGTGACCGTGTTCGACATCAACAGCGCCCCCAGCCCGATCGCACCGGCGGCCAGCATCACCGACCGCAAGCTCAGCATCCAGGCGGGCGCCACCGTCAACACCCAGGTGGTCTTCAACGACCTCGACAACGACGTCGAAGTCGCCACCCTGGTGCTCACGCTCAAGGGCGGCTCCACCATCGATGGCGATGTGGACCTCTCCACCGTCGAGCCCCCGGCCGGCACGGTCACGCTCAACTACTTCCAGTCGCTCACCATCCGCTCCGAAGGCACGGCGCCCAACCGGATCTGGGGCACCATCCATGGCAACGGCAGTGCCGCAGGCTTTGCTGAAAATAACCTGCGCGACATCACCATCGAGGCCACCCGCGACCTGCAAATCGGCCAGATCGAGTTCTCTGCCCTGGAGAACAACCGCACCGCCACCCTGAACGTCAATGCCGCAGCAGGCGTGACCGTCAAGATTGGCGAGCTGGACACCGGCGACGACGACATCGACGCCCTGGTGGTCAACCACACCGGCGCAGGTGCGCTCACCGTGGGCATTTCCAGCGTGGACAGCATCGATGCCAGCGACGCCATTACCATCAATGGCAGCGCCACGGGCACCACCACGCTGGTCATCGACACCTACAACGACGAAACCGGCACCGCCGCCGCCCGCATCGACCTGACCAACGATACCCTCGTCAACGTCAATGCCATCGTCCTGCAAGACCAGTCGGCCGTTACCCTCACCCGCGCACAGCTCGACGCCATGGGCGGCTTTATCAGCCTGAGCGTGGCGCAAGAGGGCAATGTCGGTTACGTCAACATCGTGGGCCTGGGCAGCCAGGTCTTCAACGCCGCGCTGGCCAACCCGGGTGTGGACGTGGTCGATGTCACCCTCGCCAGCCCCACCAACGCCATCGCACTGAACGCCGCCACCAATCTGACGGGTGTGGACCGCCTGATCGTTCCTGAAGGCAAAGCGCTCACCCTGACGGCGGCGCAGTTCCAGCAACTCGCGGGGGCAGGCGCCATCGTGGGCCAGGCCGCCAACGGCAGTGCCAGCACCAGCTACACCGTCCACATTACCGGCCTGACCCAGGCAGATGTGAACCAGGGCTTGGACCTCACCGGTATCACCGCAGGCAGCATCACGCTCACCCTGGCCGGCAACGTCAACCTGCTGGACTCCACCCAGTTGGGTGACCTGTCGCGCCTGGAAGTGCTGGTCGATGCCGGACAGACCCTCGGCCTGGCCAACGCCCAGCAGGCCAACGGCCTGCAGGTGACCGGTCTGCAGCCGATCAGTCCGCTCGATTCCACCGTGGTGTTCATGTTCGACGATACCGGGGTCGGCTCGATTGATGCCTCGGGCTACAACATGGATGTACTCAAGGCGGTCAACACCTTCATCGATGGCCGCAACATCGAGAGCCTGCTTGACGACCTGCCCAGCCCGGTGGAATTGCGCATCTACCATTCGCCGGAAGACCTGGGCTTTGTCACGGCCACCCAGCGCATTCTGGTCATCGATGCGGGCGTGACCGTGCCCGACTTCGTGGTGGTCAACGACCTCGACACCAACAAGGAAGTCCGCGCCCTGTCCCTCACCATGGACGGCGGCTCCGAGATCGATGGCGACCTGCGCCTGTCCACGGTCGAGTCCGACAGCAGCCTCATCCCGCGCTTCTTCGGCAGGCTGTCCATCCTCTCGCAAGGCACGACTGCCAACCAGGAAACCGGCAACACCTACAACCTGATCCGGGGCGATATCACCGCCCAGCCAGAGCCGGGCACGGCCACCATTGAAAACAACCTGCGCGATGTATTCATCATCGCCGACCAGGAATTCCGGGTCACCGGTGACATCGTGTTTAGCTCGGTCGATGCGGGCAAGTACCCCTCGGCTCTGCTGACCCTCATCGGCAGCGAGGACATCACCATCCAGCAGCTCGATGTGTCCGACAACGAGTTGAGCGCCCTCACCATCGACCACCAAGGCACGGGCACCCTCGTCGTCACGGGCGCGTCGCCAGCATTGTTCGACGGCGACGCCGATGGCAGCTACACCGCCGACACCCAGGGCAACCTCGAAGCCCTGACCCTCAAGGGCACGGGCAACATCCAGCTGGGCACGGAAAACGGGGGCTGGGGCATCACCGCCAGCGGCCTGTCCGTCATCAACGCCGCACAACTGCAAGGCACCCTGAACCTGCAGGACGTGACCGACGTCGATTCCGGCCAGTTCAGCTTCACTGCAGGCACGGGCGTGACCATCATCAGCCTCACCGGCGACACCCTCAATGCCACCCAGCCCGGTGAAACCGGCTGGTCCTTCAACCTGGCCAGCACTCCCGCAGGCAGCCGGGTGGAGTTCGGCGAGATCACCTGGACCGCCGGCGCGCTCAACATCAACCTCGGTGCTGATGCCACCCTGTTCTTTGCCGCCGATGCCGACCTGAGCGACCTGGGCCTGACCTGGGCGGGCACGGGCACCAACCAGATCATCGTGGCCGACGGAGCCACCCTGACCCTGACCGCAGCCCAGGCCCATGCCATTGGCCTGGCAGGCCTGGAAATCGTGGGTGAGAACGGCGCAGCCTCGACCGGTGTGGTCAACATCGTCGATTTTGGCCATTACGACGACAGCACCCCGGCCAACTACGATTTCAGCGCCATTTCTGCGCATGTGGCAGGCACCATCACCCTGTTCGACAACGACGTGACGGTGGGTGCCACGACGGAGCTGGGTGACTTCTCCGTCACGCTGGATGCGCTCAGTGCCGACAACAACACCCTCTCGGGCCAGACCATTCGCTTCCAGACGGCCGAACAGGCCGCCCGCGACGTGCTGGTCAATGCCCCCGCCGGGGACGCCGACCACACCAACAGCAGCAACGTGGTGTGGCTGTTCACCGATCCTCCAGCAACCCCTGTGGACACATCGGGCTATAGCGCCAACCTGGGCCGTCTGTGGCTCACTCCGACGCTGGTGGGTACTGGCAGCGTAGAAGACCTCTACACCTCCTTGCCTGGCAGCATCGTGCGGGTGGAGTTCTCCAGCCTGGACGAACTCGACATCCTGCTGCTGGCCTCCGAGGTGCGCCGCACCATCGAGTTTGTGGCCTTTACCGACATCTCTGACACCGGTTTGGTTGTCAACGACGCGGATGACCTCGAATACGTCAAGACGCTGACGCTGGATCTGGGTGGTGAGGTCAAGGTCGGTGACATCACCCTGGGGGATGAAGTCCCCGGAAATCCGGCTGACATCAATCTAGACGCCATCCGCTTTGAAACCCTGACCATCCGTTCGCAACTGGCCCTGCACACCGACCACCCGCTGGCCAGCGAGCAGTACGTCAACGACAACGACGGTGTGGACGAAACGGGGGAATACGAGCAGCCCGTCTCCTCCGCCACCTTCTCCAACGTGGTGGGTAACATCACCACGGCGGGCAATCCGGGCCTGGACCTGCTCAACGTGGTCCTGGATACAGGCGCGCTGTCCGTGGTGGGCAACGGCTCGCTGGGTGCGGGCTCCAACCTCACCGTGGGCACCATCAACTTCAACTTTGCCCCCAAGGCCGACCAGCCCACCGCCCAGGCCACCCTCACGGTGCGCGGCGCCAACGCCACCACGGTGGCCTCGGTCAACACGGCGGATGCAGACATCACCAGCCTGACCCTGGTCAACGAAGGCCCCGGCGTGCTCACCATCACGGGCGCCAGCCCGGCTGCCTCGGTGGACAACGCGACCTTGGCCACGGTATCCGGCACTGAAAGCCTGTTCATCGACGCCACGGGCGACGTGAACCTGGGCACCACCGGTGACCTGACCAAGCCCGGCGTGGCCAGTAATGAACTGAGCCTGATCGACGTGGACGGCGCCGGCAATGTCAACCTGGGCGTCATCGCTCAGGTGGATGCCCTGAGCTTCACCCTAGACGCCACCGGCAACACTGGCACGGTCAGTGCCGTGTTGATGGACGATGGAGATGATTACAACATGGCCCTGGGTGCGGGAGGCACCTGGCTGTTCACCAACGCAGGCTCTACCGGCACGCTGAACATCACCCTGGACGACAGCGTCACCCTGGGTGCGGGCACGTTGACCTTCAACAACGTGGCGCTGACCATTGACGGCACCGTCAATCTGGCCACGCCCGTGGCGCTGACCCTGATCGGCACCACCATCGAGGTTCCGACCGGGTCCGTTTTGACGATCACCGCCGCCGATGCCGATGGCCTGACCATCACTGGCGACGGCAGCGTCACCATCACCGACCTGCAACTCACCCCCGATGCAGACCTCTCCGGCATCATGACCGGTGTGGATGACGTGGGCACTGTGACCGTGCAGGTCGCCACCACCGCCGGTACCCCCGTCGTCTTCACGGGCGACCTGGGTGATGCCACGGTGCAAATCACCGGCGACGGTGTGTTTGACATTACCGAGGGCGGGGTGGGCACAGCCACCTTCACGGTGGTGGCAGGTGCCACCCTCCTGATGACGGCCAACCAGGCAGACGGTCACGCTGCCACCGGCGCTGGCACCACCCGGGTCGAAGACCTGGGCCTGGTAGCCGATGCCGCCAACTCCGATATCGATCTGTCGGGCATTGCCACCACCACCGTGCAGATCGCTGTGGACTCGGCGGTTACCCTCAGTGCCGATGCGGATCTGGGGGCTGCTGGCGCTGGCCGTGTCATCACCGTGGGCAATGGCGCCGAGCTGCGCAGCGCGGGGTCGGTCATCACCGGCCAATTCATCAATGGCCTGGGCACCTTGCTCATCGACGATGAAAACGACAACGGCAACAACGACGTGGCCCCGGCCGACACGCCCATCACGGCCGACCTGACCCACGTCACGGCCGACTACATCACCCTGGTGCCAGGCGCCGAGGTGGGCACCATCACCTTCCCGGTGCTGGATGCCACCCAGACCGTCACCCTGACGGCCGTGCAGGCCAATGACCAGACCATTACCGGTTTGGGTGATGTGGTTGTCAACGACCTGGGTGCCGAGCCCACCAGTTTGGAGCTCATCACCAATACGGGTGACCAGACCGCCTACGTCCCGGAAACCGCCACGCTGGCCCCCACGACCAACCTGGGTACCTTCGACGTGGTGTTGCAGGACGCGGCAGGCACCCCTGTGGCGCTCACCCTGAGCGCAGCGCAGGCCAATGGCCGCACCATCACCGACAGTGCCGACAACGGCACGGTGAACGTGACGGCCCTCGAAGCCACCCTGAATGCCGACCTGTCCGCCATCGACGCAGCCACTGAAACGGCTCAGCTCGACGCTAACGGTAGCGTGTCTCTGAGTGCCAACTTGGGCAGTAACATGGAGGTGATCGTCAGCGACAGTGTTGCTGGCGGCCCCAACGTGGTCACCTTCACAGGTGAAATGGTCAATGCAGCCACGACCTTCACCATTGCGTCCAACAACATTGGCTTGGTGTTTGATGTCGAAGACGCGAACGAGCTCACGGTGGCAGAAACGTCTGGCGGTGTGACCGGCAGTGCCGTGACCGTCAATGGCATTGATGACACGTCGTTCAACCTCAGCACCATCGCGGCCGACACCCTGACGGCCAACGTGCCCACCACCGTCACCCTCAACCCAGCCTCCGACTTCGGCAACTTTGCCGTGGTGCTGGCCGATGGCGTGGTGCTCACCCTCACCACCGCCCAGTTGCTGGACACCGGCGAGGCCGATTTCTCGGGCACAGCGGGTACTACCGATCCAGATACCCTGATCGTCACCGCCTACAACGGCGAAAACATCCAGACCCAGAACCTGGGCACCGGGGTGCAGATTGCCGAGTTGCAGGTGTTGGCTGACAGCGACGACGTGGTCACGCTCGACCCGCTCGCCAACCTCAGCGGTGTGCAGCAGGTCATCATCCCGGATGGCGTCACCCTCAACATGACGGCCGACCAGTACCAGCAGTTGCTCAGCAACATGGGTGTCGCCGTCAGCGGAGCAGGCACGCTCAACCTCACCCACTTCGACAGTGACAACGCTGACATCGATCTGAGTGCGGTCACCGCCAAGGCAGGCACCATCACACTGGACCCCGCTGCTGCACTGGTGGAGGTCGACGCATCGGCCGTGTTGGACTCGGGCGCAGTGACGCCAGAGAAGTTCAGCTTCGTCTACAGCGCCGACAACCAGAACTTGGTGCTCGCCAGCGAAACCCAGGCCGACGGCCGCACGGTCACGGACGGCCTGTTCGACGGCACCATCCTGACGCTGGGCTTTACCACTGCCGACACCCTGGATGCCGACGCCACCATCGATGCATCCGGTTTCAGTGTCGAGAACCTGTACCTGGTCAGCGAATACCTGTACAACGAGTTCAGCCTGGCCAACCTGCCGGCCAACATCGAAACCATCCTGCCCGGCCTGCCAGACCAGTCCCGGGGCGGCTTGGGCGATCCGCTGGTCGTCACGGTGTACTCGGCTGCCGATTTGCTGGAGGTGCTGGAGATCGGTGGCCTCAACACCACCGACCGCGTGGTGGTGGTGAACGAAAACACCACGGTGGACGCCTCGGTGGCCTTCAGCGACCTGACCGCAGGCCGCGAAGTCAGCACCCTGACGCTGACGCTGGAAGGCGCCTCCGTCATCACCGGCAACCTGACGCTGGAGCAGAACAAGGACCCGCTGGCGACGCTGAGCAATCTTGCGAATGGCAAGCTGCCGGGCCTGTTCAAGAAGCTGGTGATCGTCTCGCAAGACGTCACCGGCACCGCCACGGCACCCAACGAAATCCGGGGCGGCATCTTTGCCGACAACGGGGCCGAGGGTGCGGGCAGCGAATCGCGCGCCGAAACCTTCACGCTGACGATTGCCGAGGGTGGTGCTCTTCCTCCTACTTTGCCTCTGGCCGCAGATGCGTCGATTGCGTTCAATGGCGCCTTCATCGTGCTCAAGGCCGGTGACACCGCTGCACAAATCGCTGCCAAGCTGGCGGCCGCCAGCTACGACAACTGGACGGCCAAGGTCGTGGCTCCTGGCGTGGTGGAGTTCACCTACGAGATTGCTGGCGATTACGACACGGCCTATGACGATCTAGCCATCGTTCAGCTGGGCACCAACGGGGTGGCTGCCAACCAGATGAATCTCAGCCTCGGCTTGGATACTGCCGACTTTGTCTTCGCCCCTTCGGTCAACGGCATCCACAACGCCCAGGAAAACAACCTGTACCAGGTGGAAATCCAGGCAGACCACGACCTGGTGATCGCGGGCGAGCTGGAGCTGCGGTACCTGACGCGCTCGAACGTGCTGCACGATGAAACCGTGACGGCCATCATCCGCATCAGCGGCGATGCGGACGTGACGATTGGCTCGGTCAACACCGACGACGAGCACATCAGCGGCCTGACGCTGACGCACACTGGCACGGGCACCGTGACGGCGCCGGGCACCAGCCCGGGGGCAGCGCTGGGCAATACCGAGGTGCTGACCATCAACACCCAGGGCACGGTGGTGCTGGGCACGGCGGGCAACGCCAGCAAGCCCGGTGTGTCGGGCGCTGACCTGAGCATCATCAACGTCAACACCGACGGCACCTCCACCGGCACGGTGGACCTGGGTGTGCTGGGTCTGGTGGACTTGGCCGACTTCACCCTCAACGCGGGCGGCGGCGTGGTGCGCGTCAACCTGGGTGAACTGGACTTGGCCACAGGCGGTACATGGCGCTTCCTCAATGGCAGCGCAGGCAGCTTGGAGCTGAGCCTGGATGGCACCAAGAACACCTTTACCGGCGGCACCCTGGTGCTGGACAACGTCACCCTCAAGCTCACGGGCAGCGTGGACTTCTCCGCAATTACCCTCCAGGGCCTGGCGTCTGTGGAGGTGCCTGCGGGCGTGACCCTGACCCTGACCGCCGCGCAGGCCGACGGCGTGGCTATCAGCGGTGCGGGCAAACTAGTGGTGGAAGGCGCATTGCCTGCGGGCTACGACTTCAGCCAGATCAGCGTGGCGCAGCAGGACTACAGCGGCCTGAATGACGGTGTGAGCCTGGACCTGTCCGGCCATGTGGGCCAGGTCTTCACGGTGACGGGCAGCGATTTTGACGACACCATCACGGGCGGTGCAGGCAACGACAGCATCGATGGCGGTGACGGCAACAATCTGCTGGACGGCGGCGTGGGCCGCGACACCCTGCTGGGCGGCGAAGACGATGACACCATCGTGTACGACGCAGCCGATGCATCGGTGAACGGCGGTGCAGGCAACGACACCCTGGACGCCTCGGGCGCCACAGCGGGCGTCACCATCAACCTGGGCGATGGCAACGACGCTTTCTCGGGCTTTGAATACCTCATCGGTTCGGAGTTCGGTGACACCCTCACGGGCGATGCCAGCACCCTCGGCATCCAGGCGGGTGGCGGTGACGACGTCATCCAGATGGGCAGCCATTTGACCGGCGTCACCATCGATGGCGGCGCGGGCAACGACGAGCTGCGCTTTACCGATGACACCAACGACACCAACGACCTGAACGGGGTGACGAACATCGAGCGCATCACCCTGGGCGATGCAGCGACAGCCATCAGACTCACCAACGACACCCTGGTGGCCGCTGGCAAGACCCTCGTCATTGACGGCAGCGCCCTGGCCAGCGACCATGCGCTGAACTTTGACGGCGGTGCCGAGACCGATGGTCACTTCAGCCTGATTGGCGGTAAGGGCGACGACATCCTCATTGGCGGAACCCTGCCCAACAGCGACACCCTCATTGGTGGCGCGGGCAACGACACCCTGACCGGTGCCGCAGGCAACGACACCTTTGAGGTGGACCAAGGGGCCGACACCATCACCGACCTCTCCGGCGCCGACGTGCTGGTGGTCCGTGCGGGTGCCAGCGCCACGGCGTATGTCACCGGCCACTGGACGGCCACCGCTGCCACCCAGAACCATAGCGCCACCCCGGTGCAGTTGATCCTGGGCAGCATTGGCACCCCCGATGCCAATGAAGCCGCCGGTTACACCATCAACCTGAGCGCGGTCACCACCGGCCAGTCCGGCTTCAACCTGACGACCTCGGGCAATGCGCTCAACGTCACCCTGGTGGGCTCGGCCTTCAACGACACCCTCACGGTGTCTGCGAACGCCATCCTCCACCCGGCGGCCAGCCTGGGCGACTTCCAGGTCATTCTGGGCACTGGTGCAGCGCTGACCCTCAGCCATGCACAACTGGTGGCCACCGGTCTGGGCAACTTTGCCGGTACTGTTGACAGCCCTCTGCCCGACGTGGAGGAAACCCTGATCGTTACCGGCTACGAAGGCCAGGCCCTCGATAGCAGCACGCTGGGGGCCGGTGTGGTCATTGCCAGCCTGTCACTGGCACCATTGGGCACGGCGCAACTGCCGGTCAGCATCACGCTGGACCCGGCGGTCAATCTCTCCAAGGTGCAGAGCCTGGTGATTCCGGAGCATGTCACCCTGAACATGACGGCCGACCAGTACCAGCAGCTGCTGGGCACCGATACCGATGTGACCGTCAGCGGCGCAGGCACGCTCAACCTCACCCACTTCGACAGCAGCAACGCCAGCATCGATCTGGGTGGCGTGACTGCGGTGGCTGGCACCATCACCCTGGATGCAGCAGCCGATGTCGTGGTGCTCCAGCCCGGTGCGGTGCTCGACGGCACAGCCGCATCGGGCAACACGGCATTTGGCTTCGTCTACAGCGCAGACAACCAGAACCTGGTGCTTGCCAGCGAAGTGCAGGCCGATGGCCGCACGGTCACCGGCGATGCATTCGACGGCACCATCCTGACGTTGGGCTTTACCCAAGCCGATGATGAGGATGCCGCTGGTGCTGCTGAAACCGACGCCAACATCAGCGCCACGGGCTTTGATGTCGAAAACGTCTGGATGGTCAGTGAATACCTGTACAACGAGTTCAGCCTGTCCAACCTGCCGGCCAACATCGAAACCATCCTGACGGGTCTGCGCGACCAGGCCAGCAATGGCGACCCTGTGGTGGTCACCCTGTACGACGCCGCCACCCTGCTGGACAGCGGCTACGTCGACCCCGACGCCATTGCCACCACGGACCGCGTGATTGTGGTGAACGAAAACACCACGGTGGACGCAACGCTGGAGTTCAACACGCTCAACGTGGGTGAAGTCAGCACCCTGACGCTGGTGCTGGAAGGGGCCTCGGTCGTCACCGGCAATCTGATGCTGGAACAGGACAAAGATCCGCTGGCGACGCTGAACAATTCTTTGATTGCCCAACTGCCGGGCCTGTTCAAGAAGCTGGTGATCGTCTCGCAAGACGTCACGGGCACCGCCACGGCGCCCAACGAAATCCGGGGCGGCATCTTTGCCGACAACGGAGCCGAAGGCCCGGTTGGCGAATCGCGCGCGGAAGCCTTCACGGTGACCATTGCTGACACCGTGGTGGCAAGTAACCAGTCGATTGCCTTTGACGGCGCTTTTGTGGCCCTGGCCACGGGCGATGATGAGTTGGCTGTTGCGGCCAAGCTGGCTGCGGCCGGGTACGACCACTGGACAGCCAAGAATCTGGGTGGCGGTGTGGTCGAGTTCACCTACAAGATTGCAGGGGACTATCTGGACGCTGATGTGATCGACGTGGGCGACTTTACCCTCAGCGGTGGTTTGGCTGCTGTGGTCTCGGTCATCAATTCTTCGACGGATGCAACATTCGCCGGCATCCACAACGCCCAGGAAAACAACCTGTACCAGGTGGAAATCCAGGCCGACCACGATCTGGTGATCGCGGGCGAGCTGGAGCTGCGGTATCTGACACGCTCGAACGTGCTGCACTCTGAAACCGTGACGGCCACCATCCGCGTCAGCGGCGATGCGGACGTGACGATCGGCTCGGTCAACACCGACGACGAGCACATCAGCGGCCTGACGCTGACGCACACTGGCACGGGCACTGTGACGGCGCCGGGCACCAGCCCGGGGGCGGCGCTGGGCAATACCGAAGTGCTGACCATCAACACGCGGGGCACGGTGGTGCTGGGCACGGCGGGCAACGCCAGCAAGCCCGGTGTGTCGGGCGCTGACCTGAGCACCATCAACGTCAACACCGACGGCACCTCCACCGGCACGGTGAACCTGGGTGTGCTCGGTGCGCTGGACCCTGCCGACTTCACGCTCAACGCGGGCGGTGGCCATGTGCGCGCCACGCTGGGCGCCGTCACGCAGACGGGCAACTGGTCGTTCCTCAACGGTGCAGCAGGCACCCTGGAGCTGACCATTGGTGCGGGCGTCACCTTCACGTCAGGCACCCTGGTGCTGGACGGGGTGGACCTGGTCCTCGCCGGCGACGTGAACTTTGGCAACGTCACCCTGGTGGGCCTGGGCCCGGTGGTGGTGCCTGCGGGCGTGACCCTGACCCTGACCGCCGCGCAGGCCGATGGCGTGGCCATCAGCGGTGCAGGCACACTGGAAGTCACCGGTGACCTGCCTGCCGACGGCTACGACTTCAGCCAGATCAGCGTGGCGCATCAGGACTACAGCGGCCTGACGGGCGGCGCAGGTGTGAGCCTGGACCTGTCCGGCCATGTGGGCCTGGCCTTCACGGTGACGGGCAGCGATTTTGACGACACCATCAAGGGCGGTGCAGGCAACGACGGCATCGATGGTGGTGACGGCGACGATCTGCTGGACGGCGGCGCAGGCCGCGACACCCTGCTGGGTGGCGAAGGCGATGACACCTTCGTGTACGACGCAGGCGATGCGTCGGTGGACGGCGGCGACGACAGCGACACCCTGGACGCCAGCGCACAGACCGCAGGTGTCACCATCGACCTCGACAGCCCCACGGATATCTTCTCGAACTTTGAGAACATCGTGGGTGGCCAGGGCGACGACACGCTGTCGGGCACTGCGTTCGACTACAGCACCCTGCAAGGCGGTGCAGGCAACGACGTCCTGACCGGCCGGGGGCAGGAGTACTACAGCACCTTCATCGTCGATGCCGGGCACGACACCATCACCGATCTGGGCGTGGACGACAACTCGGCTCCCGATGAAATCGTGGTCACCGGCGCGGCCAGTGTGACGGCCAATGACGTGACCAAATTTGTAGCCGATGGCAACACCAGCAACACCAGCACCGGCACGGTCACGATCAATGCGGCGGCCGCAGGCGGCTGGATTGACATGACCGAGGCGACGGGCACCGCAGGCTACACGATCAACGGCGGTGCCGGAGAGGACAGCCTGACAGGGTCCGGCTTCAACGACACCATCAGCGCATCCGATGCCGATGTCATCAACGGCCAGGACGGCATCGACACCGTGCGTTTTGCGGCCAGTGTGTCGAGTAGCCTGAGCAATGATGACCTGACCGAGGTGGAACGCATCGAAATCACCAACACCGCAGCAGGCACCTACGACTTCAGCGTGCAGACCGAGGTGCTCACCATCCAGGGGGGCAGCGCGGATGACACCATCGACATGGGCAGCCACCTCACCAGTGCCGACAGCATTGATGCAGGCCTGGGCAACGACACGCTGCGTTACACCGACGCCGATACCGCTGGTTCTGACGCCTCCGGCGAACTGAACCAGGTCGCGGGTGTGGAGCGCATCGAACTGGGCAACACCACCACCGCAGCTGCCATCACCACCCGCGACACCCTGGTGGCCGCTGGTGCGGTGCTCACCCTGGTGGCCACCGGTATGCAGAGTGCGGCAGCCCTGACCTTTGACGGCGGTGCCGAAACCGATGGCCGCTTTATGGTGGACGCCGGTGCGGGCAACGACGTGCTGACGGGCGGTGCTGGCAACGACACGCTTCAGGGCGGTGCCGGCAACGACGCCCTCAACGGCGGCCTGGGCAACGACACCCTGACGGGCGGTGACGGCAACGACATCTTCACCGTAGGGGCGGGCACCGATACCATCACCGACCTTTATGCCGACGACACAGAAGGCTTTGTCGGCGACACCCTGGTGGTGCAGGCCGGCGCTATCGCCCTGGCCCAGGATGTCAGCGTCTTTATTGCCAGTTCGGGCACCGAGAACAACGGCACCGCCACCCTCCAGCTGGCAGCAGCAGGTGGCGTGGTGGATCTGGAGTTGGCGGACGGCACCTCGGGCTGGACGGTCCAGGGCAGCGGCGCTGAGGACTCCATCACGGGCAGCGCGCAGGCAGACACTCTGCAGGGCGGTGCGGGCAATGACTTCATCGATGGTGCCGGTGGCCGCGATGCCATCAACGCCGGGTCAGGCAATGACTTCGTGCTGTTCGACGTGGCCGACGATGTGGTCAACAGCGTGGACGGCGGCGCCGACAACGACACCCTCTTTGTGGATGGCATCGCCACGCAGCTGACCATTGACCTGGCCTCGACCACCGATGCCTACATCAACTTCGAGAACATCATTGGCAGCATGTCGGACAACGACACCCTCAAGGGCGATGCGAACAGCAATGTGCTGGTCGGCCGCGATGGCGACAACGACCTCTACGGCCAGGCCGGTGACGACTGGCTGGTAGGTGGCGAGGCCATCGACGAGTTCTGGGGCGGGGATGGCCTGGACATCTTCGGCTTTGCCAACGGTGACAGCGTGATCGATCTCACGACGGTGGTCGACGCGATCAACGTTGCGGTGGCAGACGTTATCCACGACTTCGATGTCGCGGACGACAAGCTCTCGCTGTTCGGCAAGACGGTGGACAACTACCAGGCCGTGGATGGTTCTTCGCTCGATGCGACCAGCTTCCTGGCAGCCGCAGACCTTCACTTTGAGGATGCTCTTGACGATGCAGTCAATGCAGTGGATGTGTTCGTGGCCTGGAATGCCGAAGGCTTGGATGATGCCTGGCTGTTGGCCGATATGAACGACAGCGGCACGGTGGACGTCGGTGACGTGTTCGTGGTCTTGAAGGGGCTGAATACGGGTGATGACCTGTACAACGCATCCTTCATCGTCGGCACCATGCCCGCGCTGTACGACGAGTGGATGATGGGGTGATGCGCAGGCCCGTACCCCGGGTGGGCCTGCGGGCCAGCCCCGTAGCCCGGGTAAGGGCATTGCCCGCACCCGGGGTTCGCACTATGTTATTCGTAGCATATTGCGCTTGACTGGCAAGGGCTTGAGCCATTTTTGATGATGAACCCCGGGTGAGGCCCCAGGCCGTACCCGGGGTTTGTGCTTCTGCCGGTCTTCCCAGGCCGAAGGGCTTTTTCGCGTGGGGCGCGCAGTGTCTTCCTCCGTCGAGGCGGGGGAGGGCGTTCCTTTATCATGCGCCGTTCCACCCACCTTCCATACCATGCCTTCCGACATTCAGTTCATCGATGCCACGGCGGCGCGCAGCCACGGCTATGTGCCGTCCGCCGACTTTCGCTTTGCACAGCAGCAGCCCGCCATACCCGTCCACCTGAGCGAGCTGAGCGCCCTGGTGCCCACACTGCCCATGGCCCTGGCCAAGCTGCCGGGCGGCCAGTTCATGCTGGTGGCTGTGGCGGGTTTCGCCGACGGCCGCAACCAGCTGGTGGACGACAACGGGCGTTGGGGCGGCCTGCATGTGCCGAACGAGTTGCGTGCCTATCCCTTCAGCGTCCAGCCCATGGCCGCCAGTGCGGAGGGTTCGCAGAGCTTCGGCGTGTGTTTCAACCATGCCAGTGGCCTCTACCGCGACGCCCCGGACTTTGGGCGGGGTGAGCTGCGCTTTTTCAACGATGAAGGCCAGCCACAGCCGCAGTTCCAGCAGGTCACGCAGCAGTTGCAGCGCAATGTGACCTTGCTGCGCCAGACACAAAACGCTGTCAGGCTGCTGCAAGAGGCCGAACTGCTCACCCCATGGCAGATTCAGCCCCGCAACGGCCACCCGCAGGAAACCTTGCCCGCGGGCCTGTTTCGCGTGGATGAGGCCCGCCTGAACGCCTTGCGGGGCGAGGCATTGGAGCGTCTGCACGCGGGCCATGCGCTGGGCCTGGCCTACGCGCAGCTCTTTTCGATGAGCCGCATCGTTGTGCTTCAGCGCCTCAAGGACGGCCACGCTGCACGGCGCAAGGCCGCCGCACCCGATCCGGCCATCGTGCAAAAGCTGTTTGAGCCGGGTGCCAATGCGATGGGCGACACCATCAAGTTCAATTTCTGACGGCGCCGTACGGCCTCTGCCGGCTGGGTGTTTGCGGGTGTCCCGCAGCACACGGGCGATAATGGATCGAGCCCTGCCACCCCCGGTGGCAGTTTTTTTGTTCAAAACCCAACACAGGATTTCCCATGGCGCAGCCTGAAAGCATCACCATCAATGGCACTACCTACGCTTTTTCCGACCTGAGCGAGGCCGCCCGTACACAACTGGCCAATGTGCAGGCCGTGGACGCCGAAATTGCGCGGCTGCAGGTGCAGATGGGCATTGCCCGCACGGCCCGCAACGCCTTCGTGGGGGCACTGGAGGCCGCGCTGCAGGCCCCAGCAGCGGCTCAGCCTGCCGTAGAGCCGCAAGCCAGCGCATCCTGAAGACGCCTTGGCGTCTGCGATGCCGGTGGTTTGCACGGCTCCAGGCGCCCGCCAGTCGGCGCTTCAGGCGCTGCCGTGCCGCCGGGTTGGCAATACAGAACCGCATGGTGTTTCGTGGAGGCTTTGGCGGAGGTGGCGTGTGTGCAGTCCGGCCCTTTGCGCCGCGTCAACGCTGCGCACCCAGCGCCCCCCAAGCCCGCCAAAAAATTCGCGGGGGAGTCTCCAGATATTCATATAGGAAGTAGTACACTGCATCTCCTATATGAATTTAATCCTGCGCATCCCGCTGCAAGCCACGCCCGAGCAGGCGACGCGGCTGCTGGCGTTACAGCAGGCATTTGCACAGGTGTGCAATGTGCTGGCGCCTCTGGTGCAGCAGACGAGGGTGTGGAACCGGGTGGCGTTGCACCATCTGGCCTACCGGCAGTTGCGTGAGCAGTTTCCGGCGCTGGGGTCGCAGATGGTGTGCAACGCGATTTACTCGGTCTCGCGCACCTGCCGCCGTGTGTATCAAAACCCGGCCAGTCCGTTCAATCTGAACCGCCTTCAGGGCAAGCCGTTGCCCTTGCTGCGGTTTCGTGACAGTTGCCCCGTGTATTTCGACCGGCACACCCTCAGTGTGAAAGGCGGTCAGTTGTCGATGTTCACACTCGATGGACGCATGCGCTTTGAACTGGCACTGCGGCCCGAGGATGAAGCGGCCTTCCATTCGGCCAAGCTGCGCGAGATTGTGCTGGCCCGGCGCCGTGATGGTGTGTTTGAACTGTCGTTCTATCTTGAGACTGCAGGCGACAAGGTGCCAGCCCAGTCTGCCCAGGTGCGTGTTGAACGGACTGGTGCGGTGCCCCCGTCCGGGGTGGGCGAAATTCCTGAATATGTGATGGTGGAGAAAACTGCGTGAGCCAACCAAACCCCCCTTCCGAACTGCGCGAGGCGCTCGGCGCCCTGAAGCCTTATTTTGTGCGTGCCACTTTGTTTGGTGTGCTCGGCAGTCTGCTGTTGCTGGCGCCCACCGTGTACATGCTGGAGGTGTACGACCGGGTGGTCAACAGCCGCAGTCACATGACCTTGTTCATGCTGACGGTGATGGTGCTGGGCCTTTATATGGTGATGGAGTTGCTGGATTGGGCTCGCAACGAGATTTTGCGGGGGGCTGGTCAGGCGCTGGATGGCGAGTTGTCTGGCCGGGTGTTCGGCGCAATTTTCGAGGCCGGTTTGCGTCGGATGCAGGGTGGCACAGCGCAGGCCATGAGTGATTTGCGCACGGTGCGCGACTTTTTGAACTCCCAGGTCTTGTCAGCGTGCATGGAACTGCCGGCGGCTTTTGTCTTCATGGTGCTGATCTTTGCCATCAATCCGTTACTGGGCTGGTCGGCGGTGGCCGGTGCGCTGGTGCAGACGGTGCTGGCCTGGCTCAACGAGCGCAACTCGCAGCCGCCGCTGGCCGATGCCAACCGCATGTCGATTGCGGCGCAGCAATATGCCGATGGTTCCTTGCGCAACGCGGAGGTGATCGAATCCATGGGCATGCTGCGCAACATTCACCGCCTGTGGATGGAACGCCAGCGGGAGTTCCTCAAGCAGCAGGCAGTGGCCTCGGATGTGGCCGGGATCTTTCAGTCGATGTCCAAGTTTGTGCAGCAGGTGATGGGCTCTCTGCTGTTGGGCCTCGGTGCCTGGCTGTTGTTGCGCAACCAGCTCAACGGCGGGTCGGGGATGATGATCATTGCCTCGGTACTGGGTGGCCGCATGCTGGCGCCGTTGGTGCAGATCATCACGCAATGGCGCGCCGTGGTGGGTGTGCGCCTGGCCTGGGGACGTTTGGACCAGTTGCTTCGCCAGCTGCCCAAGCGTCCCAAGGGCATGGAGTTGCCTGCGCCAAAGGGGGCCTTGGCCGTGGAGCAGGTGACGGCCGGGGCGCCCGGCTCACCATCTGCCATTGTGCGCGGCATCCAGTTGACGGTCGCACCGGGGCAGGTGCTGGCGGTGGTGGGGCCGTCCGCGTCGGGCAAGACGACGTTGGCGCGGCTTTTGGTGGGCCTGTGGCCCTCTGCGGTGGGCAAGGTGCGCCTCGACGGTGCGGATGTCTTCACGTGGGATAAATCCGAGCTGGGCCCCCATGTAGGTTACCTGCCGCAGGGCGTGGAGTTGTTCGAGGGCACGCTGGCTGAGAACATTGCCCGCTTTGGCCCGGTGGATTACGCCAAGGTCGAAGAGGCCGCCCGGCTGGTGGGACTGCACGAGCATATTCTTTCATTGCCACAGGGCTATGACAGCCCCGTGGGGCGTGAGGGGGCCATGCTGTCGGGGGGGCAGCGTCAGCGTGCTGCGCTGGCGCGCGCGCTGTATGGCAACCCGGTGTATGTGGTGCTGGACGAGCCTAACTCCAGCCTCGACGAGGAGGGCGATGCTGCTTTGGCGGCGGCCATTTCGGCGCTCAAGGCGCGTGGCACGACCTTTGTGGTCATGACGCACCGCACCAGCATTCTGGCTGTGGCGGATCTGATGCTGGTGATGCGCGAGGGCGCGCAGCAGGCCTTTGGCCCGCGTGACGAAGTGCTGGCAGCCCTGACCAAGGCGGCCCAGGAAGCCAAGGCGCGGCAGACACCGCAGGCCGGGGCGCTGGCAGTGGCATGAGCATGGGGCGCAGGTAATTTACAAGGCAGGCAAGGCACTATGACCAATTCCGCATTTTTTCAACGCAGTGACCTCACCCGCACCTTGTGGGCGTTTCGCCGCGAGTTCCTGATCGTGGGACTCTTCAGCATGGTGGCCAATCTGCTCATGCTGACGCCCACCTTGTACATGTTGCAGGTGTATGACCGCGTGCTGGTCAGCGGCAGCGAACTCACACTGGTGGCTGTATCGGTGGTGACGTTGTTCTTGCTGGGCGTCATGTCGATTTCCGAGTGGTCGCGCTCGCGCGTGCTGGTGCGCGCCGGGGTGCGGCTCGACGAGCAATTGAGTACCAAGGTATTCAATGCCAGTTTCGAGGCTTACCTGTCGCAATCGGGCCACAATCCTTCGCGCGCCTTCGCAGACCTGACCGAGTTGCGCCAGTTTCTGACCGGCAACGGCATTTTTGCGGTGTTCGATTTGCCTTGGGCTCCCATCTACGTCTGTGTGCTGTTCCTGCTGCACCCCTGGCTGGGGATGCTGGCGATTTTCTTCATGCTGGTACAGGGGGCGCTGGCGTGGTTCGGTCACAGCAAAACGGTTGCACCGCAAGCCCGTGCCAGCAAAACGCAGAGCGAAGTCAATGCCTACCTGCAAGGCAAGTTGCGCAATGCCGAGGTGCTGGAGTCGATGGGGATGGTGAACAACCTGCGCAACCATTGGGCGGTGCGGCACGGGGGGGCTCTGAGTGCGCACGATGGTGCGCAGTCGGTATCCAACCGCATTTCAGCGTGGAGCAAGTTCATTCGGTACTCGCAGCAGTCGCTGGCTCTGGGGGCCGGGGCATTGTTGGTGATCGATGGTCAATTGTCTCCTGGCGCCATGATTGCCGCCAATGTCCTGATGACCCGTGCGCTGGCGCCCATCGATCTTCTGGCCAATTCCTGGCGCAGCTTCATTGGCGCGCGGGACGCATTTGGTCGCCTGGAGTCGCTGTTGCAGGCGCATCCAGAACGTGATCCTGCCCTGACCCGCGTACCCCCGACGGGTGCGCTGGCGTTGCGTGGCGTGGTTGCCACTGCCGCTGGCCGCCAGGAGCCCATTCTCAAGGGCATCGATCTGGAGGTGCCTGCGGGCACGGTGACCGTGGTGCTTGGGCCCTCGGGTTCCGGGAAGTCCACGCTGGCGCGGGTAATCATGGGTATCTGGCCGGACGTGTCTGGTGAGGTGTTGCTGGACGAGCGGCCCATCGGGGGCTGGAACCGCACCGAACTGGGGCCGCACCTGGGTTATTTGCCGCAGGACATCGAATTGTTCGAGGGCACGATTGCCGAAAACATCGGACGCTTCACCGAAATGGATTCACCCAAGGTGATTGCTGCTGCGGAGTCCGCAGGCCTGCACGAAATGATTTTGCGTTTTCCCAAAGGCTATGACACCCCCATCGGTGAAGCTGGTGGACTGCTTTCGGGGGGGCAGCGTCAGCGCATCGGTTTGGCGCGCGCCATTTATGGTGACCCCGCTTTGATCGTGCTTGATGAACCCAACGCCAACCTGGACGATGCGGGTGAAGAGGCGTTGCTCAATACGGTGCGCGGACTCAAAGCCAAAGGCAAGACGGTATTCCTGATCAGCCATCGCCCGGGGGTGGTGGCCGTGGCCGATCGACTCCTGGTTTTGCGCGATGGCCGAGTGCATGCCGATGGGCCGCGCGATGCCGTCATGGCTGCCCTTCAGGCGGGCCGTCAGCCTGCGCCGGCAGCGGGGTCGTCGGACTATGGGCCGCCTGCGTCTTCCCTTCCAGCCGCCGCTTAGCTCTAGCGTGCTTCGTTCATATCCAGAAAATTTTTTTCCGAGATTGTCATGGCCATTCAAGATGTTTCCCCCAAACTGCCTAGCCCTGAGGCTGGCGGGCCACCTGCGGCACCTGACGCACCTGCTGCGTCCCAGGAGTCTCCTTCTCTTTCTGACACCGGGCGAGCGGCACGCGTTGGGCTGTGGGCGCTGGGACTGGGTTTTGGCGGCTTTCTGCTGTGGGCCGGTCTGGCGCCGCTGGATGAGGGCGTTCCCAGCCAGGGGATGGTGGCGATCGATACCAAGCGCAAGGCGGTGCAGCACCTGACGGGTGGCATCATCAAGGAGGTGCTGGTGCGCGAGGGGCAGGTGGTCGAAGAGGGGGAGGTGCTCATCCGTCTGGATGAAGCGGTGGCGCGTGCCAACTATGAAGGGGTGCGTCAGCGCTATCTGGGGCTGCGTGCCATGCAGGGCCGTTTGCTGGCCGAGCAGTCGCGCAGCAGCACGGTAACGTTCCACCCGGACCTCAAGGCCGCCCAGTCCGACCCGCTGATTCGTCAGCAGATGGTCACGCAAGAGCAATTGTTTCGAGCCCGCCAGGAGGCGCTGCGCGCCGATGTGCAAGGCATTGAAGAAAGCATTCAGGGTCTGCAGGCGCAATTGCAAGCCTATGAAGGCATGCTCTCCAGCCGTCGCAGCCAGCTGGCCCTGCTGGAAGAAGAACTGACCAATACCCGCAGCATGGTGAAGGAGGGCTATGCCCCACGCAATCGCCAGCTGGAGCTTGAACGGATGGTGGCCGATTCCAATGCGTCTATCGCCGACCTGCTGGGCAATGTCACCCGTGCGCGCCGGTCCATTGCTGAAATGCGCCAGCGGATGATCGTGCGCCAACAGGAATACCGCAAGGAGGTGGAGGCCCAGATGGCCGAGGTGACTCGCGAAGTGTTGGCCGATGCCGAGAAGTTCGTGGCGGTGACGGCGGATATGGAGCGCCTGGAAATCAAGGCGCCTGTGGCCGGGCAGGTGGTTGGATTGGCGACACAGACCGTAGGCGGTGTCGTGCAGCCAGGGCAGAAGCTGATGGATGTGGTGCCAGTCGACCAGGCACTGTTGCTGGAGGCGCATGTGGCGCCCAACTTGATCGACAAGGTGCATGCGGGTCTGCCGGTGGATATCCGCTTCTCGGCGTTCGCCCATTCGCCACAGCTGGTGGTTGCGGGCAAGGTGGTTTCTGTCTCGGGTGACCTGCTGTCGGACCCGCAGAATCCGCAGGTTTCCTACTATCTCGCCCGGGTCGGGGTGACGCCAGAGGGCGCCAAGACGTTGGGGCAGCGGCAGATGCAGCCTGGAATGCCGGCGGAAATCATCATCAAGACAGGTGAGCGTTCAATGCTGACCTATCTGCTGCATCCGCTGACAAAGCGTCTTGCGGCGTCGATGAAAGAGGAGTGAGGCGATGAAAAATGGCACAAGCTTTGCGCGACGTCCTGTTTCATGGCGTCTGGCTGCTGCATGTGTGGCGCTGTCTGGCATGGCATTGCCGGTGTGGTCGCTGGACCTGACCCAGGCTTACCGCGCTGCAAGTGAAAATGATGCTTCCATCCGGGCGGCCCGCGCTGCCGCCGAAGCGGGCCGGGAACGTCTGCCGCAGGCTGTCGCGCAGCAACGCCCCAATGTGTCGTTGAATGCAGCGCGCAATCACAACGACCTGACCAGCAGGACGCAGAACCTGCTGGGCCAGCCGGTCACCAACCAGAACCAGTACTACAGCGGGAGCCAGACCCTGTCTGTGCGCCAACCGCTGTATCGGCCCTATCTGAGCGCGCTGGTGCGTCAGGCGCAGGCTCAGGTCGAGGATGCGGACGCTACGCTGGAGCGTGATGAACACGCTCTGGTGACGCGGGTGGCAGAAGCGTATTTCGACGTACTGCTGGCTGGGGATCAGCAAGCGCTGGTGGCTGCGCAGAAAAAGAACTACGCCGTGCAGCTGGATGCGGCACGCAAGGGTTTCATGGCCGGGTCGGGCACGCGTACCGATGTTGATGAAGCCCAGGCACGTCTGGATCTGACGTTGGCGCAGGAGCTGGAGACGCAGCAGAACGTGGAGTTCACCCGCCGCCGTCTGGAAGTGCTGGTGGGAGGGCCCCTCGACACATTGGCCGTGCTGGACGTTGCGCGTTTTGTTCCCAACGCGCCAGTACCCGCCAGCGTGGATGCTTGGATCGAGCGTGCAGAACAGGCGAGCCCGGAGCTGGCCTCGCTGCGTGCCCAGATGGAGGCCACACGCCTGGAGATTGAAAAGGCACAGGCGGGTCACAAGCCCACGCTGGACCTGGTGGCGCAGTGGTCGCGCACGAACAGCGACAGCGTGACGAGCGTGAACTCGCGTTACGACAACAAGACGATTGGCCTGCAGCTTTCTGTGCCGCTGTACGCGGGCGGCGGGGTCAGTTCCTCGATCCGTCAGGCAGTTGCGGCCCACGAGCGGGCGCGCGAAGTGCTGGAGGCGGCGCGTCGCGATCTTGGCGTGCGTGTGCACCGTGAGTTCCGGGGAATTACCGAGGGCGTTTTGCGTATCGCTGCGCTGGAGCAGGCAGTGCGCTCCGCGGAGCAGGCGGTCACCTCCAATCGCCAGTCGTTTCGTGCGGGTATGCGTACCACGCTGGATGTGCTCAATGCCGAGCAGCAAAAGACGGTGGCATTGCGCGATTTGGCGCAGGCGCGGTATGTGTACCTTCTCTCAAGGCTCCGCCTGCAATCGTTGGCGGGAGAGGGCCGCGAGGACATCGTGGCCGAAATCAACGCCTGGCTTGCGCCCTGAACAATGACACTGTGCGGTCGAGGAGCGCAGGGTTTGCGGGAGGTCGGATGTCTCTGCCATTTGTTACCTGGCAGCCGACCGGCGGCGGGTAACATCCAGAGCGCATGATCTGGTTGTCATTGGTTGCATTCGTCGTGGCAGTATTGGCTGCGGGCGTCATCGTCCGGTGGGCGCGGAGCCACGCGGTTCATTATGGCAATCGAATGCCGCAGCGTTTTCACCATGGTGATGTTCCTCGCCTGGGTGGGGTGGCGGTCCTGATGGGTACGGCATCCGCCTGGTGCGTGGGGCTGGTGCAAGCACAGTGGGGGGGGGCACCCCTTCTGGACCACTGGGTAGCGGCCTGGCTGCTGGTGCTCCTGCCCTCTGCAGTGGGCGGGATTGCCGAAGACATGACCCAGCGGTTGACAGTGCGTTACCGGCTGGTGCTCACGGCTGCCTCCGGGCTGCTGGCTATCTGGCTGCTCGGGCTGTCGGTGCCCCGTCTGGATCTGCCCTGGCTGGATATGCTGTTGACGGCCGCTCCCTGGCTGGGCTATGCCATCGCCTTGCTGGCCGTGGCAGGACTACCCCATGCCTTCAACATCATTGACGGCTACAACGGCCTGGCCGGCATGGTGGCGCTCATTGTGTGCCTGGCCCTGGCCCATGTGGCGCTGCAGGTGGGCGACCGGGCGCTGGCGGCGTTGCTGGTGTCCACGGCGGCAGCCACGGGGGGGTTTCTGGTGTGGAATTACCCGCGCGGCATGCTGTTTGCCGGGGATGGCGGCGCCTACATCTGGGGCGTGGTGATTGCACTGGCCAGTGTGGCGCTGGTGCAGCGCAATGTGCAGGTGTCGCCCTGGTTTCCGTTGCTGCTGCTGATTTATCCGGTGTGGGAGACGGTGTTTTCCATCTACCGCAAGATGGCGCGCGGCGTCTCGCCGGGTGTGGCTGACGCGCTGCACTTTCACCAGCTGATCTACCGGCGCATCGTGCGCAGCGTGTTCCACGATGATGAATCGCGCCGCATGCTGATGCGCAACAACCGCACTTCGCCCTATCTGTGGGGGTTCACGCTGCTCACGGTGGTGCCGGCCGTGTTGTTCTGGAGCCATACGCCGGTGCTGATGGGCTTTTGTGTGCTGTTTGTGGTGAGCTATGTGGCAGCCTACCTGGCCATTGTGCGGTTCAAGGTGCCGAGCTGGTTGCGCCGCTGAGCCTCCTGGACGACCGGCGCCGCCAATGCGGCACAATTCGCGCATTTTCGTTCACGCCCGAAAGCCTGCTTCATGACCACCGACTCCCTTCTTTCGATTACCCCGCGCGACAAGGCTGAAATTCTGGCCCAGGCGCTGCCCTACATCCGCAAGTTCCATGGCAAGACCATGGTCATCAAGTACGGCGGCAATGCCATGACCGACCCGGCATTGCAGCAGGACTTTGCCGAGGACGTGGTGCTGCTCAAGCTCGTCGGCATGAACCCGGTGGTGGTGCACGGCGGCGGCCCGCAGATCGAGGCGGCCCTGGGCCGTCTGGGCAAGAAGGGCGAGTTCATTCAGGGCATGCGCGTGACCGACGCCGAGACCATGGAAGTGGTCGAGTGGGTGCTGGCCGGCGAGGTGCAGCAGGACATCGTGGGCCTGATCAACCAGGCCGGCGGCAAGGCCGTGGGCCTGACGGGGCGCGATGGCGGCATGATCCGTGCGCGCAAGCTCAAGATGCTCGACAACAAGAACCCCGAAATCGAGCACGACGTGGGCCAGGTGGGCGACATCGTCAGCATCGACCCGAGCGTGGTCAAGGCGCTGCAGGACGATGCCTTCATCCCGGTCATCAGCCCCATCGGCTTTGGCGAGAACAACGAGAGCTACAACATCAATGCCGATGTGGTCGCCAGCAAGCTGGCCGAGGTGCTCAAGGCCGAGAAGCTCATGCTGCTGACCAACACCCCGGGCGTGCTGGACAAGGCGGGCAACCTGCTGACCGACCTGACGGCGCGCCGCATCGACGAACTGTTTGCCGACGGCACGATCTCGGGCGGCATGCTGCCCAAGATTGCGGGTGCGCTCGATGCCGCCAAGGCCGGTGTGAACGCCGTGCACATCATCGACGGCCGTGTGCCGCATGCCATGCTGCTGGAAATCCTGACCGATCAGGCCTATGGCACCATGATCCGCAGCCACTGACCCCGGAGTCCTGCCATGCGCCTCCTCCTGGTCGAAGACGACATCATGGTCGCCAGCGGCATCAAGCTGGGCCTGACCGATGCCGGGTATGCGGTGGACTGGGTGGGCAGCGGCGAGCGTGCCGAAGAGGTGCTGCAGAGCGAGACCTTCGATGTGGCGGTGGTCGATATCGGCCTGCCCGGCATGGACGGGCTGGAGCTCACGCGCCGCCTGCGCCGCCCCGAAGTGGCCAGCCATGACATGCCGGTGCTGATTCTCACGGCGCGCGATGCGCTGCATGACCGCGTGCAGGGGCTGGATCTGGGCGCGGACGATTACATGGTCAAGCCCTTCGAATTGCCCGAGTTGCTGGCACGGCTGCGTGCCTTGCTGCGGCGCTCGCAGGCCGCCAACACGGCGGTGCTGACCTTTGGCCCGCTCGAACTCGATACCGCCAACCGCCGCGTCGGCATCCGCCAGGAGGCCGACGCCAGCGTGCTGCCCATCGAACTGGGGCCGCGCGAATGGACGGTGCTGGAATATCTGCTGATCCACGCCCCCAAACCGGCCAGCAAGGACAAGCTCTTGCAGGCGCTGACCGGCTGGGACAAGGAGATCACGCCCAATGCGGTCGAGGTGTATGTGTCGCGCCTGCGCGGCAAGCTCGAACCCCATGGCGTGGGCTTGCGCTCCATCCGGGGGTTTGGCTACCGGCTGGAACTCCAGCAACCTTGAGAGGCTGAGACATACCGATGGCCCTGCAGCGCCCCCGCCTGCGCGCCATGACGTCCGACCTGCGCAACCGCCTGCTGCTGTTGCTGGTCTTGCCGTTGTGCCTGCTGGCGCTGCTGGGGGTGTGGATGGACTACCGTACGGCCGACGAAACGGCGGCGCGGCATGACCAACGCCTGTTGCGCCTGCTGCCTGCACTGGCCGACTCGGTGCTGGCCCCCGGGTCGGAGGCGGGCGGGCCTCCGGTCTGGCTGCTGGCGCCACCCGTCGAAGATTTTCTGCGCCAGAACGCCGGGGTCAGCGGGTTCAGCGTGCGCGACATGTCGGGCCGCCTGCTGCTGGGCGACGCGTGGGTGCATGGCGCTGTTCCGCTCACCCAGGCGCCGGAATTTCATAGCGTGGAGGTGCGCGGCATCACCTACCGGGTGGCAGTCCAGCGCGGCCCCACCGGTGCTGGCGAGATGGTGGTGGCGTTGGCTGACGGCTCCGACCCGCGTCAGCAGTGGGCGCAGCACCTGTTGCTGCGGGTGCTGCTGCCCAACCTGGTGCTGGTGGCGGCGGCGGCACTGGCCATCCACTGGGCCGTGGGCCGGGCCTTCAAGCCGCTGGTGGACCTGGCCGCCGCCGTGGAGCGGCGCTCGCCCCGGGATCTGAGCGCCATCGATGAAACCGCCTCACCGGCCGAAGTGCGGCCCCTGGTGCATTCGCTCAACCGCCTGTTTGCCCTGGTGAATATGCAGGCCGAGAGCCAGCGCCGGTTTGTGGCCGATGCGGCGCACCAGTTGCGCACCCCGCTGGCGGGGCTGCAGGCGCAGGTGGAGGCCTGGGCACTGCTGGCGCGCTCGGGGGGTAAGGTGGCAGGGCCTTCCGGGACTTTCAAGCCAGATGAGCCTCAAGCCCTTGGTGGTAAAGCGGTTGCAGCTATTACATTGGGAGCGTCCGAGATCGAGAAGCTGCGCGCGGCCACACGCCGCACCTCCCAGCTGGCGCACCAGTTGCTGGCCCTGTCACGGGCCGATGCCCGCAGCCTCGATGCCCAGGCCATGCAGCGCGTGGATGTGCGGGACCTGTGCGAGAACCTGCTGGAGATGTACCTCGATGCCGCCACCGGCAAAGGGATCGACCTGGGCCTGGATGCGCAGCCGGTGCATGTGTACGGTCATGGCTGGCTGTTGCGCGAACTGCTGTCGAACCTGGTGGACAACGCCATTAAATACACGCGGGCGGGCGGCAGCGTCACCATCCGCTGTGCCATCCGGCCGGACCCGCAGGGGGGCGCCAGCGCGTTCTTGCAGGTGGAGGACGATGGCCCCGGGGTGCCGCCGGCCGAGCGTGCGCACGTGCTGCAGCGCTTTTACCGGGTGCCGGGCACCGAGGGCGAAGGCACGGGGCTGGGCCTGCCGATTGCCGACGAAATTGCCCGCGCGCACGGCGCCACCCTGACGCTGGAGCCGGGCGCCAGCGGTCGGGGGCTGCGGGTGACGCTGGTGTTTCCGGCGTGAAGTGAGACAACCCCCTGTGTCGCTTCGCTCCCTCCCTCTTCTCTGACATCGCTGCGCGATGTGGAAGGGGGACGCCCCAGCGCGGCGGGACGGCCCTGGCGCGGGGGCTGCTGGCCTGAGCCGCGCCAGTGTCATGGGGCTTTCGTCCGGACGGTTGGCGTACCGCCGCGAGGGGCTGTGCGAGAATGAAACGTACCCCCAAGAGCCCCATGAACGAGCACGCACACACCGCCCCCGACGACGCCACGCCGCGCGCTGAGAGCTCCGCCGAGGGCTCTCCCGTCCCCGGGCCGCGCAAGCGCCCGCGTCCCGGTGAGCGGCGCGAGCAGATCCTGCAGACCCTGGCCGCCATGCTTGAACACCCTGGCGCCGAGCGCATCACCACGGCGGCATTGGCTGCGCGCCTGGAAGTGAGCGAGGCGGCGCTGTACCGTCACTTTGCCAGCAAGGCGCAGATGTTCGAGGCGCTGATCGACTTTATCGAGCAGGCCGTTTTCACCCGTGTCACGCAGATCGTCGGGCGCGACCCCGTGGAGGCTGCCCCGCCCGAGGACGGCGCGCGCCAGGCGATGCGCGTGGCAGCTTTGCTGCTGCAGTTTGGCGAGCGCAACCCCGGCCTGGCGCGTGTGATGGTGGGCGACGCCCTGGTGCTGGAGCACGAACGCCTGCAACAACGCATGAACCAGTTCTTCGAGCGCATCGAATCGACCCTGCGCCAGTGCCTGCGCCCGGCCGCAGGGGCGGCTGGCTCGGCCACGCCCACCGTCGATGCGCAGGTGGCTGCCGGTGTGCTGACCGCCTTTGTGCAGGGGCGGCTGCAGCGGTTTGCGCGTTCGGGGTTCAAGCGCCTGCCCACCGAGCAGCTCCAGGCCAGCCTCGCCCTGATGCTCTGACCCTGTGCGGCAGGCCGCCGCGCACCTTTTTCTCGGCGCCGGTCGCCCGGCTGACGCAGTGCCGTTTCCAGTGTGATGCGTCAGCCCCTGGCGTGGCCGACGGTTGGCATGCCTGCAACGGGAGGCTGGGGATGTACCTCTATTTTTTCGGGCAGGGCTGGCGCCGGAGGGAATTTGCTGCAGAATAGAACGATCGTTCTTTTTTGTGTGCAGCATGTCCGCAACCCCTTCTTCCAGCCCGACGCCGCGCGCCACCCGAGGGCGTGCCGGTAGTGCGCGCGCGCTGCAAAAAGGGCAGCAGACCAAGGCAGCCATCATCGAAGCCGCCCTGGGGCTGGCCACGCATGTCGGCCTGGAAGGGCTGTCCATCGGTGCGCTGGCCGACGTGATGGGCATGAGCAAGTCTGGCGTGTTTGCCCATTTCGGCTCACGCGAGGAACTGCAGGTTTCGGTGATCCACGAATACCACCACTGCTTCGAGCAGGAGGTGTTCTACCCCGCCATGTCGGCGCCGCGCGGCGTGCCGCGTCTGCGCGCGATGTTCGACAACTGGATGAAGCGCACCTCGATCGAGATCGACTCGGGCTGCATCTACATCAGCGGTGCGATTGAATTCGATGAACGCAGCGGCCCGGTGCGCGACGCGCTGGCGCATTCGGTGCTGACCTGGCATGCCGCCATGAAGCGCGCCATCCGGCAGGCCAAGGACCTGGGCCAGCTCCATGCGGATGTGGTCGAGGACCAGATGCTTTTTGAGGTGCACGGCCTCATCCTGGCGCTGCACTACGAGGCGCGCTTCCTGAAAAACCCCGGTTCCATTGCGCGGGCGGTGACCGGTTTCGACAACATTCTTGCCCGCTTCAGCGCCCAGGCGCCTGCGGGCACATCCCCTGTTTCCACCCCAACCTCCAAGGAGTAAACCCCATGCCCACGTACACGCCGCCCCTGCGCGACATGCAATTTGTGATGCACGAAGTGTTCAATGTCACGGCCGATCTGCAGCAGATCCCCAAGCATGCCGACATGGATGCCGACACCATCAACGCCGTGCTGGAGGAAGGCGGCAAGTTTGCGGCCGAGGTGACGTTTCCGCTGAACATCAGCGGCGACGCCGAGGGCTGCACCATCGACCAGACCACCCATGAAGTGACCACGCCCAAGGGCTTCAAGGAAGCCTACGCCCAGTACATCGAAGGGGGCTGGGCGGCGCTGGGGTGCGACCCCGAATACGGCGGCCAGGGCCTGCCGTACGTGGTCAACACCATGTTCTACGAGATGCTCAACAGCGCCAACCAGGCCTGGACCATGTACCCCGGCCTGACCCATGGCGCCTACGCCGCCCTGGAAACGCATGGCACGCCCGAGCAGAAGGCCACCTACCTGCCCAAGATGACCAGCGGCGAGTGGACCGGCTCGATGTGCCTGACCGAGCCCCACTGCGGCACCGACCTGGGCCTGATGCGCACCAAAGCCGAGCCCCAGGCGGACGGCACCTACAAGATCACCGGCAACAAGATCTTCATCAGCGCCGGCGAGCACGACATGTCGGAGAACATCATCCACCTCGTGCTGGCCCGCCTGCCCGATGCGCCCCCCGGCATCAAGGGCATCAGCCTGTTCATCGTGCCCAAGTTCCATGTGAACAAGGATGGCTCGATCGGCGAGCGCAACGGCATCTACTGCGGCGGCCTGGAGCACAAGATGGGCATCAAGGCCAGCGCCACCTGCCAGATGGTGCTCGAAGACGCCGTCGGCACCCTGGTCGGCCAGCCGCACAAGGGCATGCAGGGCATGTTCGTGATGATGAACGCCGCCCGCCTGGGCGTGGGCAACCAGTCGCTCGGCCTGACCGAAGTGGCCTACCAGAACGCCCTGGCCTACGCCAAGGACCGCATCCAGATGCGCTCTTTGAGCGGCACCAAGGCCAAGGACAAGCCTGCCGACCCCATCATCGTGCACCCCGACGTGCGCAAGATGCTGCTGACCGCCAAGGCCTACGCCGAAGGCGGCCGCGCCCTGCAGGCCTACTGCGCCATCCTGCTGGAAAAAGAGCACAACCACCCCGACGAGAAGGTGCGCAAGGACGCTGGCGAGATGCTGGCCCTGCTGACCCCCATTGCCAAGGCCTTCCTGACCGATAACGGCCACATCGCCACCAACGCCTGCATGCAGGTCTTTGGCGGCCATGGCTTCATCAAGGAATGGGGCATGGAGCAGTTCGTGCGCGACAACCGCATCAACATGATCTATGAAGGCACGAACACCATCCAGTCGCTCGACCTGCTGGGCCGCAAGGTGTTGGGCAACAACGGCGCCACGCTCAAGAAGTTCGGCAAGCTGGTCGGCCAGCTGGTGGCCGAGGAGGGCGTGAACGAGAAGATGGCCGAGTTCATCAACCCCATCGCCCTGCTCGGCGACCAGATGACCAAGTTCACCACCGAGATCGGTTTCAAGGGCTTCCAGAACCCCGACGAAGTGGGCGCCGCTGCCGTGGACTACCTGCGCGTGGCCGGTCACCTGGTGTTCGGCTACTTCTTCGCCCGCATGGCCCAGGTGGCCCTGCGCGAGATCGCCGCCGGCAACCAGGACCCGTTCTACCAGGCCAAGCTGCAGACGGCGCGCTTCTACTTTGCCAAGCTGTTCCCCGAGACGGCCACACTGATGCGCACCGCCCGCAGCGGTAGCAAGGTACTGATGGATACCGATCTGGCCTTGGCCTGAAATTGATATAAAAAACCAAGGAGACGCCCATGAATAAAACGCTGGCAGCTATTGTTTTTGTAGTAACTTGCACTGCTTCATGGGCGCAGATGACGCCCGAAGGTCTGTGGCGCAATATCGATGACAAGACCGGCGAGGCCAAGGGCGAAATCCGCATCCAGGCCAACGGCGCTGGCGTGCTGACCGGCGCACTCGAAAAGCGCCTGACGAAAGACGCCAGGCCCGACGACGTCTGCAAGGAATGCAGCGACGATCGCAAGGACAAGCCGCTCCTGGGCCTGGAGGTCATCCGCGGCGCCAAGAAGGCCGAAGGCAAGGACGTGTGGGAAGGCGGCAAGATTCTCGACCCCGAGAACGGCCGCAACTACACGCTGCGCATGACACCCATCGAGGGCGGCAAAAAACTCGAAGTGCGCGGCTCCATCGGGCCGTTTGGCCGCACGCAGACCTGGATACGGGTCCAGTAACGACGACAACAACGAGGGCAGGGCGCCAGCCGCCGCTGCCTTTCTGGAGAAATACCGATGTCAAGATTCCAAGTGAAGAAAGTCGCCGTCCTCGGCGCTGGCGTGATGGGTGCGCAGATCGCCGCGCACCTGGTCAACGTCAAGGTGCCGGTGGTGCTGTTCGACCTGCCCGCCAAGGAAGGTGCCAAGAACGGCATCGTCACCCGTGCCGTCGACAACCTCAAGAAGCTCAAGCCCGCGCCGCTGGGCGTGGCGGACGACGCCGCATTGATCCAGCAGGCCAACTACGAAGAGCATCTGGAGCAGCTGCGTGACTGTGACCTCATCATCGAGGCCATCGCCGAGCGCATGGACTGGAAGCTCGACCTCTACACCAAGATCGCTCCCTACGTCGCACCGCACGCCATCGTGGCGTCCAACACATCGGGCCTGTCGATCACCAAGCTGAGCGAAGCACTGCCCGAGAGCATCCAACCACGCTTCTGCGGCATCCACTTCTTCAATCCGCCGCGCTACATGACGCTGGTGGAACTCATCAATACGCCCACCACCGCCCCCGAGGTGCTCGACCAGCTCGAAGCCTTCGTCACCAGCGGCCTGGGCAAGGGCGTGGTGCGCGCGCACGACACGCCCAACTTCATCGCCAACCGCGTGGGCATCGCCGGCATGCTGTCGACCATGAAGGAGGTCGAGAACTTCGGCCTGACCTTCGACGTGGTGGACGACCTCACGGGCAAAAAGCTCGGCCGTGCCAGCAGCGGCACCTTCCGCACCGCCGATGTGGTGGGCCTGGACACCATGGCCCACGTCATCAAGACGCTGCAGGACAACCTGAGCGAAGCCACAGACCCGTTCTACGGCAGCTTTGAAACCCCCGCCGTGCTCAAGAAGCTGCTGGAGCTGGGCAACCTGGGCCAGAAGACCAAGGCGGGTTTCTACAAGAAGGTCGGCCGTGACGTGCTGCGCTTCGACCTCGCCAGCGGCGACTACGTGCCCGGCGGCCAGAAGGCCGACGAGGTGTACAGCCGCATGCTGAAAAAGCCGGCGGGCGAGCGCCTGAAGTTGCTGCGCGCTGCCTCCGGTGCGCCGGGCCAGTTCCTCTGGGCCATCCTGCGCAACAGCTTCCACTACGCCGCCGTGCACCTGGGCACCATTGCTGACAACGCACGCGACGTGGACCAGGCCATGCGCTGGGGCTTCGGCATGAAGCAGGGCCCCTTCGAGCTGTGGCAGGAAGCGGGCTGGCTCGAAGTGGCCACGATGATCCAGGAAGACATCGACGCGGGCAAGGCCTTGAGCAAGGCACCGCTGCCCGAGTGGGTGTTCAAGGGGCCCGTGGCCGAGGCCGGCGGCGTGCACACGGCGCAAGGCTCGTGGAGTGCATCTGCTAACAAATTCATAGCGCGCCGCGCTTTGCCTGTCTACGCAAAGCAGCATTTTCCTGAAAAATTGCTGGGCGAGGCGCTGCCCGACTACACGACGGCCGGCACGACGCTGCACGAAGACGATGCCATCCGCCTGTGGACGCTGGATGACGAAATTCTCATCGCCAGCATCAAGACCAAGATGCACGCCATCAGCCCCGACGTCTGCGAGGGCCTGAACCTGGCCGTGGAGCTGGCCGAGAAGGACTATGCAGGTGTGGTGATCTGGTCGGGCGACGAGCCCTTCAGCGTCGGCGCCGACCTGCAGGCCATGCTGCCGGCCTTCATGATCGCCGGTGTCAGCGCGGTCGAGGGGGCAGAGCACGAAATGCAGCAAACCATGCTGCGTTTGCGCTACGCCAACGTGCCCGTGGTCTCTGCCATCCGCGGCATGGCGCTGGGCGGCGGCTGCGAGCTGGCCGTGCACTCGGCACGCCGTGTGGTGCACATGGAAAGCTACATCGGCCTGGTCGAAGTGGGCGTGGGCCTGGTGCCCGGCGCTGGCGGCCTGACCTACATCGCACGCCGCGCCGCCGAGAACATGGCCACGTCCACCTCCAAAGACGTGCTGCCCTTCCTGACCGAAGGCTTCACCGCCGCTGCGATGGCCAAGGTGGGCACCAGCGCGCTCGAATCGCGCAAGCTGGGCTATCTGCTGGACAGCGACATCATCGTGCCGCACAAGGACGAACTGCTGTTCGTCGCGCTCAACGAAGCCAAGGCCCTGGCCGCCAGTGGCTGGCGGGCGCCGCACAAGCGCCTGTTCCCGGTGGCTGGCCGCAGCGGCATCGCCACCATCAAGGTGCAGCTGGTGAACATGCGCGACGGCGGCTTCATCAGCCCGCATGATTTTCATATCGCCAGCCTGATCGCCGAAGTGGTCTGCGGCGGCGACGTGGACGCTGGCACGCTGGTGAGCGAGGAGTATGTGATGGCGCTGGAGCGCAAGGCGTTCTGCGCGCTCATCGAAAACCCCAAGACGCAAGAGCGCATCCTGGGCATGTTGTCCACCGGCAAGCCAGTTAGAAACTGATGAAGCACCCCCTGAGTCGCTGCGCGCCTTCCCCCTCTCCTGCGGGAGGGGGACGCACCCGGTGGCCTGGCAAAGCCAGTTCCACGGGTGCACCGGCCTGGGCCGCGCCAGTTATCGGCGATGTGGGCAATGTGCAAAGTGATGGGCGTCGGACATGAGCGACGCACACGCCCCCAACAAACTGCAGCGCTCGCTGATGCGCCTGGACGAGGCCCCCGCGTTTATGCGCGGCTTCGTGCAGAACATCATCTTGCGCCGGGCCGTGCCCTTCACCGGCACGGCCGGGGTGAAGTTTGTGTCGCTCACGCCCGAGCGCGTCGAGGTGCACCTGGCCAACGAACACCGCGTGCGCAACCACATCGGTGGCGTGCACGCCTCGGCCATGAACCTGCTGGCCGAAACGGCCACTGGCATGGTCGTGGGCATGAATGTGCGCGACGACTGCACCCCGCTGGCCAAGACGTTGAGCATGGCGTTCAAGAAGCGCGCCACGGGCGGCCTCAAGGCCGTGGCCACGCTTACGGCCGCGCAGCGCGCCGCCATGCGGGCCAGCGACAAGGGCGAGGTGCAGGTGCAAGTCACCGTGACCGACGAAGCCGGCGTGGAGCCGGTTGAATGTGTATTTACGTGGGCCTGGATTCCTTCCAGCCGCCCCGCCAAGAATTGAAGGAGTTTCACCATGGCTCAAAAACAAGTCCAGGACGCCTACATCGTCGCCGCCACGCGCACGCCCATCGGGCGCTCGGGCCGCGGCTATTTCAAGAACACCCGCCCCGATGACCTGCTGGTCGCCGCGATCAAGAGCGCGATGCTGCAGGTCCCCACGCTGGACCCCAAGGCGATTGAAGACGCCATCATTGGCTGCTCGTTCCCCGAAGGTGAGCAGGGCATGAACATGGCCCGCATCGCCGTGGGCCTGGCGTTCGACCACCCCGTGGGCGGCGTCACTGTGAACCGCTTTTGCGCATCGGGCATCACCGCGCTGCAGATGGCCGCCGACCGCATCCGCGTGGGCGAGGCCGACGTGCTGATCGCCGGCGGCGCCGAGTCCATGAGCCTGGTGCCCATGGGCGGCAACAAGCCCTCGTTCAACGCCGAGATTTTTGCCAAGGACGAAAACGTGGGCATCGCCTACGGCATGGGCCTCACGGCCGAAAAGGTCGCCCAACAGTGGAAGGTGAGCCGCGAAGCGCAAGACGCGTTCGCGCTCGAATCCCACCTGCGTGCCATCAAGGCGCAAAAGGCCGGTGAGTTCACCGACGAAATCACCCCCTTCGAGATCGTGGAGCGTTCGCCCAACCTCGCCACCGGCGAAGTGGTGGAAAAGCGCCGCACCGTGAGCCTGGACGAAGGCCCGCGCCCCGACACGTCCCTCGAAGGCCTGGCCAAGCTCAAGCCCGTGTTCGCGGCGCGCGGCAGCGTCACGGCGGGCAACAGCTCGCAGACCAGCGATGGCGCGGGCGCCCTCATCGTCGCCAGCGAAAAGGCCGTGAAGCAGTTTGGCCTGACGCCCCTGGCGCGCTTTGTGAGCTACGCGGCGCGCGGCGTGCCGCCAGAAATCATGGGCATCGGTCCTATCGAAGCCATCCCTGCGGCCTTGCGGTATGCGGGGCTCAAGAGCGACGACATTGGCTGGTACGAGCTGAATGAAGCGTTTGCCGCGCAGTCGCTGGCGGTGATCAACACGCTGGGCCTGAACCCCGCGAATGTGAACCCCATGGGCGGCGCGATTGCGCTGGGGCATCCGCTGGGGGCAACCGGTGCGATCCGCGCGGCCACCGTGGTGCATGCGCTGCGTCGGCACAAGCTGAGGTACGGGATGGTCACGATGTGTGTAGGCACCGGCCAAGGCGCCGCCGGCATCATCGAGGCGTTGTAACTGGCTACTGCGCGGCTTTCATGCGCCGTTGGGCGGTGCTCGCAATCCTCACGTACCGCAAGTACGTTCCGGTTGCTGCGCTCCGTCCGCCTAGCCTGAAAGTCGCTCGCCACGCCCTTGAGGGCGGGGTTTGGATACACAAGGGCAGGGCTATCACACCTACCCGTTCGGGCTGAGCTTGTCGAAGCCTGGGCACTACCCAGCGATTCGTTTTCTTTTCAAGCCGGTGCAGATCGGTTTCGAAACAAGGGGACAGACATGAACAAGCAAACCGTGCAGGTGAATGGGGCCGTGTCTTTGGCACTGCGTGTCTATGAACCCCAAGGCACTGCGCGTGCCAGCGACGTGATCGGCGGCGTGGTGGGTGTGCGGCAGTCACTGGTACGACCGCATAGCGATTCATTTGGCGGCACACTTGCAGCATGACTTCTTCCCAACTCCATCCCCTGGACGAAGCGCTGAAGTTGGCGCCGTCCTCTACCCCAGGCCTGTACCAGGGCCAGACCCACGCGGGTTACTGGAACATGGTGGGGCCTTTTGGCGGCATCACCGCAGCCACGCTGCTTCAGGCCGTGATGCAGCACTCAGCGCGGCTGGGCGACCCGCTGTCGCTCACCGTCAATTACGCAGGCGCCCTGATGGCGGGGCCATTCACCGTGCAGGCCACGCCGGTGCGCACCAACCGCTCTACCCAGCACTGGACACTGTCGATCCTGCAGGCCGACGCCGAGGGCGCCCAGGTGGTCACCACCACCGCCACGGCGGTGACGGCTGTGCGCCGCGAGACCTGGAGCGCGGGCGACGTGCCCATGCCCGGCGTGCCGCAGCCGGCAGACCTGCCCGCCATTCCGCCGGGCTTTGGTTCGGAGTGGCTCAGCCGCTATGAGATGCGGCCCGTGACCGGCACACTGCCGCGCGCCTGGGACGGCAGCGGCGACCACAGCCTGACCCAGCTGTGGATGCGCGATGCGCCTCCGCGCCCGCTCGATTTTTGTGCGCTGGCGGCGCTGGCCGACGTGTTCTTCCCCCGCGTCTGGTTGCGCCGTGCGCACCGCGTGCCGGCGGGCACCGTGTCCATCACGGTGTACTTTCATGCCAGCGCGGCCCAGTTGCAGGAGACGGGCATGGGCTACCTGCTCGGCCAGGCACGCGGGCAGGAGTTTCGCAACGGCTTTTTTGACCAGACCGTGCAGCTGTGGAACGAGGCGGGCACCATGCTGGCCACCAGCCACCAGATCGTTTACTACAAAGAGTAAGGAACGGGGCACTGCGCCGCCTTTATCTCCCACCATTCAGAACCTCCCAAAGACCACCATGACCGAAGCCACCCAAGACATCCTCGTGCACACCGAAGCGGGCGTGACCACCATCACCTTCAACCGCGTGGACAAGAAAAACTCCATCACCGCCACCATGTACGCCGCCATGGCCGATGCGCTGGCCGCTGCGCAAGCCGACGCCAGCGTGCGCGTGGTGGTGTTCCAGGGCGATGTGGCGGTTTTCAGCGCCGGCAACGACATTGGCGACTTTTTGCAGCAGCCACCTTCTACGCAGGATTCGCCCGTGTTCCGCTTCCTGCGCGGCATCGCCGCCTTCCCCAAGCCGGTGATCGCGGCGGTGTGCGGCCCGGCCGTGGGCATTGGCACCACCATGCTGTTCCATTGCGATCTGGTCTATGCCGGGGACAACGCGGCGTTCTCCATGCCGTTCGTCAACCTGGGCCTGTGCCCCGAGGCCGCATCGAGCCTGCTGGTGCCGCAGATGATGGGCTACCACCGTGCCGCCGAAGCCCTGCTGCTGGGTGAGCCCTTCATGGCCGAGGCCGCGCTGGAAGTGGGCCTGGTCAACCGCGTGGTGCCGCCCACGGAATGCAATGGCGTGGCGCAGGCGCAGGCCCGCAAGCTAGCCGCCAAGCCGCTGACGGCCCTGATCGAAACCAAGCGCCTCATGAAACAGGGCCAGACCCCGCAGGTGCTGGCCGTGATGGCCGAGGAGGGCGCCAGCTTTGGCCGCATGCTGCGCGAGCCCGCCGCGCGCGAGGCCTTTGGCGCGTTCATGGCAAAGCGCAAACCCGACTTCAGCAACTGCTGAAATCAGCGCCGCTCCAGTCAGCGGCTGCAACCTGCAGCGCGCCTTGAACGCGCCGCAACCGGTGTGACCGTGCAAGTGGTGCAAGTGCATGCAACCGGAGAACGATTTGGTTACCGATCTTGCGCGAGACTGTAAGGTGAAATGACCAGGCGCTTCTACGATCCCTTCTTTTCAAGGAGATCCGATGGCCGTGCAGAACCCCTTTTTTGGCAAGCGTGAAACCGAAACCTTCCAGCCCCGCCACAACCCGGTCACTCCCAGCAGCAGCGTGAACAGCGTGGCGCCCAGTGCATCGGCCAGCACGAGTGCCGCCACCGTGGTGGCCGCAACGGCAGCCAAGGCACCCGCAGAAAGCAGCGGCAGCAAGCTCACCGTGGGCCCCAACATCAAGCTCAAGGGGGTGGAGATCACCGATTGCGACACCCTGGTGGTGGAAGGCACGGTCGAAGCCACAATGGATTCGCGGGTCATCCAGATTGCCGAGCAGGGCGCGTTCCGCGGTTCGGCCGACATCGACATCGCCGAGATCCGCGGCGAATTCAACGGCACCCTCACGGTGCGCGACAAGCTCGTCGTCTTTGCCACCGGCAAGGTCAGCGGGAAGATCCGCTACGGCAAGCTGGTGGTGGAAGAGGGCGGCCAGCTGTCGGGTGAAATCGAGGTGGGCGTCGTGGGCGCCACTGCCCGCGCGGCGGGCGCTGCGCGGCCCGTGGACGCACCGGTGCCGGCAGTGGCGCTTGCCTGACCTGGGGGGCTTGTCCCGCTGGTCGTGCCCCGCAGGCGGGGGCGCGCCTGTGGCGCCACGGGCCCGGTCGCCGCAGGCTCAGGACTGAACGGGAACCGGGCGTGGCCGGCCTTCGGCGTCGATGGCCACATAGGTCAGTTGCGCCTCGGTCACCTTGAGGTATTGGCCCTGCTGGGCCATGCGCTCGGCATACACCTCCACATCCACCGTGATGGAGGTGCGGCCGATGCGCGTGACGTGCGAGAAGAACGACAGGATGTCGCCCACGCGCACCGGCTGCTTGAACACGAATTCCTTCACCGCCACCGTCGCCATGCGGCCCCGCATGTAGCGCGCCGGCAGCACGGCGCCGGCCAAGTCCACCTGCGCCATCACCCAGCCGCCGAAGATGTCGCCGTTGGCATTGCTGTCGGCGGGCATGGGGATGACCTTGAGTACCAGCTCGTGGCTGCAGGGCAACGCGGGCGGGGCAAGGGTGGGCAGGTCGGTCATAGGCACAATCTCGGTAAAACAACCATCGGAATTGTCCTTCATGCGCCACCACGGCGAGCTTTCTCCCCCCTCTCCTGAAAATCCCGCGCAAAAGCGCTCCGACTGGGCCACGCTCTCGCGCCTGCTGCCGTATTTGTGGCAATACAAGTGGCGGGTGGTGTTGGCCATCGTGTTCATGGTGGGCGCCAAGGTCGCCAACGTGGGCGTGCCGGTGCTGCTCAAGAACCTGGTCGATGCTATGGCGTTCAAGCCCGGCGACCCGGCCGCCGTGCTGGTGGTGCCGGCCGGGCTGCTGCTGGCCTATGGGCTGCTGCGCCTGTCCACCTCGCTGTTCACCGAGCTGCGCGAGCTGGTGTTTGCCAAGGCCACGCAAGGCGCGGCGCGCTCGATTGCACTGCAGACCTTCGAGCACCTGCACGCTTTAAGCCTGCGCTTTCATCTGGAGCGCCAGACCGGCGGCATGACGCGCGACATCGAGCGCGGCGTGCGCGGCATCGAGTCGCTGATCTCGTTCACGCTGTTCAACATTGGCGCCACGCTGATCGAAGTGTTCATGGTGCTGACCATCCTGGCGCTGCGCTTTGATGCCTGGTTTGCCTGGATCACGCTGGCCGCGCTGGCGCTTTACATCACCTTCACGGTGGTGCTGACCGAGTGGCGCACGCAGTTTCGCCGCCAGGCCAACGAGTTTGATTCCGCCGCGCACAGCAAGGCCGTCGATTCGCTGCTCAACTACGAAACCGTCAAATACTTCAACAACGAAAGCTTCGAGGCCCGGCGCTACGACGAAAGCCTGCAGCGCCTGCGCGCCGCGCGCCTGAAGGCGCAAAGCTCGCTGTCGCTGCTCAACACCGGCCAGCAGCTCATCATCGCCACGGGCCTGGTGGCCATGCTCTGGCGCGCCACGCAGGGCGTGGTCGATGGCCGCATGACGCTGGGCGACCTGGTCATGGTCAACGCCTTCATGATCCAGCTCTACATTCCGCTGAACTTTCTGGGCGTGATCTACCGCGAGATCAAGCAGAGCCTGACCGACCTGGACAAGATGTTCACGCTGATGGACCGCGAGCGCGAGGTGGCCGATGCCCCCGGTGCGCAGCCGCTGGTGGGGCTGGCCCAGCCCACGGTGCGCTTTGAAAACGTGCAATTTGCCTACGACCCGGCGCGGCCCATCCTCAAGGGCATCAGCTTCGAGATTCCGGCGGGCAAGACGGTGGCCGTGGTCGGCCCGTCGGGCTCGGGCAAGTCCACACTGGCGCGGCTGCTGTTCCGCTTTTATGACATCCAGCAAGGCCGCATCACCATCGCGGGGCAAGAGATCCGCGATGTGACGCAGGCCAGCGTGCGCCAGGCCATTGGCATCGTGCCGCAGGACACCGTGCTGTTCAACGACACGGTGGCCTACAACATCGCCTACGGCCGCCCCGGCGCCAGCCAGGCCGACATCGAGGAAGCCGCCCGCGCCGCGCGCATCCATGATTTCATCGCCTCCACGCCCAAGGGCTACGCCACGATGGTGGGCGAGCGCGGCCTCAAGCTGTCGGGCGGCGAAAAGCAGCGCGTCGCCATTGCGCGCACCTTGCTGAAAAACCCGCCGGTGCTGATTTTTGACGAGGCCACCTCGGCGCTGGATTCGGCCAACGAGCGCGCCATCCAGGCCGAGCTGCAAAGCGCCGCGCGCAATCGAACCACGCTGCTCATCGCCCATCGCCTGTCCACCGTGGTCGATGCACACCAGATCCTGGTGATGGATGCCGGCCAGATCGTCGAGCGCGGCACGTACAGCGAGCTGCTGGCCCTGGGCGGGCGCTATGCCAGCATGTGGGCGCTGCAACAGAATGAGAGCCCCCCTTGATTCCACTTCGGCGCCTCGGTGCGGCCGCCAGAGGCGGCGGCTCTTCGGTACCGTCCAGGCCTGCGCAGGCAGGCCTGGAGCCGCGGCCCTCAGCCCCAGAGGGGGACGACGACGCCTTCGCTGCGGGACGGCACTTGCTGGGGGTCTCTCGCCTGGGCCGCGCCGGTTTCATGCGCTGCGCGCGGGCGGATCGGTGGAAGTCAAATGGCTTCCTCATTCCCCAGTTCGGTGTTTTCCATGATCCTTCATTTGCTTGACCCATGAAACCTGTCCTGCTTGCCATCACCTTTCTGTCGGAAGAGCACCGTGCCCAGCTCGCGGGGTCTTCTGAGCTGATTTACGCGCCCGATGCGGCGCAATGCACAGCGGCCATTGCCGCGCACGGTGCCACGGTACAGGCCGTGCTCACGATTGGCTCCATCGGATTGCGCGCCGATCAGATGCAGGCGCTGCCCCGGCTGTCGCTGGTGAGCGCGCTGGGTGCGGGGTTTGAGAACATCGATGTGGCCTACGCCAAGGCCCATGGCATTGCCGTGGCCAACGGTGCCGGCACCAACGACGACTGCGTGGCCGACCATGCCTGGGGCCTGCTGCTCGCCGTGGTGCGCGGCATTCCGCAGCTGGATGCCAAGACCCGCCAGGGCGTCTGGCGCACCGCGTTGCCACTGCCGCCGGGCGTGTCGCACAAGCGCATGGGCATCGTCGGCCTGGGCACCATTGGCAGCAAGATCGCGCATCGCGCGCTGGGGTTTGATGTCGAGGTGGGCTACCACAACCGCAGCGCCCGCCCTGATGTGCCACACCGCTACTTTGCCGATGTGCAGGCGCTGGCCGCATGGGCCGACTTTCTGGTGGTGGCCACGCCCGGCGGGCCACAAACACGCCGCCTGGTGGATGCCCCGGTGCTCGAGGCGCTGGGCCCGAGTGGCTACCTGGTGAACATCGCCCGCGGCAGCGTGGTCGACACCGCCGCCCTCGCGCAGGCGCTGCGCACAGGCCGCATTGCGGGCGCGGGGCTAGATGTGTATGAAAGCGAGCCCACACCGCCGGCCGGGCTGATCGACCTGGACAACCTGGTGATCACGCCCCATGTGGCGGGCTGGTCGCCCGAGGCGGTGCAGGCGTCGGTGGATCGTTTTGTGGAGAACGCCCGGCGCCATTTTGCGGGTAAGCCCATGGTTTCGCCCTTGTGAAGCCGGTTTGTTGGGGATCTTGGACGTTTGGGTATTTTTGGCCTGATTGGCGACATATCTCAGACCTCGTTCGCCCTGAGCTTGTCGAAGGGCTGTTTGCAAGGAGCGCCCTGGCTTCGACAGGCTTAGCCCGAACGGATGGGGTAAGCCACTGAGATAAGTCGCTAATCAGGATAAAAAAGCTGCCACCGCTTTGGTGGTAAGCGCTGGCAGCTCTTGTTTTTATAGCATTACTTCTTGCGCGCAGCGATCGACTTTTCTGCCAGGTTCACCAGGTCGGCACCGATCTGGCCCTTCCACTTGTCAACCACGGGGCGCGTTGCCTTGACGAAGGCTTCGCGCTCGGCGGGGGTGAGCTGGGTCACGGTCACGCCGTGGCTGGCGATTTCTTTCAGCAGCGGCTTGTCGGCCTCGATCACGCCCTTGCGCGCAATGGCGATCTGCTCCTTGCCGGCGTCGATGGCGGCCTGCTTGACGATCTCGCGGTCGGCGGGGGTCCAGCTGTTCCAGATGTCCTTGTTGACCACAAAGATCAGCGGATCATTCATGTAGCCCCACAGTGTCAGGTGCTTTTGTGCCACGGTGTAGAGCTTGGCGGCCATATAGACCGACAGCGGGTTCTCCTGCCCATCCACGGCGCTGCTGGCCATGGCGGGCTGGGCGTCGGCCCAGCTCATTTGCGTGGGGTTGGCGCCCAGGGCGGTGAACGTGTCCAGGAACAGCGGTGAGCCGACCACACGGATCTTCATGCCCTTCAGGTCATCCGGGGTCTTGATGGCCTTCTTGGAATTGGAGATTTCGCGGTAGCCGTTTTCGCCCCAGGCCAGCGGCACCACACCGGCTTTTTCCAGCGTCGTGAACAGGCTCTTGCCCACTTCGCCCTGCGTGAGTGCGTCGGCGGCAGCGTAGTCGGGCATCAAAAAGGGCAGCGAGAACAAATTGAGCTGCTTCACCTGGGGCGACCAGTTGATGGTCGAGCCAATCGCCATGTCGATCACGCCCTGGCGCAGCGCCGAAAACTCCCGCGTCTGGTCGCCCTGGATCAGCGAAACGCCGGGGTAGAGCTTGATGTTGATGCGGCCCTGGGTGCGCTCGCGCACCTTGTTGGCCCACAGCTCGCCGCCCTTGCCCCAGGGGAAGGCCGTGCCCAACACCAGCGACATGCGGTATTCGCTTTTGTACGCGGTTTGCGCAATGGCGGCGGGGGCGGTGAAAGCCAGGGCGGCCGCAGCGGCCACGGCCGTGGTGAGGAATGTACGCAGTTTCATTTTTTCAGTCTCCTTCAGGTCAGTATGGAAAACGGTTGTACAGCGAAATCAGTAGCCCAGGCGCGCGGGCAGCCACAGGGCCAGTGGTGGGAACGCAATTACCAGCACCATGACGAGGAACATGGCGAACAGCATCCAGCCGACCCAGCGCACGGTGGATTCCATGCGCACGCCGGCGATGCGGCACGACACCATCAGGTTCACGGCCAATGGCGGCGTGAACTGGCCCAGCGCCACCTTGAGGGTGAGGATCACGCCGAACCACACGGGGTCCCAGTGGTAGTGGTTCATGATGGGCAGCAGCAGGGGCACGAAGATCAAAAAGATCGAGATACCGTCCAAAAACATGCCCACGGTGATGAGCAGCACGATGAGCAGCGCCAGCACGCCGTATTCACCCAGGCCCGAGTTCACGATGGCGTTGGCCACGGGGTCGATCACGCCCAGGGTGGAGAGCGAATAGGCAAAGATGCCCGCGAGGGACACCACGATGAGGATCACTGCCGACAACTCGCCCGATTCGCGCAGGATGGGGAATAGGTCGCGCACCGAGATGGTGCGGTGGATGACCATGCCCACAAACAGGCCGTAGAACACCGCCACCACGGCGGCTTCGGTGGGCGTGAACCAGCCCGCACGCATGCCGCCCAGAATCAGTACCGGCGCGGCCAGGCCCCACAGGGCTTCGCGCAGGCTCTTCCAGAACGGCGGGCGGGGCATGGTGGCTTCGAGGGCGCCCATCTTGTGCCTGCGCGCCATCCACACGGCGGGCACGATCAGGGCGATGCCGGCCAGCACGCCGGGGATCATGCCCGCTGCAAACAGCGCCGGCACCGAGGCGCCGGGCACCAGCACCGAGTAGATGATGAACGCGACCGACGGCGGGATCAGGATGTCAGTGGCGGCCGCTGCCCCCACCACACTGGCCGAGAACGAGGGTGGATAACCCGCGCGCGACATGGCCGCGATCATCACGCCGCCCACGGCGGCCGCATTGGCCGGGCCCGAGCCCGAGATGCCGCCCAGGAACATGGCCACGGCAATGGCCACCAGCGGCAGCATGCCGGGGCCGCGCCCCACGATGGCTACGGCAAAGTTGACCAGGCGCAGCGCCACGCCCGAGCGGTCGAAGATGGAGCCCACCAGCACGAACATCGGAATGGCCAGCAGCGGGTATTTGCCCAGCCCGGCGTAGAAGTTCTGCGGCACGGCCAGCAGGCCGAACCATTGGCTGTCGGCGTTGGCCAACGCAATGGCGGCGGCGCCGGCCAGTCCCAGGGCGGCGCCAATCGGCACGCCCACAAACATCATGGCCAGGAAGGCCACGAACAGCAGCGTGGCGATCATGCTGGGAAGTCTCCGTGGTGGTCTGCTGACGGCGTCTGGCGGCCCCGGCGGATGAACAGGCCGATGGCGCGCGCGGCGATCAGCGCCGAGATCACGGGCAGCCAGATCGAATACCACCACTGGGGCAGGCCGATGCCCGGCGAGGTCTCGCCAAAGCGGTAGTCGTCCCACACCACGCGCACGCTCAGCACGGCGATCAGGCCGAACAGCAGGGCCACCATGAGCGCGCCAAACCGCGCCAGCAGCTTGCGCCGGGCCATCGATCCGCCTTCGGCAAAGTATTCGATGCGGATGTGCTGGTCGCGCGCCACGGCGGCCGAACCTGCCACCAGCGCCAGCACGATCATCAGGAAGACCGAGATTTCTTCGGTCCATGCAAACGAGGAATTGGTGAAGTAGCGCACCAGCACGTTGGCGAAGGTGATGAGGGCCAGCGCTGCCATCACGATCACCGTGAGCCAGTCTTCGATGCGCAGCGAGCGGGGGGCGTTGTCTTCAGGCGCCAGGGACGGCGGGGCGACGGAATCCGTCGACCCGGTAGGGAAGGAGGGAGGCATGGGGGCAGGGTCTCAGGGAAACAAACATGGCGAATGCTGTCGCTCTGCCCGGCAGTGTTGTGCACCAGGGGCCTTGGACGGGGACGGCGCTGTGCGCGCCGCCGCACATTATGGGGTGTGTTGCGGTGCGCGCCCGCTTTTGCGTGGCCCGACGGCGACGCCAGCACGCGCGGATAATGCGGCGATGGAAACCAAGTGGCTTGAGGATTTTGTCAGCCTGGCGGAGACGCGCAGCTTCAGCCGCTCTGCCCAGCTGAGGCATGTGACGCAACCGGCCTTTTCGCGCCGCATTCAGGCACTGGAGGCGTGGGCCGGAACCGATCTGGTCGATCGCAGTTCTTACCCCACGCGCCTGACACCGGCGGGCAAGACGCTGTACGACCAGGCGTTGGAGATGCTGCAGGCCCTGCAGAACACGCGCGCCATGCTGCGCGCGCACACCAGCGCCAGCCGCGACATGATCGAGTTTGCGGTGCCGCACACGCTGGCGTTCACGTTTTTCCCGGCCTGGGTTTCAAACCTGCACGAGAAATTCGGCCCCTTCAAAAGCCGCCTCATTGCGCTCAATGTGCACGATGCGGTGATGCGTCTGGTGGAAGGGGGCTGCGACCTGATGATCGCCTACCACCACGCTTCGCAGCCGTTTCAGCTGGATACCGACCGCTACGAGATGGTGACCCTGGGGCAGGAGGTGCTGTCGCCCTATAGCAAGCCCGATGCCGACGGGCAGCCGCTGTTTCGTCTGCCCGGCCGCTCAGGCCAGCCGCTGCCCTATCTGGGCTACGCGCCCGGGGCCTATCTGGGGCGCATGACCGAACTGATTCTCAAAGAGTCGGGCACCGCGATTCACCTGGAGCGGGTGTATGAAACCGACATGGCCGAAGGCCTCAAGGCGATGGCGTTGGAAGGCCATGGTGTGGCGTTCCTCCCTTACAGCGCCGTCAAGAAGGATGTGCGCGCGCGCAAACTCGTGAGCGCGGAACCGGCGGACCAGTCAGGCCTGCAGATCGTGATGGATGTGCGCGCCTACCGCGAAAAACCCAGCGCACGAGAGGCCCCGAAGGGCACGGCGCAAGCCTTGTGGACCTATCTGCAGGGCGTGGGCTCCAGCCAGGGGGCCCTGCGGATATAAACCCTGTGTCTGCTTGCTCGCGCATTCGGCATAGGCAATTCTCGGGACTGACATTGACAATCGGCGTGCACGCGGTGGTGCACAGGCCACGGCCTTGCTGCGGCACGAAGGTTGCTATATAAATTTTCAAGTACTCGCAGGAGCGTGGCATGGCCGGTGGTCGTCCCATGGATCCGGCCAACCCTGTTGCGTACCGAACCCGTCAGTCAGTCAGTCGTTTGCGGCGCGGCACCTGAAAGCACCCTGCCGGCCAGGTGCCGTGGTGACCGGAGCGGCAGGTAAACCCGCTGTTCTGGAGGGCGCTACTCGCTCACAATGCGGGCTGGCGCAAGTCTCTAGAATCCCTTTTTTGCATGACACCAGGAGATTGAAATGAAGAAGCATATTTTCGCGATGGCCGTGGTCGCACTGGCTGCCGGCGGCGCTTTCGCGCAGGCGAACGACACCTTGGCCAAGATCAAGTCGTCGGGCAGCATCACGCTGGGCGTGCGCGAATCGTCGGGCCTGTCGTACACGCTGGGCAACGGCAAATATGTGGGCTTTCATACCGAGATGGCCGAGCGCATCATCTCCGACCTGCGCAAGCAGTTGGGCCTGTCCGCGCTGGAAACCAAGTACCAGCCCGTCACGTCGCAAAACCGTATTCCGCTGGTGACCAATGGCACGGTGGACCTGGAGTGCGGCTCCACCACCAACAACGCCACGCGCCAGAAGGATGTGGCCTTTGCGGTGACCACTTATGTGGAAGAAGTGCGCATCGCCGTCAAGGCGAATTCGGGCATTGCAGCGATCAAGGACCTCAACGGCAAGAGCGTGGCCACCACCACGGGCACAACGTCGGTGCAGACCCTGCGCAAGAACGAGCGCGCCGGCGGCATCGACTTCAAGGAGGTCTATGGCAAGGACCACGCCGACAGCTTCTTGCTGCTCGAAACCGGCCGTGCCGATGCGTTCGTGATGGATGGCTCCATTCTGGCCGCCAACATCTCCAAGGCCAAGAACCCGGCCGACTTCAAGATCGTGGGCGAAGTGCTGTCGGTCGAGCCGATTGCCTGCATGCTGCGCAAGGACGACCCGGCCTTCAAGAAGGCAGTGGACGACAGCATCAAGCGCCAGATTGCCGACGGCTCGCTGACCAAGCTGTACGACAAGTGGTTCATGCAACCCGTGCCGCCGACCAACATCAAGGTTGGCTTGCCGCTGTCGGATGCCACCAAGGCCGCCTGGGCCAACCCCAACGACAAGCCCATGGAAGACTACGCCAAGAAGTAATCTCCCAGGATTGAACCGCCCCTTCGGACCGCGGGTTTGAAGGGGCTTTTTTGTTGGACGCCGCCCGCGGTGCCCAATAAATTCCGTTTGAAGAAGGAACCAACCTATGAGCTGGGATTGGCAGGTGTTCTGCGAAGACACCCTGGAGCGGCAGGCGGTGCAGGGCTGCTTTGGCAAGGGCGGCGACATCACTTACCTGGACTGGATGCTGTCGGCCTGGGGCTGGACCGTATCGGTTTCGTTGTGTGCGCTGGTGCTGGCACTGGTGCTGGGATCGTTCATCGGCACGCTGCGCACGCTGCAAGGGCGGCCCGTGGTGGTGCGGCTGGGCAATGCCTGGGTGGAACTGTTTCGCAACATTCCGCTGCTGGTGCAGATTTTTTTGTGGTACCACGTCGTGCCCACCATGTTCCCCGCCATGCAGGCCGTGCCGGGCTTCGTGCTGGTGGTGCTGGCGCTGGGTTTCTTTACCTCGGCGCGGATTGCCGAACAGGTGCGCTCGGGCATCCAGGCGCTGCCGCGCGGCCAGCGGTACGCCGGCATGGCCATGGGGTTCACCACCTTCCAGACCTACCGCTATGTGCTGCTGCCCATGGCGTTTCGCATCATCATTCCGCCGCTGACCAGCGAGACGATGAACATCTTCAAGAACTCGTCCGTGGCGTTTGCCGTGTCGGTGGCTGAACTCACCATGTTTGCCATGCAGGCGCAGGAAGAGACCTCGCGCGGCATCGAGGTCTATCTGGCCGTCACGGCCTGCTACATCGTCTCGGCATTTGCCATCAACCGCATCATGGCGTTCATCGAGAAGCGGGCGCGCATCCCCGGGATGGTGTTGGCCGGTGGCGCGGGTGGGGGGCACTGACATGAACCTCAGCCTTGATTTTTCCTTCTACAACTGGGACCTGATCTCCAACTTCGTGCTCAAGGGGCTGTATTTCAGCCTCATGCTCACGCTGGTGGCCACCATTGGCGGCGTGATCTTCGGCACCGTGCTGGCGCTCATGCGCCTGTCGGGCAAGAAGTGGCTTGCGGCGCCCGCCACCGTCTATGTCAACGGCATGCGCAGCATTCCGCTGGTCATGGTGATTTTGTGGTTCTTCCTTTTGGTGCCGGCCATCATCGGCCGGCCCATCGGTGCCGAGGTGTCCGCGGTGATCACCTTCATTGCCTTTGAAGCCGCCTATTTCAGCGAAATCATGCGTGCTGGCATCCAGTCGGTGCCACGGGGGCAGGTGTTTGCCGGCCAGGCCTTGGGAATGACCTACAGCCAGAACATGAAGCTGGTGGTGCTGCCGCAGGCGTTTCGCAACATGCTGCCGGTGCTGCTGACGCAGACCATCATCCTGTTCCAGGACACCTCGCTGGTCTATGCCATCGGCGCCTACGACATGCTCAAGGGCTTTGAAGTGGCCGGCAAGAACTTTGGCCGCCCCATCGAGGCCTATCTGGCGGCGGCCGTGCTGTATTTCGTGATGTGCTACGCCCTCTCGTGGATGGTCAAGCGCCTGCACCAGAAGATCGCAATTATTCGCTGATGCGCAAGAGATTGAGGAACAAGTTAATGATCGAACTCAAAAACGTATCCAAGTGGTATGGCCCCGTGCAGGTGCTGACCGATTGCTCCACCACCATCCAGAAAGGCGAGGTGGTGGTGGTGTGCGGTCCCTCGGGTTCCGGCAAGTCCACGCTGATCAAGACCATCAACGCGTTGGAGCCCTTTCAGAAGGGCGAGATCTATGTGGATGGCGTGGCCGTGCACGACCCCAAGACCGACCTGCCCAAGCTGCGCAGCCGCGTGGGCATGGTGTTCCAGCACTTCGAGCTGTTTCCCCACCTGTCGGTGACCGACAACCTCACCATCGCGCAGATCAAGGTGCTGGGCCGCAGTGCCGATGACGCCAAGAAGCGCGGCCTCAAGATGCTGGAGCGCGTGGGCCTGATGGCGCACAAGGACAAGTTCCCGGGTCAGCTCTCGGGCGGGCAGCAGCAGCGCGTGGCCATTGCGCGCGCCCTGAGCATGGACCCCATCGTGATGCTGTTCGACGAGCCCACCTCGGCGCTTGACCCCGAAATGGTCGGCGAAGTGCTGGACGTGATGGTGGGCCTGGCCAACGAAGGCATGACCATGATGTGCGTGACCCACGAAATGGGCTTTGCCCGCAAGGTCAGCAACCGCGTGATCTTCATGGATGTGGGCGGCAAGATCCTGGAAGACTGCTCCAAGGACTCCTTCTTCGGCCACCCCGAGGCCCGCCAGCCACGCACCAAGGACTTTCTCAACAAGATCCTGCAGCACTGAGCACGCAGCACTGAGCACGCAGCGCTGGCGAATGCCCGATGGCGGGGCAGTGATGGGACAATGGCGGCCATGACTGCCGCCCCAGACACCCTCACCATCACCCGCCCCGACGACTGGCACCTGCATGTGCGCGACGGCGAGCCCCTGCACACCGTCGTGCCGCACACCGCCGCCCAGTTCGGCCGCGCGATCATCATGCCCAACCTGCGCCCGCCCGTGACCACGGCGCAGCAGGCGCTGGATTACAAGGCGCGCATCCTGGCCGCTGTGCCCGCAGGCATGGGCTTCGAGCCGCTGATGACGCTGTACCTCACCGACAAGCTGCCGCCCGAAGAAATCGTGCGTGCGAAGGCGGCCGGCGTGGTGGCCTGCAAGCTCTACCCCGCAGGCGCCACCACCAACAGCGACGCGGGCGTGACCGACCTGCGCAAGATCTACCCCACGCTCGAAGCCATGCAGAAGGCCGGCATGCTGCTCCTGGTGCATGGTGAAGTGACCAGCAGCGACATCGACCTGTTCGACCGTGAGGCCGCGTTCATCGAGCAGCAGCTCATCCCGCTGCGCCGCGACTTCCCCGAGCTGAAAATCGTTTTCGAGCACATCACCACCCAGGATGCCGCCGACTACGTGCGCGAAGCCGACCGCTTCACCGCCGCCACCATCACGGCGCACCACCTGCTGTACAACCGCAACGCCATCTTTACCGGCGGCATCCGCCCGCACTACTACTGCCTGCCCGTGCTCAAGCGCGAAACCCACCGCGTGGCCCTGGTGCAGGCCGCCACCAGCGGGTCGCCCAAGTTCTTTCTGGGCACCGACAGCGCGCCGCACCCCGCGCACCTCAAGGAACACGCCAGCGGCTGCGCCGGTTGCTACACCGCGCACGCCGCCATCGAGATGTATGCCGAGGCGTTCGACAACGCGGGTGCGCTGGACCAGCTCGAAGGCTTTGCCAGCTTCCACGGCCCCGACTTCTACAGCCTGCCGCGCAACACCGGCACCATCACCCTGCGCCGCGAAAGCTGGACGCCGCCAGACAGCTTCGCCTTCGGCGAGGCCGAGCTCAAGCCCTTGCGCGCGGGCGAAGCGCTGCCGTGGCGGCTGGTCTAGCGCCCAGCCCGTTCGGCGCCATTGACTGGGCCACACCCTGGCTGGATCCGTGGCGTGGGGCGGGCGAGCCGCTGGCGCGGAAGGTGCTGCAAGGCGGCTGCGCGGTGCACGCCGTGCTGCAGGTCGCAACTTCCGAAGGGGGCCCCGTGGGCTTCGCGCCGCCGCAGGACCTGCCCGATGGCATCGCCTACGAGCAGTTCATCTTCGACACCGGCCGCGTGCCCACGCGTGACAACCTGCATGACTTTTTCAACGGCTTGGTCTGGCAGCAGTTTCCGCAAACCAAGCAGCGGCTGAATCAGTTGCAGGCGCAGGCCATTGCCGCCGATGGCGTGCAGGCGGTGCGAGGGCCGCTGCGTGATGCGCTCACCGTGTTCGACGAAAACGGCGCCCTGCTCAGCGCTCCGCCTGCGCTCTGGGCGGCGCTGCGGGCGCGGGACTGGCGGCGGCTGTTTGTCGACCTGCGGCCGCTGTGGCGCGAGGCCCGGCTGGTGTTGTTCGGCCATGCGCTGCTGGAAAAGCTGGTTTTTCCACGAAAACCCATCACAGCGCATGTGTATCAAGCGCAAGCAGCTATTGATTCGGTAGCATCGCTCGATGCCTGGCTGGCGCAGTCGCTGCAACCCGAGCGCCTGGTGACCAAGCCGTTTGTGCCATTGCCCGTGCTGGGGATACCCGGCTGGTGGCCCGGAAACGAGAACTTTTCCTTCTATGATGACTCCCTCGTCTTTCGCAGCGCGCCCCGCAAAAGCAATCACACCATGGGATCTGCCGTGCTGTGACACCGGCTTGAAGGAGCGCGCGGCCACCCCCATGTGTGCCGCTCAAGGCTTCTAGGGCCAGACAACCCCGCCTCTCTGTGGAGAACCCATGAAACGTATTATTTTGTTCCTCTTGACCAACGTGGCCGTGGTGGCCGTGCTGGGTGTTGTTGCCAGCCTGCTGGGCGTCAACCGCTACCTCACGGCCAACGGGCTGAATCTGGGCGCGCTGCTGGGCTTTGCCTTTGTCATGGGGTTTGGCGGCGCCATCATCTCGCTGCTGATCAGCAAGCCCATGGCCAAGTGGAGCGCGGGCGTGCAGATCATCGAGCAGCCGCGCAATGCCGATGAAGCCTGGATCGTTGAAACCGTGCGCAAGCTGGCCGAGAAGGCCGGCATTGGCATGCCCGAGGTCGGCATCTTCGAGGGCGATCCCAACGCCTTCGCCACGGGTGCGTTCAAGAACTCGGCGCTGGTGGCCGTCTCGACGGGCCTGCTGCAAGGCATGACGCGCGAGGAGGTGGAGGCCGTGATCGGCCACGAGGTGGCGCACATCGCCAATGGCGACATGGTCACCATGACGCTGATCCAGGGCGTGATGAACACCTTCGTGGTGTTCCTGTCGCGCGTGATCGGCTACGCGGTGGACAGCTTCCTCAACAAGAACAACGAGAACCGCTCGGGCCCAGGCATCGGCTATATGGTCACCACCGTGGTGCTCGATATCGTGCTGGGCTTTGTGGCTGCCATCATCGTGGCCTGGTTTTCGCGCCAGCGCGAGTTCCGCGCCGACGCCGGTGCCGCCCAGCTCATGGGCCGCCGCCAGCCCATGATCAACGCCTTGGCCCGCCTGGGTGGCATGCACCCCGCCGAGCTGCCCAAGAGCATGGCGGCCATGGGCATTGCCGGTGGCATCGGCAAGCTGTTCAGCACCCATCCGCCGATTGAAGAGCGCATTGCCGCGCTGCAGAACGCACAGCAGCAAGGCTGATCGGGTTCCCTTTTCGGCCCTTCCCAAGGGAAGGCCGCTGCAGCGCTTTGCGCTGCAGCGGCCTTTTTATTGCCAGTTGGGCAGGCAGATCTTGCGGAGATTTAAGAGGGTGTAACTTTTTGTCGATAAGCTGGGGACTGCCTGCAATCCAATGCCGCGTAGCGTCGCGCCCAGGTTTTTGTTGACTTTTATTCTCTTAAGAACGCTTTATGTCCATCTCTCACGCACGTGTTGCGGTCCGCCTGGCCCTGGCCTTTGGTGTTGTCTGTCTGGTCATGTCGCTGTCAGCGGCCATAGGCATTTGGCGGCTGGCTGACTTGCAGGACATTGCCGATGACCTGGGCGGTGCCTCGTCCGAGCGCGCGTTGTTGGCGCGCGAGTTGCACGCTATCGTGGTGCTTAGCTCAGTGCGCGCCGAAACCCTGCTGGAAATCGACAACCCCACCTATGCCGCACGCATCGATGCAGACCGCAAAGTCACGTCGGCCCGATCCTCTGAAGTGCGCAAGCGGCTGGATGCACTGGCGGCAGACCCGCAATCCCAGGCACTGTTCGATGCCATTGACAAGTCGGGCAACGGCTTCCGTGCAGTGCGTGACGACCTCGTCAAGCGCCGCAAGGCGGGCGAAGCCCTGCCGCCAGACGCCATTGCCAACCAGCTACGGCCTGCAGCCGACGCCTATGCTGCATCGGTGAACAAGCTGGCCGAGTACCAGCGCCAGCGCGTGGCCGAGGCCCGCGAGGCTGCAGCCCGCAGCGAAAGCCAGGGCATCACGCTGCTGGCGGCGGGCTCGCTGGTGGGGCTGCTGCTGAGTCTGGCCTGCGCCTGGTTGCTGTCTCGCTCCATCCTGCAGCCTCTGGCCCATGCGTCCGAGGTGACCGACCGCATTGCCGAAGGCGACCTCACATCCCCCGTGCAGCAGCCGAAGGCGGGCAGCCGTGACGAATTGCAGGCCCTGCTGGCACGCCTGGGTGGTATGCAGGCACGGCTGGCCGAACTGGTGGTGGGCATGCGCCAGGCCAGCACTTCGGTGGCCGGCGCCAGCAGCGAGATCGCTGCGGGCAATAGCGACCTGTCGGCGCGCACCGAGCAGACGGCGTCCAACCTGGAAGAGATCGCCGCCAGCATGGAAGAACTGCTGGCCACTGTGCGTCACAGTGCCGACGCCGCCGCGCAGGCCAGCCACCTGGCCACGGGCGCGAGCGATGTGGCCCGCCGGGGCCGCGAGGCGGTGGACCGCGTGGTGGGCACTATGGACGGCATCGCGCTGTCGTCGCGCCGCATTGCCGACATCACGAGCGTGATCGACGGCATTGCGTTCCAGACCAACATTCTCGCGCTCAATGCGGCGGTGGAAGCTGCCCGTGCGGGTGAACAGGGCCGTGGTTTTGCTGTTGTGGCCAGCGAGGTGCGCAGCCTGGCCCAGCGCTCGGCCACCGCGGCCAAGGAGATTGGTGGCCTGATCGGCGACAGTGTGCGCCAGGTCGATGAAGGCGCGAAGCTGGTGCATGCCGCGGGCGACACCATGGGCGAGATTGTCGATTCCGTCCAGCAGGTGGCCACCATCATTGGCGAGATCAGTACGGCGGCCCGTGAGCAGACCACCGGCCTGAGCCAGGTGGGCGAGGCGGTCTCGCAGCTCGACCAGATGACTCAGCAGAATGCGGCGCTCGTGGAGGAGTCTTCGGCCGCTGCCCAGGGCCTGCGCGCGCAGGCGCAGCAACTGGCGGAGATGGTGGATGCGTTCCGGTTGCCTGCTGCAGCGGGCGGCGTGAGAGCGCTGCATTAAAGCCCGGGATTGTTGATGGACGCGGGGCTTTGCCCGCAGCCCCGGCGCCCTGCATTGAGGCGCAGGGTTAGCGCACCATGAGGCCCATCCAGGGCCAGTAGGTCAGCGCAAAAATCACCAGCAGCACCGAGCCCACCACCGTGATCATGAAGCCGGTGCGCACAAAATCACGGGCCTCGAAGGTGTCGGTGCCGTAGGCAATCATGTTCTGTGGCGCGTTCACCGGCAGGATGAAGCCGAAGCTCACCACGAACTGCAAAATCATGGTCATGCCCACGATGTTGATGCCCGGCGTCTGCACGGTGGACAGCACGCTGATGATGATGGGAATCATGGTGGACGCCAGCGCCGTGGCACTGGCAAAGCCCAGGTGGATGACGATCAGAAAGCCCGACAGCAGCATCAGGATGGCGAATGCCGAGGCCATCTGCAGGCCCAGGTTGGTCACGATGAGTTGCGCCAGCCAGCCAGCGGCCTTGGTCTGCAGCAGGGCCGAACCCACGCTGATGCCCACGGCAAACAGCACCACGGTGCCCCAGGGGAAGCCCTTTTGCGACTGCTTCCAGTCCATCACGCCGATGCGCGGAAACAGCATCAGCGCCACGGCTGCGATGGTGGTGGAGGTGGTGTCAAAGCTGTGCAGCACCTTTTCGGTGGACCAGAACCCCAGCAGCGCCAGCACGATGGCCAGCAGCTTCCACTGGTTCACCGTCATGGGGCCCAGCTCCTGCAATTGCTTGCGGATGGTTTCCTGGCCCCCGGCAATCTCGTGCATTTCGGGCTTCATCATGCGGGTCATGATGAAGAACAGCGCCACCGTCAGCAGCGCGGCAAAAGGCGCTGCGGCCACGAACCATTCGCCCCAGGTGATCTGCGCGCCCAGCTGTTTTTCGATGAAGCCGATGGCCACCATGTTCTGTGCGGCGGCGGTCTTGATGCCCACGTTCCAGATGCTGGCGGTCTGCGCCGTGGTGATCACCAGCAGGCCGGCGAAGCGGCTTTTTCGGTCCACATTGAAGGCCAGCACAAAGCCCATCATGATGGGCATCAGGCAGGCCACGCGGGCGGTGGTGCTGGGCACGATGAACGACAGCAAAAAGCCCACGATCATGGCGCCAATGACGATGTGGTGCGTCTTGGCCCCCACCTTGGAAAGCACCGTGAGCGCGATGCGCCGGTCCAGCCCGGTGGCCGTCATGGCCGAGGCAATGAAGCACGCCGCCGCCACCAATGCCACGGCACTGTTGGCAAAACCCGAGAGCGCCAGGCTGAGCGAAGCCCCGGTGCCCATGGCGGTGGTCATGCCCGGCTTGGCGGCGCTGGGCGCGTAGGCCAGCAAAAAGAGCATCAAGGCGCCAATGACCACGGCGCTGACCGAATAGTCGAGCGCCTCGGTCATCCACACGATCACGGCAAACGCCAGAATGGCCAGCATGTAGTGCCCGGCCAGCGGCAAGTCGGCAGGGGTGGGCAGCAGCAACACGGCCACCATGGCCGCCAGAGCCGCCCACAGCCCAAAACGTTTGATCAGCCCCGCTGGCGCGGGGGGCGATGCGGGAAGGGGTGTTGCGAGCGGTGCGGTCATGGGTGGGTCCTGTTGCGTGGCAACCTTGCCACCTGCAGTGTGCCGCCCCGGTGCGTCTGCGGTTTGATGGATGTCAAGAAACGCGGCGGCCCCGCGGTGGCCGCGCCGCTTGCGAAACCGCCGTTGTCAGGCCGCCGCGCCCAGCAGGCTGCGTGCCACGGCCTCGCCCACCTTGATGCCGTCCACGCCCGCCGAAAGAATGCCCCCGGCGTAGCCGGCACCTTCGCCCGCTGGGTACAGGCCGGCGGTGTTGGGGCTTTGCAGGTGGTCGCCGCGGTCGATGCGCAGCGGCGCCGACGTGCGCGTCTCCACGCCGGTGAGCACGGCGTCGGGCATGTCAAAGCCCTTGATCTTGCGGCCGAACACCGGCAGGGCCTCGCGCATGGCTGCGATGGCGTAGCTGGGCAGTGCGCCCTGCAGATCGCCCAGCGTCACGCCGGGTTGGTAGGACGGCTGCACGCTGCCCAACTCTTTCGACGGCCGGCCGGCGATGAAGTCGCCCACCAGCTGGCCGGGCGCGCTGTAATTGCTGCCGCCGAGCACATAGGCGCCCGATTCCAGCTGGCGTTGCAGCACGATGCCCGCCAGCGGGTGGTGCTGGCCGGCGGCCAGGGCCTCGACGCCGTGCGTGGCGCCCAGCGTGGCTTCGTAGGCCGCAGGGTCGCGCGGATAGTCGCGCGGATCAATGCCCACCACCATGCCGGCATTGGCATTGCGCTCGTTGCGCGAATACTGGCTCATGCCGTTGGTGACCACGCGGCCCGGCTCGCTGGTGGCGGCCACCACGGTGCCGCCGGGGCACATGCAAAAGCTGTACACGGCCCGGCCATTGGCGGCGTGGTGCACCAGCTTGTAGTCGGCCGCGCCCAGCAGCGGGTGGCCGGCGTGGCGGCCCCAGCGGGCGCGGTCGATCACGCCCTGCGGGTGCTCGATGCGAAAGCCGATGGAAAACGGCTTGGCCTCCATCTGCACACCCCGCTCGTACAGCATGGCAAAAGTGTCGCGCGCGCTGTGGCCCAGCGCCATCACCACATGGGAGGCAGCGAGCGCGGTGGTTTCGCCCGTCGCCTGGTTCAGCACCGTCAGGCCGCGCAGGTGGCGGCCTTTTGCACCTTCTTCCACGATCACGTCCGTCACGCGCTGCTCGAAGCGGATCTCGCCGCCCAGCGCGATGATCTGCGCGCGCAGGCTCTCCACCACCTTCACCAGTTTGAAGGTGCCGATGTGCGGATGCGCCACGTACAGGATTTCTTCGGGCGCACCGGCCTTGACGAACTCGGCCATCACCTTGCGGCCCAGGTGGCGCGGGTCCTTGATCTGGCTGTAAAGCTTGCCGTCGCTGAACGTGCCCGCGCCGCCTTCGCCAAACTGCACATTGCTTTCGGGGTGGAGCTCGCGCTTGCGCCACAGGCCCCAGGTGTCCTGGGTGCGTTCGCGCACGTTCTTGCCGCGCTCCAGCACGATGGGCTTGAAACCCATCTGCGCCAGCACCAGTGCCGCGAAGATGCCGCAGGGCCCAAAGCCCACCACCACCGGGCGCAGGGGCAGATGGGCCGGGGCCTGGCCCACGGGCTGCCAGGCCATGTCGGGCGTGGGCTGGATGTGCGGGTTGCCTGCGAATTGGTCGAGCAGGGCGGCTTCCTGCGCGGCGTCGGCAAGCGCGACATCGACGATGTACACCGCCAGCAGATCGGCCTTGCGTGCGTCAAAGCTGCGCTTGAAAACCTGCAGCGTGGCAATGCCGGCGGCATCGGCCAGGCCCAGCGCCTGCGCGGCGAGTGCGCGCAGGGCGGCTTCGGGCTGGGTGTCGGGGTTGGGGTTGGGGTTGGGGTCGGACGGCAGCGCAGACAGCGGCAGCCGGATTTCAGAAAGGCGGATCATGGTCTTGCGGCCCGTGGTTATCGGGCGAAGGGCAATGCAGGGGAGGGGGATTTTACCGGCCGCATCCAACGGCCTTTTCTCGGTTAAGCCGGCAAAAAGCCTTCCACCGACAGATAGCGCTCGCCCGTGTCGTAGTTGAAGCCCAGCACGCGGCTGCCCGCGGGCAGTTCGGGCAGTTTTTGCGCAATGGCGGCCAGCGTGGCGCCGCTGGAGATGCCCACCAGCATGCCTTCCTCGCGGGCGCTGCGGCGGGCGTATTCGCGGGCCGGTTCGGCATCGACCTGGATCACGCCGTCGAGCAGGCTGGTGTCCAGGTTCTTGGGGATGAAGCCCGCGCCAATGCCCTGGATGGGGTGGGGCGCGGGCTGGCCGCCGCTGATGACGGGCGATTGCGTGGGCTCCACGGCAAACACCTTCAGCTGCGGGAACTTGGCTTTCAGCACCCGCGCCACGCCCGTGATGTGCCCGCCGGTGCCCACGCCGGTGACCAGCACGTCCAGCCCGTCGGGGAAGTCGGCCAGGATTTCTTGCGCCGTGGTGCGCACATGCACGTCGATGTTGGCCGGGTTCTCGAACTGCTGCGGAATCCACGCCCCGGGCGTCTGGGCCTTGAGCTCCTCGGCACGGGCGATGGCGCCCTTCATGCCTTTTTCGCGCGGCGTCAGGTCAAAGCTGGCGCCATAGGCCAGCATCAGGCGGCGGCGCTCGATGCTCATGCTGTCGGGCATCACCAAAACCAGCTTGTAGCCCTTGACGGCCGCCACCATGGCCAGGCCCACGCCGGTGTTGCCGCTGGTGGGCTCGATGATGGTGCCGCCGGGTTTCAGGGCGCCGGATTTTTCGGCGTCTTCCACCATGGCCAGCGCGATGCGGTCCTTGATCGAGCCGCCGGGGTTGCTGCGCTCGGACTTGATCCACACGCTGGCGCCCGGGCCAAACAGGCGGTTGATGCGCACATGCGGGGTGTTGCCGATGGTTTGCAGGACGTTGTCGGTTTTCATGGGGAGTCTCCTGAAAAAAGAGGGGGTGTCCGCGCATTCTGGACCAGTTGATCGCTCATTCGGAGCATATGGATATGCCGATCGGGGGATAATCGCCCCCGTGAAGCGCGCCAGACCGCCGCTGGTGCAATCTGGGAAACCAGGCACTGGAGGAACGTCCGGACTGCACAGGACAGCGTAGCAGCTAACGGCTGCCCACCGTGAGGTGAGGATCAGAGCAACAGAGACGAGTTTGGGAGTGGAGCAACCCTTGGGTGTTCTGTGGGTCGCCGGCGCAAGCCGGTGCCGAATGGCGGAAGCCAGTCGGTTCTCGGCGTAAGCCGAGAAAGCCCACAGCCACCTTGGGCGCTCCGCGCCCAAGGTGAAACGGGCAATCTCTACGCGCAGCAATACCAAGTAGGCCAGCGTTGATGTGGTTCCGCAGAGCTGGCGGGTAGGTAGCATCGAGCCGTGGTGGCGACACCCGGCCCAGAGTAATGGCGGTCACGCCGCTGGCCTTCGCAAGAGGGCCAGTGGTGCACAGAATCCGGCTTATCGGCGCGCTTCACACTTTTCATGAAAACAGGCGCTGGCGCTTATCCAGAAAGCGCTGATAGCTATCGTATGGATAGCGTCATGCCCTGCTAAAACCGCTCCCACGGCTGCAGATAGCGCCACTGCCCCTCGGGCACCTTGGCCAGCGGCACGCGGCCGATGCGGATGCGCTTCATGGCCACCACCGACAGGCCCACGGCCTCGCACATGGCGGGCACCTGCCCGGGGCGGATGCCCTTCAGGGCAAAGCGCAGCTTGGTTTCGCTCTGCCAGCTCACCTTGATGGGCGGCAGCGGGCGGCCGTTGAACGACAGGCCGTGGCACAGGCGCTGCAGGCCGTTGGGCGCGATGTCGCCCTTCACCTCGACGATGCACTCCTGCTCCAGCGATTCGATGTCTTCGGCCAGCTTGCGAGCGATGCGCTTGTCTTGCGTGTAGACCACCAGGCCGCTGGCCTCGGTGGGCAGCGGCGTGAAGCATTCGAGCTGCTTGAAATGGCGCTGCAGCACGCGGATGCCCGAGGCGTCTTCGGCCAGGTGCGATGCGGGGTTCAGCAGCGTGACCGCCTGCGGCGCGCCCTGGCTGCGGCTGGCATGGGCGGCCTGCCCGGCGCCGCCTTGGGCAGGCTGGCCCAGCCCGGCCTCCACCCCCACGGGCTTGTGCAGCAGCAGCGTGACGGGCGTGAGTTCGAGCAGGCTGGCATCGGGCGCCACCGCCACCGCCTGGTCGGGGCGCACACGGGCACCGGGGGCTTCCACCACCTGGCCGTCCACGCTGACAAAGCCGCCTTCGATGAACTGCTCGGCCGTGCTGCGCGAGCAGTTCAGTTGTTCGGCCACGCGCTTGGCCAGGCGGATGTGGGTGGGGTCGGGGTTTTTGTCGGTCATATAGGAAATAAGGTGAGCATTCGCCGGATGCGGTTCGATGGTGCAGTGGCCTGATTGTCGGCGGAGCTTTTTGAAACCGGGGCTGCCTTCACGTCAGTGCCACCGTGGAGCCGGCTTTGCCGGGCCACCGGTGGCGTCCCCTGGGGGAAGGCGCGCAGCGCCTCAGGGGGTCAGTTGTTCCCGGGCTGCAGCGCGCGAATACGCTCCACATGCGCCAGCAGCGAGCGCTGGGCCACGGGCCACAGGCGCGGCGGCACGTCGTCATAGGCGTGCTGCACCCACTCTTGAATGCTGCCATCGGGCAGCGCCTGCAGGGCGGCCAGCACCTTGGCCTCGCGCGCCAGGCGGTGGGCTTTGAGCTGGGCGATGGCGCTGCGCGCCCCATGCACCGGGCCTCCCAGCACATAGCCATGCGCGGGCAGGATGAACTCCACGCCGTGTTCGGCGCAGGCGGCATCGAGCTGGTCGAGCGAATCGAGGTAGTCGGCCATGTTGCCGTCAGGCGGGTCGATCACGGTGGTGCTGCCGTTCAGGATGTGGTCGCCGCTGAACAGCAGGCCGTCTTCCTGCAGCAGCAGGCACAGGTGGTTGGCCGCGTGGCCGGGGGTGTGGATGATCTGCAGGGTATGGGTGATTTTGCCATCTAGCCCTTGCCCAATAAGCACAAGTAGCTCATTATTTTGTAGCGAACGGTCGGGCGTGAACTGGCTGGCGGCGCGGGCCGTGGGGGCCGATGGCAGGCCCAGGATGGGCGGCCTGGGTTTGCCCGCCTGCACGCACAGCGCCTGCAACGGCGCGGCGCCGGGCGAGTGGTCGGGGTGCGAGTGGGTGCACACGATCATGCTGATGTCGCCCCCGGCGGCGCGCCAGAGTTTGTCCAGGTGCTCGGCATCGGCCGGGCCGGGGTCGATGGCGATGAAGCCGGTAGCCGGGTCGCCCACCAGGTAGCTGTTGGTGCCGGGGCCGGTCATCACGCCGGGGTTGGGTGCGGTCAGGCGCTGCACGTTTTTGAGCAGCGGCACGGGGCGTTCGGTCTGCCAGTCGAGCGGGTGCACGATCTGCCCGTCGGGGCAGACCAGCGCCAGCTCGCCAAACGGCGCTTCGTCTTCCATGTAGCGCGCTTCCTTGCCCGCCAGCAGGCCTGCGCGCGGGCAGCTGACCCACAGCGGCTGTTCGTGCGCCACGGCGTCCAGCACCGCCTGGGTGCTGGCGAACTTTGCCAGGCGTTGCAGCGTGCGGATGGTGGGGTAGATCATGAAGAACTGCCCCGCCTCATGCCGCGCCAGCGCGTCGGCTGGGCGCACCCACACGGGCTCGAACTGTTCGGTCTCGTCGGCCACGGGCTCCTGGCCCTCGGGCATGCGGGCCACGAGGAAGGGCACCTCGAAGCGGCGCGCCAGGTCGCGGTCGGCCGTCCAGTGGGCCAGCAGGTACACGCTGTCGGCCGCCAGGCGCAGGCCGCGTGCGCTGCACTGCGCGGCAAACGGCTGGTGGCGGTCGATGGCGGCGATGTCTTGCGCATCGGCCATCTGTCCTGTGCGGGGGGCGTGGGCATGGCGCGCCAGCAGCACGCCCAGCTCTTCAAAACTCTCGCGGATGGCGGCAATCGCCTGGGTGAGGTGCAAGTCGTCCTGCGCGGGGCGGCGGTCGGCGGCGGCGTGCGATTCGGGCGACGCGTCGAGCGCATCAATGCCGCCGCCGGGGAACACATAGGCGCCGGGCGCAAAGCTGGCCGTGGCCGAGCGCCGGGTCATGAGCACTTCCAGCCCCCTGTGGCCCGGCGCATCGCGCAGCAGCAGCACGGTGGCGGCGGGGCGGGTGGCTACGGGTTCGCGGTGGGTGTGCAGTTGTTGGGTGGTGCGGGGCATCGGGCCATTATCGGCCGATCACCCCTCAGTCCCAGGCGGGTGCGAGGCCGTCGGGGCTGACCAGCCGTTCGCTGCGGTCCAGCGCGGCGATGCGCGCCATGTCGTCCTCCGTCAGCCGCAGCAGCGGCGCCTTGAGGTTGCTGGCCAGGTTGTGGCGCTTTGTCGACGACGGAATCACGGCGTAGCCCAACTGCAGAGCCCAGGCCAGCACCACTTGCGCAGGCGTGGCGCCGCGGGCCTGGGCGATGGCTTGCACAACCGGGTCAGCCAGTACCTTGCCGTACGCCAGCGTCATGTACGACGTGGTGTGAATGCCCTGGCTGCGCGCGAACTCCGCCACGGCGCGGTTTTGCAAGTAGGGGTGCAGTTCGATCTGGTTGGTGGCGATGGCGTCGGCCCCCACGGCGGCGATGGCCTCGCGCAGCAGGGCGATGGTGAAGTTCGACACGCCGATCAGCCGGGTCAGGCCCTGGGCCCGGGCCTCGGCCAGCGCGCCCATGAACTCGGCCACGGGCACCGCGCCGCCGGGTGAGGGCCAGTGGATGAGGGTGAGGTCAACATGGTCTGTGCGCAGTTTCGTCAGGCTGTCTTTGAGGCTGGGGATGAGCTTGTCACCTGCCAGGTGCTCGGTCCAGACCTTGGTGGTGATGAACAGATCACCGCGCGGCACGCCGCTGTCAGCAATGGCCTGGCCGACGGCGGCTTCGTTGCCATAGATCTGCGCCGTATCGATGGCGCGGTAGCCCAGGTCGAGTGCGTTGCGCACGGAGTCGATGGCGACCTGGTCCTTGAGGCGAAAGGTGCCGACGCCGAAGGCGGGGAGGAGGGGAGAAGAAGGGGTGAAAGAAGTCATGGCGGTTCCAGCAACCAAAAGAAAGAAAGAAAGAAGGTGTGGGGGGGGAAGAGGGCTCAGTGCCCCACGGGCACCGGGCCGGCAGAGCGCACGGGGATGCCGCTGCGCCGGTCGAGCACCCCGCTCCACTGCGTGAGGGCCAGCGACACCAGCACCACCAGCGCGCCGATCCAGGGCGTGTGTTGCAGGCCCAGGTGCGTCACGATCAGGCCACCCGCCCAGGCGGCGCCTGCAATGCCCAGGTTGAAGGCGGCGATGTTCAGGCCCGAGGCCACGTCCACCGCCTGCGGCGTGAAGCGCTCGGCCTGCTTGACCACATACACCTGCAGCCCCGGCACATTGCCAAACGCCACGGCGCCCCACAGCAGCACGGTGCCCACGGCCAGCCAGGGGTAGGGCGCGGTGAACTGCAACAACAACAACACAGCAGCCAGCAGCGCAAAGATGATGCGCAGCGCCGGGATGGGCCCCAGCCGGTCCGCCAGCCGGCCGCCCCAGAGGTTGCCCACGGCCACCGACACACCATAGACCAGCATCACCCAGCCCACGGCGCCCGCGCTGAAGCCTGAGATGTCGGTGAGGATGGGCGCGAGAAAAGTGAACGGGATGAACGTGCCGCCGTAGCCGATGGCCGTCTTGGCATACACCAGCAGCAGGCGCGGCTCGGCCAGCACTTTGGCCTGCTGCAGCAGCGAGGCGGGCGGTGTGTGGGCGATGTTGCGGGGCACGAAGACCGCGCTGCCGATGAAGGCGACCACGCCCAGGGCCGACACGGCCAGGAAGGTCTCGCGCCAGCCAAAGTGCTGGCCGATGAAGGTGCCCAGCGGCACGCCGGTGACCAGCGCCACGGTGAGCCCGGTGAACATGATCGCAATGGCGCTGGCGGCCTTCTCGCGCGGCACCAGGCCGGTGGCGATGGTCGAGCCGATGGAGAAGAACACGCCATGTGCGAGGCCGGTCAGGATGCGCGCTGCCACCAGCGTCTCGTAGCTGGGCGCCTGCCAGGCCAGCAGGTTGCCCACCGTGAACAGCGCCATCAGCGACAGCAGCAGCGCCTTGCGCGGCAGCTTGCCGGTGAGGGCCGTGAGCACCGGCGCGCCGATGGCGACACCCAGCGCATACAGGCTGACCAGCAGGCCCGCCGAGGGGATGGTGATGGACAGATCCGCCGCCACGGTGGGCAGCAGGCCAACGATCACGAACTCGGTCGTGCCGATGGCAAAAGCGCTGAGCGTCAGCGCGAGCAAGGCAATGGGCATGGAAACACTCCTGTGAACATGGGACGGAGTGTGGGCGTTTCAGTCTTGCAGAAAAAGACGGTTGTAATCCATTGATAATTGACTTGAAATCAACAATGAGAACACCGGGGCATTGATGAAAACCACGCTGGAAGAGTTGCAGGCCTTTGTGGCGGTGGTGGATGGCGGCTCCATCACGGCGGCGGCTGACGCGCTGGGTCAGACGGTCTCGGGCGTCAGCCGGGCGCTGGCGCGGCTGGAGACAAAGCTCGACACCACACTGCTGCGCCGCACCACGCGCCGCACAGAGTTGACGGAAGAGGGGCATGCCTTCCTGCAGCGCACGCGCGCCATCCTCGCGTCCATTGACGACGCCGAAGAGCACATGGCCGCGCGCCGCCAGCAGCCCGCAGGCCGCCTGCGCGTGAACGCGGCCACGCCCTTCATGCTGCATGCGGTGGTGCCGCTGGTGCCCGCGTTTCGCAAGGCCTACCCGCAGATCACGCTGGAGCTGGACACCGACGAACTCAACATCGACCTGCTGGAGCGCCGCACCGACGTGGCCATCCGCATCGGCCACCTGCGCGACTCCACCCTGCATGCACGGCCGCTGTGCACCAGCCGTATCCGCGTGCTGGCCAGCCCCGCGTACCTGGAGGCCCAGGGCAAGCCCCGGTCCGTGCAGGACCTGGCGCGGCACACGCTGCTGGGCTTTACCCAGCCCGAGTCGCTCAACCGCTGGCCGCTGCGCGGCACCCATGGGGATGAATGGCCGGTGGCGCCGCAGATCACGGCATCGAGCGGCGAAACCCTGCGCCAGCTGGCGCTGCAGGGCGTGGGCATGGTGTGCCTGTCAGACTTCATGACCACCGCCGACCGCGCGCGGGGTGACCTGGTGCAGGTGCTGGCCAAAGACACGGTGGACGTGCGCCAGCCCATCAGCGCGGTGTATTACCGCAACACGCAGCTGGCCGCGCGCATTGCGTGTTTTCTGGACTTTTTGCAGGAGCGCATGGGTTGATCGTTAGCGCTCCACTGCACACCCGGTGGTCGTTCGGCGCTCAGCCCCGTGCCGGAATGCCCAGCCCTCTGACCACCGCAGGGCGTGCCACAAACGCATCCAGCACACGCTGCACTTCGGTGAACTGGTCAAACTTCACCAGATCGCTCGCGCCATAAAAGCCGACCAGGTTGCGCACCCAGGGCCAGATGGCAATGTCGGCCATGGTGTACTGCTCGCCCATCACCCACTGGCGGCCTGCCAGGCGCTGGTTGCGCACGCCCAGCAGGCGTTTGGAATCGGCCACGTAGCGGTCGCGCGGGCGTTTGTCTTCATAGTCCTTGCCCGCAAACTTGTGGAAGAACCCCAACCGGCCAAACATGGGGCCCACGCCGCCTATCTGCCACATCACCTACTGGATGGTTTCGTAGTGCGCGGCGGCGCCCTGGGGCATCAGCTGGCCGGTCTTGTCGGCCAGGTACAGCAGGATGGCACCCGATTCGAACAGCGCCAGCGGCTGGCCGCCCGGGCCATTTGTGGGTGATGGCAAAGGCGGAATGGTCGGGCATGGAGGTGTCCTGGCGGGTGGCAGCCACGGCGGCGCCACAAGAGCGCAAGACTAATCCGGCAGTGAAACCGGCGCTGCCCGAGGTGATTGGCAGCCCACCGACGATAATCCGGCCCATGCAGATTCGCTTCACCAAAATGCAGGGCGCGGGCAACGATTTCGTGGTGCTCGACGAAACCGAGGGCCGCCTGGGCCTGACGCCAGCGCATTACCGCCTGCTGGCCGACCGCCACTTCGGCGTGGGTGCCGACCAGATCCTCACCGTGCGGCCCTCGCCGGGCGAAGGCATTGATTTTGAATACGTGATCCACAACGCCGATGGCGGCGAGGTGGAGCAGTGCGGCAACGGCGCGCGCTGCTTTGCGCGCTATGTGTACGACAAGGGCCTGACCGCCAAGGACACCATCCGTGTGCAGACGCTCTCGGGCGTGATTGCGCCCCGGCGCACGCCCGACGGCCGCGTGACGGTGGACATGGGCCGCCCGGTGTTCGATGCGGCACGGGTGCCCTTTGATGCGACCGGCCTTACGCCGGTGGTCCAGGGTTTTGGGCAAAAATGGCCTCTAGCCCTTGCTGATAAAGCGCAAGCAGCTCCTATATTTGTAGCGGTTGTGTCCATGGGCAATCCGCACGCCGTGCAGCTGGTGGAGGATGTGGACACCGCGCCCGTGGCGCAGACCGGCCCGCTGATCGAATCGCACCCGCGCTTTCCGCGCCGGGTGAATGCCGGTTACCTGCAGATCGTGGACCGCGGCCATGTGCGCCTGCGCGTGTTCGAGCGCGGCGCGGGCGAAACCCTGGCCTGCGGCACGGGCGCCTGCGCTGCCGTGGCGGCGGGAATTCGCCTGGGGCTGCTCGATGCGCAGGTGGATGTGCACACGCGCGGCGGCCTGCTCACCATTGCCTGGAGCGGCCACGAGGCCGACTCCGTTTTCATGACCGGTCCGGCCATAACAGTTTTTGACGGCCAGATCGAACTCCCTGACACGTTATGACCACCAGTTCCCCCATCTCGCCCATCACTGAAGACGACATCGCCCAGTTCCTCATCCAGACGCCCGGATTTTTCGAGCGCCACGCCGAGGTGCTGGCCAGCGTGCAGATCACCAGCCCCCACGGCGCACGGGCCGTGAGCCTGCAGGAGCGCCAGGCCGAAATGCTGCGCGAGAAGATCAAGGGGCTGGAGCAGCGCATCATGGACATGGTGCGCAACAGCCATGAGAATGCCGCCATCGCCACCAAGGTGGACCATTGGGCCAGCGCCCTGCTGCAAGTGCGCGACCCCATGGACCTGCCCCAGGCCGTGGTGGACGGCGTGCGCACCCTGTTCGATGTGCCGCAGGCCGCCGTGCGGGTCTGGGGAGTTTCGGGGGCCTATATCGACGCCGACTTTGCCCAGGGCGCCAGCGAAGACGCCCGTGCGTTCGCCACCTCGCTGACCATGCCGTTCTGCGGCCCCAACCTGGGGTTTGAACCTGCGGTCTGGCTGGCACAGGAGGATGGTGCGGCGGCCCAGTCGCTGGCCCTGCTGCCGCTGCGCGAAGGCGCCGTGGACAGCGCTGCGCCGGCGTTCGGCCTGTTGGTGCTGGGCTCGCCCGACCCGCAGCGCTTTGACGCCACCATGGGCACCGACTTCTTGTCGCGCATGGCCGAGCTGGCCAGCGCGGCATTGCTGCGTTTGCACTGAGAGGCTGAGAGTCTTTCATCCATGCCCGCCTTGCACGCCAAAACACACCGGCTCGTCGTTGCAAATACTCGCCATAGCCCGAGCTATGGCTGTGTTGTGCGCCTAGACCCGGCGTGTTTTGACGCGCCTTTCGGGCACGGCCGAAAAACGCTCAGCCTCTGAGCCGCCACCCCAGGCACTGGCCGGGTTCCTGCGCATGGCTGACCTCTCCAAGCCGCAAAGCACCGTGGCGGCTGCGCCCGATCCGCTGGTGCTGCGCTACCTGGAGCATGCGCGCGTGGAAAAGCGCCTGGCCGCGCGCACCCTCACGCTGTACACGCTGGACCTGGAAAAGCTGGCGCAGCTGGCGGCGGGCGTGAACCTGCCGCTGCTGCAGCTCACGAGCGCGCACATCCGCCGCTTTGTGGCCCAGATGCACAGCGGCGGGCGCAGCGGGCGCGGCATTGCGCTCATCCTGTCGGGCTGGCGCGGTTTTTTCATTTGGGCCGGGCGGCAGGGGCTGATGGCGCACAACCCGGTGCAGGACGTGCGCGCGCCCAAGGCGCCCAAGCCTTTGCCCAAGGCCCTGGGCGTGGACGACGCCGTGCGCCTGGCCGAGTTCGACAACACCGGCGCCGACCCCTGGCTGGAGGCACGCGATGCGGCCATGGTGGAGCTGCTGTACGGCTGCGGCCTGCGCGTGGGCGAACTGGCCGGGCTCGACGCCATCCCCCATGCCGACACCCAGCGCTTGGGCCGGGGCTGGGTCGATCTGCAGGCGGGCGAAGCCCATGTGTTCGGCAAGGGCAGCAAGCGCCGCACCGTGCCGGTGGGCACCGCTGCCACTGCGGCGCTGGGGGCCTGGCTGCAATTGCGGGCCACACCGTTTGGCGGTGAGGGCTCGGCGCGGCTCGATACCGCCCTGTTTGTCGGCCAGCGCGGCAAGCGGCTCACGGCGCAGTCGATCTGGCTGCGCCTGCGCCAGCGCAGCCAGCAGGCGGGGCTGACCACGCCGGTGCACCCGCACATGCTGCGCCACTCGTTTGCCAGCCACCTGCTGCAAAGCAGTGGCGACCTGCGCGCCGTGCAGGAGCTGCTGGGCCACGCCAACATCACCACCACGCAGGTCTATACGCGGCTCGACTTTCAACACCTGGCCAAGGTGTACGACGCGGCACACCCGCGTGCGCGCAGGAAACCTGGGGGCGCGTGAGCCCCGGGCCACTGCCGACGCGTGCTGCCGGCGCTCTTTTCAGGATTGCGCCAGCCAGCGCAAAAGGTCGGTTTTTTCCATGGGGTAGGCGATGTGGTAGCCCTGCCCGTGGTGGCAGCCCATGGCCTGCAGCGCTTGCCATGCAGCAGCGTTCTCGATGCCTTCGGCCAGCACCTGAAGTCCCAGCTTGCGTCCCAGCTGCACCACCATTTCGGCCACGCGCCCGCCGTGCGGGGCATCCAGTTGCTGCACGAAAGTGCGGTCGATCTTGATGCGGTCCAGCGGCAGCCGCTCCAGGTAACTCAGCGAGGAGTAGCCCGTGCCGAAGTCGTCAATGGCGATGGTGACGCCGTGGGCGCGCAGGGCATTCAGCGTGGATTGCAGCAACTGTGTGGGCAGGACCACCACGGATTCCGTGATTTCCAATTCCAGGTGGTGTCCCGCCAGGCCGTTGGCCGACAGTGCGGCGCACACCATGCCGAAAAAGCCGGGGTCGCGCAGCTGGACCACGGAGACGTTGACCGCCATGCGCGCAGGTGCCAGTCCGGCCATTTGCAGTTCACGCAGGGTCTGGCAGGCCATCTCGAGCGCCCTCTGGCCCAGGGGCAGGATCAGGCTCGAATGTTCGGCCACGGGGATGAATTGGTCTGGCGGCACCAGGCGGCCATCGGCGGTGCGCCAGCGCAGCAAGGCTTCCAGTCCGATGACATTGCCCGTTTCGAGATCGACCTGCGGCTGGTAAACCAGAAACAGCTCAGCGTTTTCTATGGCCTTGCGCAGTTCTGAGAGCAGCACTGCGCGCTCTTTCGCTTCTGCGCCCATGTGGGCCGCGTACTGCAGTTGCTGACCGCGGTGATCGCGCTTGGCACGCTTGAGCGCGATGGTTGCGTCCTTGACGAGGTCGTCGCCCGTTCTGGCACCCTGGGGCAGCAGCACATACCCACAGGTCATTGATACCTTGTGGGGCGTGTCGTTGATGGTCAGCGGGTCGCGCACGCAGTCCGGCAGCTGCTGTGGTGGAACCATGTGTGCGGGCCCCAGGATGCCAAAGGTGTCGGGCCCCACGCGGGCCAGCATCACTCCGGCGGGCAGGACTTCGGCCAGGCGCTGCGCAACGGCACTGAGCAGGCGATCGCCGAAGCGGTGCCCCATCATCTCGTTGGTGGCGCTGAAGTCGTCAATATCGACCAGGGCCAGCATCATGCCTTCCGTGCCGCGTTGCACGCATTCACCCACCTTCTCAATAAAGTAGGCCCGGTTGGGCAGCGAGACCAGCGGGTCGGAATAGGCCGACCGGCGCAGGCGTTCCAGCAACCCCCGGTTGCGCAGCAAGGTGCTGAAACTGACACAGAAGAAATCGAGCAACTGCCGATCGGGCCCGATGGCCGGGTCCGCCAGTTCGATGAACACCACCATGTCCTGGTCGCCGGGGCTGCCGATGTACAGGGCCAGTCCGCGGTCATCGCCAAAGACGTTGTCGCCGCAGCAGCGGGGCGGTGGCAGCACGCCGGGCGCAGCAAACGGCTGGACGGGGTTGTCCAGCGCGTTGCCCCGTGTGTCGAGGGCCCGGTGCAGTAGGCGCAGCATGGTCGCATCAGGCAGCGCGGCCATGGGCAAGTCCAGCAAGCCCGCGAAACGTCCCGTGGCGGCTTGCACGCGGTAGGTGCCGGATGGACCTGCCGTGGTATCCCGAACACAGGCCAGTGCTTGCCCCGGCACACCCAGCAAGGCTGCGAGCTGGGTGATGACCCCGGTGGCGAAGGCGCTCAGATCGGTGTGCTCCAGCAGCGCTGTGCTGGAGCACACGATCGCTTCCATGCTGCGGCGACTGGCCTCGAAGGCGCACAACCGCTGGTAGCCTTGCACGGATCTGGCCGCGATGGCCCCCCAGCGATCCGGCGTCAAATCGGTCTTGGAGTGGTAGTCGCTGATGTCATAGCGCAAAAGCGTGTCCAGATCGGGCACGCAGTGCGGGGCTTCCGTGCGCAACACGAGGCGTGTCTTGCGCAGGCCGGCGGTGTGGCGCATGAAATCGAGCAATGCCAGGCCGCCGCCCGCGTGCTGCGATACCAGGTCCATCATCACCACGGCCAGGTCGGCCTCGCCCAGCAGCAGCGCGCGTACGTTATCGCCATGCGTGCAATGCACGAGTTCCAGCGGGCGGTCAAACAGCCTCAGACCTGCGGATGCGTCGCGAATACCGTCATGCACCTCGGGGTCGTCGTCGATGACCAGCACCCGCCAGGCTGGCAGTTGCGAGCTTGCACAGCGCAACGGGTCTGTGGCGGTAGTGGAGGACATCATTTCAGCACGCATCACGGACTGCCTGCGATTTAGCTCGGCACAGTGTCGACCGCACGCACTACCTGGTTGCGGCCGCCGCGTTTGGCGACGTACAGGGCTTCGTCGGCAAGCCCGTAGGCGTCATCGAAGCTGCCGCCGCGTGACAACTGGCTCACACCGAAGCTGGCCGTGATGCGGCTGCCATCAGGGAGGTTGAATGCGTGGTTCTCGATGGCTTCGCGCATCAATTGGGCAACCTGCTCTGACGTTTGCGCCTCCTGCTGTGGCAGGAGCACGGTGAATTCTTCCCCGCCGACGCGGCCGATGAGGGCATTGGGGGGCACCACGGCCTTGAGGCTGTCCACAACGCCCAGAATGACGGTGTCCCCCACGGGGTGGCCAAAGCTGTCGTTCACGCGCTTGAAATGGTCAATGTCCAGCACGATCAGGGCCAGGTCGTGTTGCAGGGCGTGCTGATTGACGCGCTCGATGATGGCGGCGCGGTTGAGCACGCCCGTCAGTGGGTCGTGCGTGGCGCGGTATTCGAGTTCTGTGGCCAGGTCCTGCAGGCGCTGGTTGAGCAGGGTCATCTCCAGCTCGGCGCGGTCGCTGCGGCGCACCAGGCGGCGCGTCTCGCGCAGCAGGCGCTCATAGGCGGCCAGCAGATCGCCCAGCGCCTGGCGGTACGCGTCACCCCCTGCCGCAGTGCCCGTCTCGTAAACGGCACGGGCATCCAGCATCGACCGGTGCTCGGCCTCGAAAAGATCTGGCGCTGGCTTGGCTGAGTCCATTCAGGCGGGTCTCACCGTGTGGCTGACGAAATGAATGGCCGGAAAGTCCTCGTGCAGTTCCTGCCCGAACTCGAAAATGGTGTCGTCTTCCTCGTCGTGGTACCAGTTAAGGGCAATGTGGTTGCCGGCCTCCGCCGCCTCGTCGAGCGCTGCGATCACATTGAACAGCATCTTGGTGCTGGAGCTGTTGAAGTACGCCAGCGCGATATTCACTTCTACCTTGCTGTCCTGCAGCGTGCCAAGGAACTCCTTCAGGCGCTCGATGACCTGGCCGTAGAAGGCGGCTGCATTCTCGGGGTAAGACTCGCCGCGCAGGCCCAGGGTGTGGGTGTCAAATCGAAAATCCACCTCTGGGGAGCTGGGTGTGGGGGCGATGTAGAGGTTGTCCATTCGTGATCTCTGTTCGTTGTCGGGCCGGCGCGTCAGATCGCGGCCTTCAGATAGAAAACCGCGGACCCGTTGGCGCTTTCGGGCGGTGCAAAATCAAATTCCAGGGGTTCGCGCGCATCCCGGGCCATGGTGAGCAGGCCCATGCCGGCACCTTTGCTGCCCTCGGGCGTTTCCTCGCGCAGCGTCATGCGGTAAGCCTGCTTGATTTCTTCGGGCGACATGCCGGTCAGCGTTTCCAGCTTCGTGCGCAACGCATCGCCCGTTTCGGGGTGGACGGGATTGGCACACAGCAACAGAAAGCTGCCATCGTCCTCGCGCCGGATGCAGACCGAGCCGTGGCGCAGCTCGCCATTGTCCTGGCTGGGGGGGGTGAGTGCATCGGACGAGTAGTGGATGATGTTCTGCGCCATTTCAACGAAGGACGAGAACAGCTTGCGTCGCGTCGGGCCCGCCACGCCCGCACTTTCGAGTTGCAATTTCACCGCCTCTGCCATGGCGGCGACGATGTTTTGCGAGAAGTAGCCCACGTAGTAAAAAATGACCTGGTGCTCTCGCGCCAGATGGAAGAAGGTGCCATATTCCTTGGCAACGGCAGAGCGGATCATTCGAAGTCTCTTCAGGTACGGAAACAGAAAAACGTCACGTCGTCGCGGCGGTGGTGCTCGCCCTGCCACTGCTGCAGCGCGGCGAGTACATCGCGATTGAGCTGGGCAGGGGTGCTGCTTGCCAGGCCCCGCAACAGCTCACACAGGCGGCGCTTGCCAAAGGCGATGGCGCGCGGGCCGCCCACCTGGTCCACCAGCCCGTCGGTGGTGGCGAACACCAGGCTGCCCGCAGGCAGGTCCACCGCCACGTTGCGCCAGGCGTAATCGAGTTCGCTGTCCACATAGCCCACGCCCTTGCGCTGGCCTTCGACCACGTCCACCTGATCGACGCCGGGGCGCAGCACGAACAGCGAAAGGCGGGCTCCGGCAAAAACCATCTGGCGGGTGCCGGGCTCGTACCAAAAGCATGCGGCATCCATGCCATCGTCGGAGCCTGGTGTGCCGTCCTGGCCACCGACCTGGCCCAGCATCTGCTTGATGCTGCGGTTGACGATGGCGAGCAACGCGGCGGGATCGCGCGCCCCTTTTTCCTTGATCGCCTGGCTCAGGCTGCTGGAGGCGATCAGGGTCATGAAGGCGCCCGGAACACCGTGCCCTGTGCAATCTGCCACGGTGGCAAACCAGCCGCCGTCATCCACGCTGAACTGGTAGAAATCACCGCCGACGACATCGCGAGGCTCCCAGACCAGATCGGCCTCGGGGCAGGCAAGCGAGAGAATTTCGCGCGAGCTGCGCAGGGCAGACTGTTGAATCACGCTTGCATATTCGATGCTGTGCATGATCTGGCGATTGCGCGCGGCCTGAATGTCGGCCACTGCGCGCATGAGCTGCAGGCCGTTGCCCACGCCGGCAAATTCGTTGTTGCGGGTAATGATGAAGCCGTCGGACAAGGCTTTTTCGCCGAACTCGACGGCCTTGAAGGTCAGCGTCTCGATGTCCATGGATGCATCAACGACCAGTGGCTCTTTGTCCATGAAAGCGATGCAGCTCTTGCGGCCGTAAAGTTCCAGGCGAAATGGCTTGCTGATCTGCGAGAGGAAGATGTCGCGATTGATCAGACCGATGGGTTGTTGGCCCTCTACCACCGGCAGGCTGACCAGCTCGCGGTGCTGCGTGAACGTCTCCAGCACCTTTTCGTTGGTGGACTCGGTCGTCATGCAGGGAGCCGGTGTGCACAAGTCTGCAGCGCTGGGCTGGCGGAAGCGGGGCCGGAAGTCGCTCAGATACGCGGAAGACTCAGACATGTGGGCGCCATAAAAAGTGTACAAGAATGTTACGACTTGTATGTGACTGAACCGTGACGTTTGTGTCATTGAGATGGATGCCTCCAGGCTGTCAGCCTGTCGGGTTGTTCACGGCGCCAGAGGATTCTTGCGACGCTGGCACGGCCTTGTGCGCAGCCGTTCGCGCATGCGTGCCGTGCACATGGCCCGCGTGCGGGCGGCCAGGTCGGCTGGCGAGGTCGGTCAGCTCATTGAGGATGCCGCAGTGGGCGGCGTCCTGCGCCTCGTGGCACTGCTCGCGCAGGTTCTTGAGCTGCTTTTCGAGCTGGCGCAGTTCACGGATGCGCGCGGCAACATGGCCGATGTGTGCGTCCAGCAGGGCGTTGACATCGCCGCAGTTGCGGGTGGGCGCATCCTTGAAGCGCAGCAGCGTGCGAATCTCGTCCAGCGTCATGTCCAGGCCCCGGCAATGCCGTATGAACGACAGTCGTGCAGCCTGGGCCTCGTTGTAGATGCGGTAGTTGCCCCCGGTGCGGGCGGCCTCGGGCAGCAAGCCCTCGCGTTCGTAATACCGGATGGTTTCGACCGGGGTGTGGGTCAGGGTGGCCAGCTCGCCGATTTTCATGGGATGCGCCGCTTGGGTGGTGGTACCGCGATGGTACGCCGCTGGCATGCTTGACTCTATAGTGGCATCAGGGTTTCCAATAGATGCCAGCAAGGAAAGCAACCATGAGCCCATCCCCCCACACCCCGCCCGCCGCGGCCGACCCATGCAGCCATTGTGCGTCCGATGCGTTCATTGACAACGCCCCTGCGCAGCGCGCTGCGGCCAGCGCGCCCGGCGCAGCCCGTGGGACGGTTTTTCGCATCGCCACGATGGACTGTGCGGCCGAGGAAAGCGAGATCCGCCACGCGGTGGCGGGTGTTTCGGGCCTGCGCGGCCTGCGCTTTCAGCTGGCCGCCCGCACGGTGGCCGTCGATGCACCGCCATCGGTGATGCCCCAGGTCCTGGCGGCCATCCGGCGGGTGGGGTTTGATCCACAGCCCGTGGCCCAGGAGGGTGTGGAGGCGCAGGCACACGCGCACGCTCACCTGCCGGGCGCCGAAGGCCTCGCGCGCCTGGGCTTGGCGCTCGGGTTGGCCGTGGCAGCCGAGCTGCTGGCGTTTCTGTCTCCGGACCAGCGGGTTTTCCAGGTGGCGGGCATGGCGCTGGCGGCCGTCGCCATCGGGCTGGCCGGGTTTTCCACCTACCGCAAGGGCCTTGCCGCGTTGGGGCGCGGGCGGCTCAACATCAATGCGCTGATGACCGTGGCCGTGACCGGCGCCTTTGTGATCGGCCAGTGGCCCGAAGCGGCCATGGTGATGGCGCTGTATGCCATCGCCGAGCTCATCGAGGCGCGGTCGGTGGACCGGGCACGCAACGCCATCAAAAGCCTGCTCGACCTGACCCCCGACACGGCCGAGCTGCGCCAGCCCGACGGCACCTGGCAACCGGTTGCCGCAGCCGCCGTGGGACCGGACGCCGTGGTCCGCATCCGGCCCGGTGCGCGCGTGCCGCTCGACGGCGTGGTCGTCGCGGGCGCCAGCGCCGTGAACCAGGCGTCGGTCACGGGCGAGAGCATGCCTGTAGACAAGGCAGCGGGCGACACCTTGTTTGCCGGCACCATCAATGACACCGGCACCCTGGAAATGCGGGTGACTGCCACGGCCAGCAACACCACGCTGGCCCGCATCATCCACGCGGTGGAACAGGCGCAGGCCAGCCGCGCGCCCACCCAGCAGTTGGTGGACCAATTCGCCGCCATCTACACGCCGGTGGTGTTCGGGCTGGCGGTGGCGGTGGCAGTGCTCATGCCCTGGCTGACAGACGTGACGTGGCTGCAGGCGCTTTACAAGGCCCTGGTCCTGCTCGTGATTGCCTGCCCGTGCGCACTGGTCATCGCCACGCCTGTCACGGTGGTGAGCGGCTTGGCCGCAGCCGCGCGGCGCGGCATTCTCATCAAGGGCGGGGTCTATCTGGAAACCGCGCACCAGCTCAAGGCCGTAGCGCTCGACAAGACCGGCACCATCACCGAAGGCCGGCCCCGGCTGGTGGCGGCCGAGGTGCTGCCGCAGGAGGGGCCAGCCTCTGTGCCAGAGGCGCAGGTGCTGCGCTGGGCCGCCGATCTGGCGGGGCATTCCGACCACCCGGTGTCGCGCGCCATCGCGCAGGGGCTGGCTGTGGCGCAGGTGGCGCCCCCGGATGGTGCGCTGGAGGGTTTCACGGCCTTGCCGGGGCGCGGCGTGCAGGCCCGCATTGCCGGGCAGGCGCTGGTGCTGGGCAACCACCGCCTGATCGAGGAGCGTGGCCTGTGCAACGCCGGTATCGAGGCCCGGCTGGAAGCCCACGAGGCGCAGGGCCGTACGGTGACGCTGCTGGCGACGGATATCGCCGTACTGGCCATTTTTGCCGTGGCCGATACCATCAAGGACAGTTCGCGCGAGGCGCTGGCCACGCTGCATGCGATGGGCGTGGCGTCGGTGATGCTGACGGGCGACAACACCGTGACGGCCCGCACCATCGCCACTCAGGCGGGCATTGATGAGGTGCAGGGCAACCTTTTGCCGCAAGACAAGCTGGCAGCCATCGAAGCCCTGCAGGCGCGCCATGGTCTGACGGCGATGGTGGGAGATGGCATCAACGATGCCCCCGCGCTGGCCCGGGCCGACATCGGCATCGCGATGGGGGCGGCGGGCACCGACACGGCCATGGAGGCTGCCGATGTGGTCATCATGAACGACGACCTGCGGCGCATTCCTGAGCTCATCCGGCTGTCGCGTCAGGTGCGCGCTGTGCTCTGGCAGAACATTGCCCTGGCGCTGGGCATCAAGCTGGTTTTTCTGGGGCTGGCGCTGTTCAACGGCGCCTCAATGTGGATGGCCGTGTTTGCCGACATGGGGGCCAGCCTGATCGTGGTGTTCAATGGCCTGCGCATGCTGCGCGCGGTGGACAAGGCGCCAACGAAATAGGGCGAAATGGCGCCTGTTCCCGCAGCAGGCGGCCTGGTTTGGCGGTGTCCGGCACGGGCTTTGCTCCCCCGCTAAACTCATCCCTTTTTGCGGCCTGGCTTGCCAGCGGCGCACCATTTGGCAGCCGGTTGCACGGCCCGTTGCTTATCCCAAGGCTCCCCATGTCCCTCATTCCTGTCACCATCCTCACCGGCTTTCTGGGTTCCGGAAAGACCACGCTGCTCAAGCGCCTGCTGAGCGAAGCCCATGGCCAGAAAATCGCCGTCATCGAGAATGAATTCGGCGAGGAGAACATCGACAACGACATTCTCGTGACTGAATCGAAGGAGCAGATCGTTCAGATGAGCAATGGCTGCATCTGCTGCACCATTCGCGAAGACCTGCGCGAGACGCTGCAACTTCTGGCGGCCAAAAAGCGCAAGGGCCTGCTGGACTTCGAGCGCATCGTGATCGAGACCACCGGCGTGGCCGACCCCGGCCCCGTGGCGCAGACCTTCTTCATGGATGAGGAAATCGCCGAAACGTATCTGATCGACTCCATCATCACGCTGGTCGATGCCAAGCACGCGCCCCAGCAGCTCAATGACCGCCAGGAAGCGCGCCGCCAGGTGGGTTTTGCCGACCAGATATTCCTGTCCAAGACCGACCTGGTGAGCGCCGAGGAAACCGATGCGCTGATCCATCGCTTGAAGCACATGAACCCGCGCGCGCCCATCAAGGCCGTGCACTTTGGCGAGGTGCCGCTCAAGGAGGTGCTGGATTTGCGGGGCTTCAACCTCAATGCCAAACTGGATATCGATCCGGACTTCCTCAAGGAGGAGGACGCAGAGCACGATCACCATGACCACGCCCATGGCGAGCACTGTGACCACCCATCGCACCAGCACGGCCATGAAGGCCATGGGCACCACCACCACCATCACGACGATGATGTGAAAAGCTTTGTCTACCGATCGGACCGCCCGTTCGATCCGGCCAAGCTGGAGGATTTTCTGGGTGCCATCGTCAACATCTATGGCCCGCGCATGCTGCGTTACAAGGGCGTGCTGAACATGAAGGGCACCGACCGCAAGGTGATCTTTCAGGGCGTGCACCAGCTCATGGGCAGCGACCTGGGGCCGCAATGGGCTGAAGGAGAGGCGCGCACCAGCAAGATGGTCTTTATCGGCATTGATTTGCCCAAGGACATCTTCCTGCAGGGGCTGGAGCAGAGCCTTGTTTGACCGGTTTTGACGGGGGAGGCGGGGATTGCCCCACATCCTTATGTGTTGTATCTGCAACGTTTTCGTTTGCGTCCGCCCAGGTCGATACAATCGCGCCCCGGTAAAACCCCGGAAGGCTTGCCACCCGCCCTTGGCTGCCTGCGCAGCCCGGGCCAGCCCGTTACGCGAGGAGTCCCGTCAGTGAAAGCCGAAACCAGCAAACCCAAGGCGGCCGCAAAAGCGGCCCCATCCGCGGCACACAGTGCTGCCGCCCCAGCGGCAACCAAGACTGCTGCAAAGGCTGCTGCCAAGGTCGCCCCCAAAGCCGCCAGCCTGGCAGTGGCAGAGGAGCCCGCACAGGTTTTGCGGGCCGGCAGCCAAGTACCCGTGCGCAGCACCCGGCCTTCATCCCGGCTGGCCCAATTGACCGTACCATCCATGGCCCAGGCAGTGGCGTCGACCGCTGCCAAAGCCAGTTATCAACACACCATGCCCACGACCGCGCAAGTGCACCCCACCTACACGGCTGCCAAAAAAGACCCCAAGCTGGCGAACAACTGGAAGGCCAAAACGGCCGAAGAGCTGACCGACGCCGAAGTGATCGCGATGCCCGACAGCGAGTACATGAACGACAAGCAGATGGCGTTTTTCCGCCTCAAGCTCGTTCAACTCAAGCAGGAAATCCACAACAGTGCCGGTGAAACCACCGAGCACCTGCGCGAAGACACCGTGGTGGTGCCCGATCCCGCCGACCGCGCCACCATTGAAGAAGAGCACGCGCTCGAGTTGCGCACCCGCGACCGCGAACGCAAGCTGCTCAAGAAGATCGAGCAGTCCATTGCTCGCATCGACTCGGGTGACTATGGTTATTGCGATGAAACCGGCGAACCCATCGGGGTGGGTCGCCTGATTGCCCGCCCCACCGCCACGCTGTCGTTGGAAGCGCAGCAACGCCGTGAACTCAAACAGAAAATGTTTGGAGACTGAAGGCCGAGCGGCTTCATATTTCCATGCGCACCCGTTCTGACTGCCTATGAGCAAGGAAGAAACCACACCCGGCGGCCTGCTGTCCAAGGTGGTGCGGTTTGTGCGCAACCCCACGGTTAACTGGACGGAGCTCGACTCGATCCAGGCCGACCGGGAAAGCCAATACAGCAAGCAGATGCTCAAGGAGATGATCGAGCGCAAGCGGCGCAACGACTTCGTGCGCCGCCGCGAGTTTGATCAACTGCGCAAGCTGCGCCAGCGCGAGGTGCTGCAGGGCGATCGCGCGGAAGACCCCGCGGGTCGCCCGTCGTTCTTTCAGAGCAGCATGGCGTCACCCGACGGGCGCGCCGTCACGCTCAAGAAGATCGACGAGATCGAAGCGCAGATGTCCCAGCAGTGGTGGAAGGGCAAGCACACGGCAGATGCCCCCACCCAGCCTGCCGACATGCAGCCCCAGGGCCAAGAGGAGGCCGCCGCGCGCGCCTATGCGCTCACCCGGCCGGGCACTTTGCAGGCTCCGCTGGAGGTCAGGCCCTCGGTGGCGCCGTTGTTTGCGGACGACAGCATGGCCATTGCGGGGTTTGGCGGCAAAGATGCCCCCATGCGCGCTGGCGCACCCGCAGCGTCTTTCAGCCCTGCCGCAGCCGAACCTGAACCCGCAGTCGAACCGGAGGAATTTGTGCACGAACCCGATCTGGAAGAAGCCGCCATCCGGTTTGCCAATGGCGATCATGCCGGCGCCGAGTCTGGCCTGCGGGATGTGCTTGCCCAGCACCAACAGGATGACCCGCTGCAGCAGCTGGAAATCTGGATGACGCTGTTTGACCTGTACCGCGCAACCGGCCAGCAGGACCGTTTTGACACCCTGGCGATCGACTTTGCCGCGCGTTTCAGCCGGTCGGCACCCCTGTGGTTTTCGATGCCCGAGCAGCTGGGGCTGGCCTCTGCGGCTGCACCCGTCGTGGCGCCTGCGGTTGCACGGCGTGATTTCAGCTGGGCTGCACCTTCGACCGTGGCCGTGTCATCGGTGGCCGCGTTGCAGGCCGCGTTGGCCCGTGCCACCCCGCCCTGGACTTTGGCCTGGGGCCGCCTGACCGCCATTGACGAGGCGGCCGTGCCGCTGCTGGCCGATCAGTTCATCCAGTGGGCCAATCGCAGTGGGCAGTTTGTGTTTTCCGGCGTGTCTGCGCTCAATAGCCTGCTTGAGAGCAAAACCCAGTCGGGCGACCGCTCCAGCAGCCCTGAGTGGTGGCGCCTGCGCATGGCGGTCCTGCGGCTCATGGCCAGCCCGGATGAGTTCGAGCTGGTCGCACTGGACTACTGCGTGACCTACGAAGTCTCGCCGCCCTCGTGGACTGCGCCGCGCTGCGGTTATTCGGACAGCGAACATGCGGCCGCAGGGGTGCAAGCGGCCGGACACGATCTGCTGGCTCCCGAGGCGGCCGATGCCACCGTGCCTGCAGTGCTCGAATCGTCCCCTGCGACGATGCTCAGTGGCCACATTGACGGCGATGCCGCGCCACTGCTGGAGCCTTTCCAGGCGCTGGCGCGACCTGGTGAACCCCTGATCATCGACTGCGACCGTCTTATCCGCATCGATTTCGGCGCCGCCGGCTCGGTGCTCAACTGGGCTGCCGAGCAGCAGTCCCGTGGCTATGTGGTGCAGTTCCACAATCTGCACCGCCTGGTGGCGATCTTCTTCAATGTGATCGGTGTCAGCGAGCACGCCTGGGTCGTTCCGCGCAAGAACTGAAGCGGTGATGGGTGGGGCATGAGGCTGGCGGCTTGCAAATGGCAACCCCGCCCTCACCTGACGCGGCTATGGACCAATCTAGTCAAACTCCTGTTTTCCACGGCACCACCATCCTGAGCGTGCGCCGCCAGACACCCCAGGGCCTGCAGGTCGCCATTGGCGGCGATGGCCAGGTCACTCTGGGCAACATCGTTGTCAAGGGCACGGCGCGCAAGGTGCGCAAGCTCTACCATGGCAAGGTGCTGGCGGGCTTCGCCGGTGCCACGGCCGATGCCTTCACGCTGTTCGAGCGTTTCGAGGCCAAACTCGAAAAGCACCAGGGCCATCTCACCCGTGCTGCCATCGAGCTCACCAAGGACTGGCGCACCGACCGCGTGCTGCGCCGCCTCGAAGCCATGCTGGCCGTTGCCGACGCCAGCGCCTCGCTGATCATCACCGGCAATGGCGATGTGCTGGAGCCGGAGCAGGGCATCGTGTCCATCGGCTCGGGCGGCGCCTACGCGCATTCGGCCGCCAAGGCGCTGCTCAACCACACCGATCTGTCGGCCCAGGACATCGTCAAGCGCTCGCTGGAAATCGCCGGCGAGCTGTGCATTTACACCAACATGAACCACACCATTGAGACGCTGTAGGCCGGCTGGGTGGAAGGTTTGTTGATTATTTTGATATGTTTTTGATAGCTACTAACGCTTTATAGGTAAGCGCTAGAGCCATATTTGACTGGAATTTCTGCCATGTCGTCCATGACCCCCCAGGAAATCGTTTCCGAACTCGACAACCACATCGTCGGCCAGGCCAGCGCCAAGCGCGCCGTGGCCATTGCGCTGCGCAACCGCTGGCGCCGCCAGCAGGTCGAAGGCAGCCTGCGCCAGGAAATCACGCCCAAGAACATCCTCATGATCGGACCCACCGGCGTGGGCAAGACCGAGATCGCCCGGCGCCTGGCGCGCCTGGCCGATGCGCCTTTCATCAAGGTGGAGGCCACCAAGTTCACCGAAGTGGGCTATGTCGGCAAGGATGTGGATGCCATCATCCGCGACCTGGCCGAAATGGCTGTCAAGCAGACGCGCGAATCTGAAATGAAGAAGGTGCGCACCCGCGCCGAAGATGCGGCCGAAGAGCGCATTCTGGACGTGCTGATCCCGCCGGCCCGTGCCGCCGCGGGCGCCGAGCCGGCTACAGACAGCACGGCACGCCAGGTGTTTCGCAAGAAGCTGCGCGAAGGCAGCCTGGACGACAAGGACATCGAGATCGATCTGGCCGAGAGCCGCCCCCAGGTGGAACTCATGGGCCCGGCGGGCATGGAAGAGATGACCGAGCAGTTGCGCGGCATGTTCAGCCAGATGGGGCAGGGCAAGCGCCACACCCGCAAGCTCAAGATCGCCGAGGCCCTGAAGCTGCTCACCGAAGAGGAGGCCAGCAAGCTGGTCAACGAAGAAGAGATCCGGGCCCGCGCCATCGCCAGTGCCGAGCAGAACGGCATCGTGTTCATCGACGAGATCGACAAGGTGGCGGCGCGCCAGGAGACCAGTGGCGCCGACGTGTCGCGCCAGGGCGTGCAGCGCGACCTGCTGCCGCTGGTGGAGGGCACCACGGTGTCCACCAAATACGGCATGGTCAAGACGGACCACATTTTGTTCATCGCCTCCGGGGCCTTCCACCTGTCCAAGCCCAGCGACCTGATTCCCGAACTGCAGGGGCGCTTTCCGATCCGGGTGGAGCTCGAATCCCTGTCGGTGCAGGACTTTGAAGCCATCCTCACGCAGACCCACGCCTCGCTGGTCAAGCAATACCAGGCGCTGCTGGCCACCGAGGGCGTGACGCTCGAATTTTTGCCCGAAGGCATCACGCGCCTGGCGCACATCGCCTTCGATGTGAACGAGCGCACGGAAAACATCGGTGCGCGCCGCCTGGCCACTGTGATGGAGCGGCTGCTGGACGACGTGAGCTTCGACGCGGCCCGCCTGTCCGGCCAGACGGTGACCGTGGACGCGGCCTATGTCGACACACGCCTGCAAACCCTGAGCCAGGACGAAGACCTGTCGCGCTACATCCTTTGAGAACAAAGTTCACGATCTCGCCCCGACCGCGGTGAGTTCGTGAACGCGTTCCAGTCCGGCCTGCCTTCAGGTAACACTTCCATAGGCAGTTCTAAGTGCTTATTGGATAACGGATTTTGTCGTTTTCGTTTCTGCGAAATCGCTGCTAAGTCCTTGATTTCATTGCAAAAGTTTGTTGCATGCCCCCTTGTTTGGCGCGCTTTTCCTGCTACAGTGCAAAAAAGTGCAATTAAGTGGTGAAAAGTGCCCTTGAACTTCGATATCCGGGTTCGAGGGGCCATCGCCCGAACAGGGGAATCGGTCCGTGTTTCAAGGTGCCTCGTCGCTGAGTCTCGATGCGAAAGGTCGGCTGTCTGTGCCGACCCGGCATCGTGACGTCCTGAGCGCGACGGCTGCCGGCCAACTCACAATCACCAAGCACCCCCACGGCTGCCTGATGGTGTTTCCCCGCCCGGAGTGGGAAAAGTTTCGCGAACGCATCGGCCAGTTGCCCATGTCCGCCCAGTGGTGGAAGCGCATCTTTCTGGGCAATGCCATGGACGTGGAGATGGATGCCACCGGTCGCGTACTGGTGTCGCCCGAGCTGCGCGAGGCGGCCGGCATTGCCAAGGACGCCATCCTGCTGGGCATGGGCAACCATTTCGAGTTGTGGGACAAGGCCACGTACGACGCGCAGGAAGCGCAAGCCATGCAGGGCGAAATGCCCGATGTGTTCAAGGATTTCTCTTTCTAAGGCTCGTGGTGACCCCTGATCTGCAACACACCACTGTCCTGCTTGATGAAGCGGTCGACGCGCTGCTGGGCGGCGCGGGCCCCGAGCCCTCAGGCACCTGGGTGGATGCCACCTTTGGCCGGGGAGGGCATTCGCGCCGCATCCTGCTGCAGCTGGGGCCGCAAGGGCGCCTTGTGGCCTTTGACAAGGACCCCGAAGCCATCGCCGAAGCAACGCGCATCACCGATGCGCGTTTTTCCATTCGGCACGAAGGTTTTCGCCATCTGGCGGATTTGCCGCCGGGCAGTGCGGCCGGGGTGCTGATGGACCTGGGCGTGAGCTCGCCCCAGATCGACAGCCCCGGGCGCGGCTTCAGTTTCCGTTTCGACGGCCCGTTGGACATGCGCATGGACACCACGCGTGGCGAGAGCGTGGCCCAGTGGCTGGCCACTGCCGAGGTTCAACAGATTGCGGAGGTGATACGTGACTACGGTGAAGAACGGTTTGCTGGCCCCATTGCAAAGGCGATTGTTGCTCGGCGCGAGGAACGGGGCCCCCTTGCGACCACCGCCGAGCTGGCCGATCTCGTGGCTGGTGCGGTCAAGACCCGCGAGTCGGGCCAGAACCCTGCAACGCGCACATTTCAGGCTTTACGGATTTTCATCAACGCTGAACTTGAAGAGTTGCAGCAAGCACTAGAAGCCAGCCTGCATGTGCTGCAGCCCGGTGGCCGGCTGGTGGTGATCAGTTTTCATTCGCTCGAAGACCGCATCGTCAAGCAGTTCATCGCGCAGCATTCCAAGGAGGTGTACGACCGCCGCGCGCCCTTTGCCCCGCCCAAGGTCATGAAGCTGGTCGCGCTGGACCGCGTCAAGCCCAGCGCGGCCGAAGTGGCGGCCAACCCTCGTTCGCGCAGCGCCATCATGCGCGTGGCCGAGCGCACAAAGGCCCCGGCATGACCCGGCTCAGCCTCGTCCTGCTGGTGGCGGTCATGGCCAGTGCCCTGTATCTGGTGCACACGCAATATGAGTCGCGCCGCCTGTTCACCCAGCTGGACCGGGCGGTTGCCGAGTCGCGCCGGCTGGAAACCGAGCACCAACGGCTGCAGGTGGAAAAGCGCGCGCAGGCCACGCCGCTGCGGGTGGAAAAACTGGCGCGGGCGCAGTTGCACATGCGCACGGCCACACCGGCCATCACCCAGTATGTGGCCGACCCTGCCGGTGCCAATGGCACCACGACCGCTTCGGGGGCGCAGCCATGAGCCGCAGCGTGCTCTACACCTCCAGCCCGCTGCTGGCCAGCAAGACGCCCGTGTGGCGCAGCAAGTTCATTGTGGCCATGATTGCGCTGGGGTTCGTGGGGCTGGGCGCGCGCGCGGCTTATGTGCAGGTGTTCGGCAACGCATTTTTCCAGCGCCAGGGCGAAGTGCGCTTCGCGCGCACGCTCGAATTGCCGGCCAACCGGGGCAAGATTCTGGACCGCAACGGGCTCATCCTGGCCTCCAGCGTGCCGGCGGCCAGCATCTGGGCCATTCCTGAAGACGTCGAGCAGGACAAGCCCGAGGTGCGCGCCAAGCTCAAGCAACTGGCCCGCCTGCTCGATATGCCTCTGGCCGAGCTCAATGCCAAGCTGGCCGACGAAGACAAGACGTTTGTCTGGATCAAGCGCCAGCTCGACTGGGACGTGGGTCAGCAGATCACGGCCCTGGACATCAAGGGCATTTACCAGCGCAAGGAATACAAGCGCCAATACCCCGAGGGCGAATCGGCTGCACACGTGGTCGGCTTCACCAACGTGGAAGACAAGGGCCAGGAGGGCATGGAGCTGGCCTTCAACAGCGAGCTGGCAGGCAAGCCCGGTTCGCGCCGCGTGATCAAGGACCGCCTGGGCCGCGTAGTCGAAGGCGTGGGCGAGACCGTGCCGCCGGTCGATGGCCGCGACATGCAGCTGTCCATCGACAGCAAGGTGCAGTTTTTTGCCTACCAGAAGCTGCGCGACCAGGTCGCTGCCCACAAGGCCAAGGCCGGCAGCGTGGTGGTGCTCGATGCGCACACGGGCGAGCTGCTGGCCCTGGCCAACTACCCCAGCTACGTGCCCGACAAGCGCCAGAACCTTACCGGCGAGCAGTTGCGCAACCGCGCGCTCACCGATGTGTTCGAGCCCGGCTCGATCATGAAGCCATTCACCGTTGGCCTGGCGCTCGAATCGGGCCGCGTGCGGCCCGAGACCGTTATCGACACCTCCCCGGGCCGCCTCACCATCACCGGGTCCACCATTTCCGATACGCACAACTATGGTGCGCTCACCGTCGAAGGCGTGATCCAGAAGTCCAGCAACGTCGGCACCACCAAGATCGCCATGCAAATGCCTGCGCGCGAGATGTGGGAAACCTTCTCGGCCGCCGGTTTCGGCCAGAAGCCGCAGCTCGGGTTTCCGGGCGTGGTCAGTGGTCGGCTGCGGCCCTACAAGAGCTGGCGTCCGATCGAGCAGGCCACCATGTCGTATGGCTACGGCCTGTCGGCCAGCCTGTTCCAGATGGCGCGCTCTTACACCGTGTTTGCCAATGGCGGGCGCATCATTCCGGCCACCTTGCTCAAGAGTTCCGAGCCCGCCATTGGCGTGCCCGTGTTCTCCGAGCGCACGGCCGATCAGGTCCGCAAGATGCTGCAGATGGCCGCAGGCCCCGGCGGCACGGGGCAAAAAGCACAGACCGTGGGCTACTCGGTGGGCGGCAAGTCCGGCACCGCCCGCAAGCAGGTGGGAAAAAACTACGCGAGTGGCAAATACCGCGCCTGGTTCGCCGGCATGGCGCCCATCGACAAGCCGCGCATCATCGTGGCCGTGATGATTGACGAGCCCACCAACGGCCAGGTGTATGGCGGCCTGGTGGCGGCGCCGGTGTTCAGCGAGGTGGTGCAGCAAACGCTGCGCATGATGGGCGTGCAGCCGGACATGGCCGTCAAGCCGCAGATCGTGACCAACGGGGTGGAGGAGTCGCTGTGATGCACACGTTGACCTCGTCCCATGACGCCGTGCAGTGGCTGCGCGAGCGGGTGACCGGCACCCTGCAGACCGACAGCCGCCTGATTGCCCCCGGCGATGGCTTCATTGCCTGGCCCGGCGCCGCGACCGACGGGCGCGCCCATGTGGCCGATGCCCTGGCGCGGGGCGCCGCGGCCTGCCTCGTGGAGCAGGCAGGTGTGGAGGCGTTTGGTTTCACGGGCGATCACTTGGCCGCATTGCGCGGCCTCAAGGCTGCCACCGGGCTGATGGCGGCGCAGTGGTTTGACCATCCCACCAGGCACCTGGCTGTGCTGGCGGTGACAGGGACCAACGGCAAGACCAGCACCGCATGGTGGCTGTCGGGTGCCTGGAATTTGCTATCAAATAGAGAGCTTCATGCGCAAGCTGGTTGTGCGCTGGTTGGCACTTTGGGCATGGGTGTGCCGCCCGCCCTCGAATCCACGGGCATGACCACGCCCGACCCGGTGCGCCTGCAGCGCGCGTTTCGCCAATATGCCGACCAGGGGCTGGGTGCTTGCGCCATTGAGGCCTCCTCCATCGGGCTGGCCGAGGCGCGCCTGGCGGGCACGCAAATCCGCGTGGCCATCTTCACCAATTTCACCCAGGACCACCTGGATTACCACGGCAGCATGGCCGACTACTGGCTCGCCAAGCGGGCCTTGTTCGACTGGCCCGGTCTGCAAGCGGCCGTCATCAACGTGGACGACCCCGCTGGTGCGCAGCTGCACGCCGAGCTGGCGGGGGGCGCGCTCGATCTGTGGAGCATCTCGGCGCAAGGCCCGGCGCGGCTGGTGGCGCAAGACATCGCCCTGGGCGACCAGGGGTTGTGCTTCACGGTGGTGGAGGGGGCCGAGCGGCTGCCCTTGCAGACCCGCGTAATCGGCCACTACAACGTACTGAACCTGCTGGGCGTGCTGGCCACGCTGCGCAGCCAGGGCGTGCCGCTGGCTGATGCCGTGCGCGCCTGCGCCGGCCTGCAACCCGTGCCCGGTCGCATGCAGCGGCTGGTGGCGCCGGGGCAGCCGCTGGTGGCGGTGGACTATGCCCACACGCCTGATGCGCTCGATAAAGCCCTGCAGGCGCTGCGCCCGCTGGCGACCGAGCGCGGCGGTCAGCTGTGGTGCGTGTTCGGCTGCGGCGGCGACCGCGATGCCGGCAAGCGCCCGCTGATGGGCGCCGTGGCGCAGCAGCATGCCGACTGGGTGGTGGTGACCAGCGACAACCCGCGCAGCGAAGAGCCCGTGGCCATCCTGCACCAGATATTGCAAGGCACGATTGCCGGCGAGACCGTGCGGGCCGAGCCCGATCGCGCCGCCGCGATTGCGCTGGCGATTGGCGAAGCCGACGCGGCCGATGTGGTGCTGATCGCCGGCAAGGGCCACGAGGATTACCAGGAAACTGCCGGCGTGCGCCGGCCATTTGACGACATGGCGCAGGCGCAGGCAGCGCTGGCCGCCCGGGGAGCCAGCACATGGGCATGATGAACCTGCAGCGGGCGCTCGACTGGATTCGCCACAGCATTCCCCAGGCCCGCCTGGTGGGCGATGCGGCGACGCCCGTGGCACGCGTGCACACCGACACCCGCACCCTGCAGGCGGGCGATTTGTTCGTGGCGCTCAAGGGCGAACGATTTGATGCCAATGCTTTTCTGGCCGACGCCCGCGCCGGTGGCGCCGTGGCGGCCATCGCGCATGGCGGGCTCGAAGCCGCTGGCCTGCCCGGCATCGAGGTGCCCGACAGCCTGGCGGCCTTGGGTGCGCTGGCGGCCGGGTGGCGCGCCCAGTTCAGCCTGCCGCTGATCGGCATCACGGGCAGCAATGGCAAGACCACGGTGACGCAGATGGTGGCGTCCATCCTGCGCGCCTGGCAGGGTGATGCGGCCTTTGCCACGCAGGGCAACTTCAACAACGACATCGGCGTGCCCCTGACGCTGCTGCGCCTGCGCGCACAGCACGCCGCCGCGGTGATCGAGATGGGCATGAACCATCCCGGCGAAATCGCCACGCTGGCCGCCATCGCGCAGCCCACGGTGGCGCTGGTCAACAACGCGCAGCGCGAGCACCTCGAATTCATGCACACGGTGCAGGCCGTGGCCGAGGAAAACGGCTCGGTGCTGGCGGCGCTGCCGGCCGATGGCGTGGCGGTGTTTCCCGCTGGCGATGCCTACACCACCCTGTGGGCTGGCCTGGCGGCGCCGCGCCGGTGCATGACCTTTGGCGCGGGTGGTGATGTGCAGTGCCTGCAAGCCAGCTGGCAGCAGGGCGCATGGGCGGTGGAGCTGGCCACGCCGGCCGGCGCGCTGTCGTGCGCGCTGCAGATTGCGGGCCGGCACAACGTGACCAATGCGCTGGCGGCTGCCGCCTGTGCCCTGGCGGCGGGGGCGCCGCTGGAGGCCATTGCGCGCGGCCTCAGTGCCTTCAGCCCCGTCAAGGGGCGATCGCGCGCGCTCAGCGTGCGGCAGGCGGGCCGCGACATCACCGTGGTGGATGACACCTACAACGCCAATCCCGACTCCATGCGCGCCGCCATCGACGTGCTGGCCGCACTGCCCGCGCCGCAGCTGCTGGTGATGGGCGACATGGGCGAGGTGGGCGACCAGGGGCCGCAGTTCCATGCCGAAGCGGGCGCGCACGCGCGCGCGGCGGGCATTGCGCACCTGTATGCGCTGGGCGCGCAATCGGTGAGCGCGGTGCAGGCATTTGGCGCCGCAAGGCATTTTGACAACATGGCAGCGCTGCAGGCAGCGGTGCGCGAGGTGCTGCCCCAGGTGGGCAGCGTGCTGGTGAAGGGATCGCGGTTCATGAAGATGGAACAGGTGGTGGAGGCGATGGTCGCCGCCGCAGAACAACAAGAAAACATCCACCCGGAGGCGCGCCATGATGCAAGCCACTGATGCCCGCCGCACCTCGCACGGAGGCACCCCATGCTGCTGATGCTGTCGCAATGGCTGCAGGGCCTGTCGCCCGAGTTCGGCTTTTTCCGGGTGTTCCAGTACCTCACCTTCCGCGCCGTGATGGCCGCCATGACGGCGCTGCTCATCGGCCTGGTGGCGGGCCCCAAGGTGATCCGCGTGCTTACCTCGCTCAAGATCGGCCAGCCGATTCGGGGCTATGCGATGCAGTCGCACCTGTCCAAGAGCGGCACGCCCACCATGGGCGGCGTGCTCATCTTGCTGTCGATCGCCATCTCGAGCCTGCTGTGGTTTGACCTGTCCAACCGCTTTGTCTGGATCGTGCTGCTGGTCACGCTGGGCTTTGGCGCCATTGGCTGGGTGGATGACTGGCGCAAGGTGGTCAATAAAGACCCCGAGGGCATGCGCTCGCGCGAAAAGTATTTCTGGCAGTCGGTGATCGGCCTCATGGCAGCGCTGTACCTGGTGTTCAGCATTTCCGAAAGCTCCAACGCCAAGGTGTGGGAGCTGTTTGTGGGCTGGGTGCAGTCGGGCTTCTCGCTCGACCTGCCGCCCAAGGCGGGGCTGCAGCTGCCGTTCTTCAAGGAAGTGAGCTACCCGCTGGGTGTGCTGGGCTTCGTCATCCTGACTTACCTGGTGATCGTGGGTTCGAGCAATGCGGTGAACCTGACCGACGGCCTGGACGGACTGGCCATCATGCCGGTGGTCATGGTGGGCTCGGCCCTGGGTGTTTTTGCCTACGTGACCGGCAGCTCGGTGTATTCCAAATACCTGTTCTTCCCGTACATCCCGGGCTCGGGCGAGCTGCTCATCTTCTGTGCGGCCATGGCCGGTGCGGGGCTGGCCTTTTTGTGGTTCAACGCGCACCCGGCCCAGGTCTTCATGGGTGACGTGGGCGCGCTGGCGTTGGGCGGCGCCCTGGGCACCATCGCCATCATCGTGCGCCAGGAGATCGTGCTGGCCATCATGGGCGGCATCTTCGTGGTCGAGGCCCTGTCGGTGATGCTGCAGGTGACCTGGTTCAAATACACCAAAAAGCGCTACGGCGAAGGCCGGCGTCTGCTCAAGATGGCGCCGCTGCACCACCACTTTGAAAAGAGTGGCTGGAAGGAAACGCAGGTGGTGGTGCGCTTTTGGATCATCACCATGCTGCTGTGCCTGGTGGGGCTTTCGACCCTGAAACTGCGATGAGCACCCACGACCCCCTCCTGCCCGGCCAACCCCCGGCCGTGCATTCCGAGGCCGGGGGCGGTGCGCCCGCCATCTCTGCCGCCCAGGCGGCGGCTGATTTCGTGGCGCAGATCTTTGCCGAGGTGGCTGCGCCCGAGCCCGGCCCCGCGCAGTTGCCCGCGGTGCCGTCTGATGCTGCAGCGCCGGCGCAAGCATCCGCCGAGCCCGTGGGCCGCCCGGGCGAGGGCATGAAGCCGCTGCAGGACCAGAACATCCTCATCCTCGGCCTGGGTGCGTCGGGCCTGGCCATGGCCCGCTGGTGCGTGCGCAGTGGCGCCCAGGTCACCGTGGCCGACACGCGCCAAGCCCCGCCCCAGCTGGCCGCATTGCGCCACGAGCTGCCGCAGGTGCGTTTCGTGGCGGGGGCATTCGGCGCCCACCTGGTAGAGGGGCAGGGCCTGCACGCCGTGTACCGCTCGCCGGGGTTGAGTCCCGCTTCGGTTGCTCCTGTATTCGTAGCTGCTGGCGCAATGGGCATCAGCACTGGAGGCGAATTAAGCCTTTATTCCATGGCGCTCGACGCATTGCGCGCAGCGCATGGCTATGCGCCGGCGGTGCTGGCCATCACCGGCACCAACGGCAAGACCACGGTCACTTCGCTCACGGGCCAGCTGGTGGAGCGCGCGGGCAAGACCGTGGCCGTGGCGGGCAATATCGGCCCCACGTTGCTCGACACGCTCAGCGAGCGCATCGACGCGGGCACGCTGCCCCAGGTGTGGGTGCTGGAGCTGTCAAGCTTTCAGCTCGACGGCGTGGCGGGCTTTGAGCCCACGGCCGCCACGGTGCTCAACATCACGCAGGACCACCTGGACTGGCATGGCGACATGCAGGCCTATGCCGGCGCCAAAGCCCGCATCTTCGGCCAGAGCGCGGTGATGCTGCTCAACCGCGACGAGCCCGCCGTGATGCAGATGCTGCCGCCGCCGGTGAAGGCCAAGCTGCAAAAACCGCAGCAGCGCGCGCACCGCACCTTTGGCGGCGACATGCCCCGGCGCCCCGGCGACTTTGGCATCGAAATGGTCAGCGGCATGGCCTGGCTGGTGCGCGCCCTGGAGTCGGACGAAACCAAAAAGCGCGGACGCAACGACGAGGCAGAGCTGCACATCCAGCGCCTGATGCCGGCCGATGCACTGCGCATCCGCGGGCGCCACAACGCCATCAACGCCCTGGCTGCCCTGGCGCTGGCCTGCGAGGCCGGCTGCGCGTTGTCGCCCATGCTGTATGGCCTGCGCGAATACCGCGGCGAGCCGCACCGCGTGGAGCCCATCGGCAGGGTGTCGGGCGTGGAGTATTTCGACGATAGCAAGGGCACCAATGTGGGTGCCACGGTGGCGGCGCTGACCGGCCTGGGGGCGGATCGCCGCATCGTCGTCATCCTGGGGGGCGAGGGCAAGGGGCAGGACTTTGCGCCGCTGGCAGCGCCGGTGGCGCGCCATGCGCGGGCCGTGGTGCTGATGGGCCGGGACGCGCACTTGATCCGTTCTGCCCTGCAAGGCACAGGGGTTGCGCTGGTCGATGCGCAGACGCTGGCGCAGGCCGTGCAGCTGGCCGCGCAGCACGCCCACCCGGGCGATGCGGTGCTGATGTCGCCCGCCTGCGCCAGTTTCGACATGTTTCGGGACTACGCGCACCGCGCCCAGGTGTTCTGCGACGCCGTGCGCACGCTGGCCCATGACGCCGGCCAGGAACTGGAGGGCCTGCAATGACCACCGCCACAGGTGCATGGCCGCGCGTCACGGCCTGGCTGAGGGGGCTTTCGGGCAAGGCCGCCGATGTGCTGCCGGTGCGCGTGGGCGGCACCGACTACCGCCCCACCCGCAGCACGCCCGCTGCCGTGCTGGGGTTCGACCAGGCCCTGCTGTGGGTGGTGGTGGCGCTGCTGGCCTGGGGGCTGGTGATGGTGTATTCGGCCTCGATCGCCATGCCCGACAACCCCCGTTTCGGCAAGATCGCCGCCACCCATTTCCTGGTGCGCCATGTGTTGGCCCTGGTCATCGGCTTTGTGGTGGCGCTGCTGGCGTTCCAGGTGTCCATGGCCACCTGGGAGCGCGTGGCGCCCTGGCTGTTCGTGGCCTCCATCGTGCTGCTGGTGGCGGTGCTGATTCCGCATGTGGGCACGGTGGTCAATGGGGCGAGGCGCTGGCTGTCGCTGGGCGTCATGAACTTTCAGCCCTCGGAGCTGGCGAAGTTCGCCGTGCTGATCTATGCGTCCGACTACATGGTGCGCAAGATGGACGTGAAAGAGCGCTTCTTTCGCGCTGTGCTGCCGATGGGCGCGGCCGTGGCCATCGTGGGCGTGCTGTTGCTGGCCGAGCCGGACATGGGCGCCTTCATGGTGGTGGCCGTGATCGCCATGGGCATCCTGTTCCTGGGCGGTGTCAACGCGCGCATGTTCTTCCTGATCGCGGGGGTGCTGGTGGCGGCCTTCGGCGTCATGATCGCCAGCTCGCCCTGGCGGCGCGAGCGCGTGTTCGCCTATCTGGACCCGTTCAGCGAAGAGCACGCGCTGGGCAAGGGCTACCAGCTCTCGCACTCGCTCATCGCCATCGGGCGCGGCGAGATCTTTGGCGTGGGCCTGGGCGGCAGTGTCGAAAAACTCCACTGGCTGCCCGAGGCGCACACCGACTTCTTGCTGGCTGTGATCGGCGAAGAGTTCGGCCTGGTGGGCGTGCTCACCCTCATCGTGCTGTTCGTCTGGATGACGCGCCGCATCATGCACATCGGCCGCCAGGCCATCGCGCTGGACCGGGTGTTCGCCGGCCTGGTAGCGCAGGGCGTGGCCATCTGGATCGGCTTTCAGGCCTTCATCAACATGGGCGTGAACCTGGGCGCGCTGCCGACCAAGGGGCTCACGCTGCCGCTGATGAGTTTTGGGGGGTCTGCGATCTTGATGAACCTGGTGGCGCTGGCGGTGGTGCTGCGGGTGGACTACGAGAACAAACTCCTCATGAGAGGGGGGCGCGTATGACGCAGAAAACGGCCCTCATCATGGCCGGCGGCACGGGCGGCCACATCTTCCCGGGCCTGGCCGTGGCCGAAGAATTGCGCGCGCGCGGCTGGCGCGTGCACTGGCTGGGTGCACCGGGCAGCATGGAGTCGCGCATCGTGCCGCAGCACGGCTTTGCGCTGGAGTTGATCGACTTCTCGGGCGTGCGCGGCAAGGGGCTGGTCACGCTGGCCTTGCTGCCGCTGCGCCTGCTGCGCGCCTTCTGGCAGGCGCTGGCCGTGGTGCGCCGCGTCCAGCCCGACGTGGTGGTGGGCCTGGGCGGCTACATCACCTTTCCGGGCGGGATGATGGGCGTGCTGGCGGGCAAGCCCCTGGTGCTGCACGAGCAGAACTCGGTGGCCGGCATGGCCAACAAGGTGCTGGCCGGTGTGGCCGACCGCGTGTTCACCGCCTTCCCCAACGTGTTCAAGAAAGGCCAGTGGGTGGGCAACCCGCTGCGCGCCGCCTTCACGCAGCAGCCCGGCCCGGCCGAGCGTTTTGCCGGCCGCGCAGGCCCGCTGCGCCTGCTGGTGGTGGGCGGCAGCCTGGGCGCGCGGGCGCTCAACGAGATCGTGCCCCGGGCGCTGGCGTTGATTCCTGCCGCGCAGCGGCCGGTGGTCACGCACCAGAGCGGCGCCACGCAGATCGACGCGCTGCGCGCCAACTACGCTGCCGCCGGGGTCGATGCAGAGCTGACGCCTTTCATCGACGACACCGCCAGCGCCTTTGCGGCGGCCGACATCATCGTCTGCCGCGCGGGTGCCAGCACCGTCACCGAAATCGCTGCCGTGGGGGCGGCGTCCATCTTTGTGCCCTTCCCGTCGGCCGTGGACGACCACCAGACCTCCAACGCGCAGTTCCTCGTGAACGCCGGTGGCGGCTGGCTGGTGCAGCAAAGCGACCTGACGCCCGAGGGCTTGTCTGAAATGCTATTGAAATTAGAGCGATCCACGCTTGTGGATGTAGCGCTCAAGGCCAAAAACATGCAAAAAATCAACGCCACCCGTGAAGTGGTGACTGCCTGCGAGGAGCTTGCCGCATGAAGCACGCCATTCGCCATATCCACTTCGTCGGCATCGGCGGCGCCGGCATGAGCGGCATCGCCGAGGTGCTGTTCAACCTGGGCTACCGCATCTCGGGCTCCGACCTGGCCGACAGCGCCACGCTGCGCCGCCTCAAGGGCCTGGGCATCCAGACCTGCCTGGGCCATGCAGCCGCGCACATCGAGGGCGCGGATGCCGTGGTCACCTCCACGGCGGTCACGGCCGACAACCCCGAGGTGCTGGCCGCGCGCGACAAGAAGATTCCAGTCGTGCCGCGTGCCCTCATGCTGGCCGAGCTGATGCGCCTCAAGCAGGGCATCGCCATCGCCGGCACGCACGGCAAGACCACCACCACCAGCCTCGTGACCAGCGTGCTGGCCGAGGCGGGGCTGGACCCGACCTTCGTCATCGGCGGGCGCCTGAACAGCGCGGGCGCCAATGCCAAGCTGGGCAGCGGCGACTACATCGTGGTCGAGGCCGATGAGTCGGATGCGTCGTTCCTGAACCTGCTGCCGGTGATGGCCGTGGTGACGAACATCGACGCCGACCACATGGAAACCTACGGGCACGACTTCGGCCGGCTCAAGGGCGCGTTTGTCGATTTTCTGCACCGCATGCCGTTCTATGGCACGGCCGTTCTGTGCATTGACAGCCCGGCGGTGCGCGACATTTTGCAAAGCGTAACCTGCCCGGTCACCAGTTACGGCTTTTCGGAAGACGCCCAGGTGCGCGCCATCAACGTGCGGGCCGAGGCGGGGCAAATGCGCTTCACGGTGCAGCGGCGCAACGGCGTCACGCTGCCCGACATGGATGTGGTGCTCAACCTGGCGGGCGAGCACAACGTGCTCAACGCCCTGTCGGCCATCGCGGTGGCCGTGGAGCTGAACATTCCGGACGAAGCCGTGCAGCGCGCGCTGGCCGGTTTCAAGGGCGTGGGCCGGCGCTTCCAGCGCTATGGCGAGCTGCCCGCCAAGGACGGTGGCCAGTTCACGCTGATCGACGACTACGGCCACCACCCCGTCGAGATGGCCGCCACGCTGGCGGCAGCGCGCGGTGCCTTCCCGGGGCGCCGCCTGGTGCTGGCATTTCAGCCGCACCGCTACAGCCGCACGCGCGACTGCTTTGAAGATTTCGTCAAGGTCATCGGCACGGCCGATGCCGTGCTGCTCTCCGAGGTCTATGCCGCCGGCGAAGCGCCCGTGGTGGCGGCCGACGGCCGCGCGCTGGCGCGGGCGCTGCGCGTGGCCGGCCGGGTGGAGCCGCACTTCGTTGACAGCGTTTCCGAGATGCCCCAGATCATTGCCGACAACGCCAAGGCGGGCGACGTGGTGATGTGCATGGGTGCCGGCTCCATCGCCGCCGTGCCCGGAAAAGTCGTGGAAATGCTACAAAATAATGAGCTATTGACGCAAACAGGGAGAGCGCAATGAGCGCATTTGGTTCCAATGTGGATGTCCGCGCGCTGGGCAAGGTGGCGGTGCTGATGGGCGGCGCGTCGGCCGAGAGCGATGTGTCGCTGATGTCCGGCCGCGGCGTGTTGCAGGCGCTGCGCTCGCGCGGCGTGGATGCCCACGCTTTTGACCCTGCCCACAACGATCTGGGCGAGCTGAAACGCGGCGGCTATGACCGCTGCTTCATTGCCCTGCACGGGCGCCATGGCGAAGACGGCACGGTGCAAGGCGCGCTGGAGTTGCTGGGCATTCCGTACACCGGCTCCGGCGTGATGGCGTCCAGCATGTCGATGGACAAGATCATGACCAAGCGCATCTGGCGTGCCGAGGGCTTGCCCACGCCCGACTGGCGCCTGGTAGCCAGCAGCGAAGAAACCGTTTTGGCCCTGCAGGCGCTGGGCGCGCCCATGATCGTCAAGCCCGCGCGCGAGGGCTCGACCATCGGGTTGAGCAAAGTTACCTCGCCCGAACAATGCGCCCAGGCCTACGCGCTGGCATCGAAATACGACCCCGAGGTGCTGTGCGAGCAGTTCATCGAGGGCGACGAAACCACTTGCCCGGTGCTGGGTGAAGGTGCTGGCGCCCATGCGCTGCCGGTGATCCGCATCGTGGCGCCGCAGGGCAACTACGACTACCAGAACAAGTATTTCACCGACGACACCAAATACCACTGCCCGAGCGGCTTGCCGGAGGCAGAGGAGCGCGAGATCCAGCGCCTGGTGGTGCAGGCCTTCCGCTCGCTGGGTTGCCGCGGCTGGGCGCGGGCCGACATCATGATCCGGGCCAGTGACCGCAAGCCGTTTCTGCTGGAAATCAACACCTCGCCAGGCATGACCGGGCATTCGCTGGTGCCCATGTCGGCGCGGGCCGTTGGTATCAGCTACGAAGACCTGTGCGTGGGCTTGCTTGCCACGGCCACGCTGGACACGCCGCCAGGCGCCACGCTGAGCCCGGCGCCAGGCCAGCCCCAGGAGGTCGTCACGCCATGAATCCGTCGCTGCCCGCGCCGCTGGACGTCAAGCTCATGAACCTGACCGCATCGGTCTTGTTCGTGTGCTGCGTCCTGCTGTTGCTGGGGGCGGGGGCGCGCTGGGTGTTGCTGCACCCGGGGTTTGCCGTGGCGCGCATCGTGGTCGAGGGTGAGTTGGTGCACAACAACGCCGTGACCTTGCGGGCCAATGTGGCGCCGCAACTGGCGGGCAACTTCTTCACCCTCGACCTGCGCGCCGCGCGCACGGCGTTCGAACAGGCGCCCTGGGTGCGCAAGGCCCTGGTGCGGCGCGAGTTTCCTGGCGGTCTGCGCGTGGAGCTGCAGGAACACGATGCCGTCGCCTACTGGGGGCCCGACTCCGGCGCCGCACTGGTCAATAGCCAGGGCGAGGTGTTCGAAGCCAATGTGGGCGATGTGGAGCAAGAGGGCTTGCCCCGTCTGGTGGGCCCGCAGGGCAGCTCGGCCCAGGTGCTCCAGATGCATGGCCTGCTGCAGCCGGTGTTCGAGCCGCTGGGCATGGCGGTGGACGAACTGGTGCTGACGGGACGTGGCGGCTGGCGTGCCACGCTCGACAGCGAAGCCGTGCTGGAGCTGGGAGGCGGCACGCCGCAGGAGGTGGTGGAGCGCACGCAGCGCTTTGCCCGCACGCTGACGCAGGTGGCGGCGCAATACCAGCGCCGCGCCGACGCGCTGGAGTCGGCCGACCTGCGCCATGCCGGGGGTTATGCACTGCGCCTGCGCGGCGTGACAACGGTGACCGCGCAAGCGGCTGCCAAGAAGTAGCCGCGGGGAGCGGATGCGACTGGACAGAACAATGAAGGGCAGACACTGATATGGCAAGAGAATACAAAGACGTGGTGGTGGGGCTGGACATCGGCACGGCCAAGGTCATGGCCGTGGTGGCCGAGGTGCTGCCCAATGGCGAACTCAAGCTCGCCGGCCTGGGCGTGGCGCCGAGCAATGGCTTGAAACGCGGTGTGGTGGTGAACATCGACGCCACGGTGCAGAGCATCCAGCAGGCGCTGAAAGAGGCCGAGCTGATGGCCGACTGCAAGATCCAGCGCGTTTACACCGGCATCACGGGCAGCCATATCCGGGGCCTCAATTCGAGCGGCATGGTGGCGGTCAAAGACAAGGAAGTCACAGCCGCCGACGTGGCGCGCGTGGTCGAAACCGCCAAGGCCATCAACATCAGCAGCGACCAGCGCCTGTTGCTGGTGGAGCCGCAGGAGTTCGTGATCGACGGGCAGGACGTGAAAGAGCCCATCGGCATGAGCGGCATCCGCCTGGAGGCCAAGATCCACATCGTGACCGGCGCGCAAAGCGCGGCCGAGAACATCATCAAGTGCGTGCGCCGCTGCGGCCTGGACGTGGAGCAGCTCATGCTCAACCCGCTGGCATCGAGCCAGGCCGTGCTGACCGATGACGAGCGCGAACTGGGCGTGGTGCTGGTGGACATCGGCGCGGGCACGACCGACGTGGCCATCTTTACCGGTGGCGCCATCCGCCACACGGCGGTGATCCCGATTGCCGGCGACCTGATCACCAGCGACATCGCCATGGCGCTGCGCACGCCCACGAAGGACGCCGAAGACATCAAGGTCGAAAGCGGCTACGCCAAGCAGCTGCTGGCCGACCCCGAGGCCCAGGTGGAAGTGCCCGGCCTGGGCGACCGCAGCCCGCGCATGCTCAGCAAGCAGGCGCTGGCCGGCGTGATCGAGCCCCGGGTGGAAGAAATCTTCTCGCTCGTGCAGCAGGTGGTGCGCGAGTCGGGCTACGAAGAAGTGCTGTCGTCGGGCATCGTGCTCACCGGCGGCAGCTCGGTGATGCCCGGAATGATCGAGCTGGGCGAGGACATCTTTTTGAAGCCCGTGCGCCGTGGTATCCCCAAGTATTCCAGTGCACTGTCGGACATGGTGGCCCAGCCCCGCGCCGCCACGGTGATGGGCTTGCTCGAAGAAGCGCGTCTGGCCCGCATGCGCGGCTACAAGGTGGCGCAAAAGAGCGGGTCGATGAAGACCGCGTTCGGGCGTTTCAAAGACTTCATCGTGGGGAATTTCTGACCATGAAATACCCACTCTGGCTTGCACGAGGGAGTCCCCATCGCATACCGCGCGGTCGATGGCGATGTACCGGCCCGCCTTATGTACCGCGAACCAGACCCCTTTTCATCCATTGGCAATTGCATACGAATTTAGAAACAGGAGCTCCAACATGACCATCGAAATGATCGAAGCCGAAGAATTTAACCAGGGCACCCAGATCAAGGTGATCGGTGTGGGCGGTGGCGGCAGCAACGCCGTCGAACACATGATTGCCCGCAGCGTGCAGGGCGTGGAGTTCGTCAGCGCCAACACCGACGCGCAGGCGCTCACCCGCAGCTCGGCCCACCGCACCATCCAGCTCGGCCAAAGCGGCTTGGGCGCCGGCAGCAAGCCCGACAAGGGCCGCGAAGCCGCCGAAGCCGCAGTGGACGACATCCGCGCCGCCATCTCGGGCGCGCACATGCTGTTCATCACTGCCGGCATGGGTGGCGGCACGGGCACCGGCGCTGCACCCGTGATTGCGCGCGTGGCCAAGGAAATGGGCATCCTCACCGTGGGCGTGGTCACCAAGCCCTTCGATTGGGAGGGCGGTCGCCGCATGAGCAATGCCGACAACGGTCTGGCCGAGCTCGAAGCCAATGTGGATTCGCTGATCGTGGTGCTCAACGAAAAGCTGCTCGAAGTGCTGGGCGATGACATCACCCAGGACGAGGCCTTTGCCCACGCCAACGACGTGCTGAAAAACGCCGTGGGCGGCATTGCCGAAATCATCAACGAATACGGCCATGTGAACGTCGACTTCGAAGACGTGCGCACCGTGATGGGCGAGCCCGGCAAGGCCATGATGGGCACGGCCACCGCCAGCGGCCCCGACCGTGCGCGCATCGCCGCCGAGCAGGCCGTGGCCTGCCCGCTGCTGGAAGGCATCGACCTGTCGGGCGCCAAGGGCGTGTTGGTGCTGGTGACGGCCGCCAAGGGCAGCCTGAAGCTGTCTGAATCGCGCCTGGCCATGAGCACCATCAACGCCTATGCCTCGCCCGACGCGCATGTGATCTACGGCGCGGCCTACGACGACAGCCTGGGCGACGAGATCCGCGTGACCGTGGTGGCCACAGGCCTGTCGCGCCCCAACGCACGCCGCCAGCCCATTTCGGTGGTGCAGGGTGGCCTGCGCACGGGCACGGACAACATCGCCTACCAAATGCCCATGGCCACCAGCGGTGGCTTGGGTGGTGCCGTGGGTGTGGCCGGCGGCATGGTGGGGGGCTCGCAGGCCGACTACGGCAGCATGTCGGTGCCCAGCGTCTGGCGCACCAACCGCACGCAGGCAGCAGCCCGCGTGGATGCACTGTCGTCGGGCGGCATGGATGATCTGGAGATTCCGGCTTTCCTGCGCAAGCAGGCAGATTGACAGGGTACATCCTCCTGAGCGGCTTCGCCGCTTCCCCCTTCTCTCGCTGAGCGCGGGAAGGGGGACGACGCCAGCGCGGCGGGGCGGCCCTTGCGCGGCGTCCCTGGTGGGGCGTGCGCCGATTTCAGGTGTTCCGTTTTCTATCAGGGTCATAGGAAGTCACAGGTACTTCCTGCTGGGCGGGCCCACTAAAATTGCAAGATGCTCCAGCAACGCACCATCAAGACACTGACCCGCGCCGTGGGCGTGGGGCTGCACAGCGGCCAGCGGGTCGAGTTGACCCTGCGGCCGGCACAGCCTGACACGGGCATCGTGTTTCGCCGGGTGGATTTGCCCCAGCCCGTCGATATTCCCATCTCGGCCGCCGCAGTGACCGACACCCGGCTGGCATCGACCATCGGCACGGGCAATGCCAAGGTGCACACCGTCGAGCACCTCATGTCGGCCTGCGCGGGCCTGGGTATCGACAACCTGTATGTGGACATCACCGCAGAAGAGGTTCCCATCCTGGACGGCTCATCGGCTTCGTTTGTCTTTTTGTTGCAAAGCGCGGGCATTGAACTGCAGAACGCGCCACGGCGCTTTATCCGCGTGACCCGGCCGGTCGAGGTGCGCCAGGGCGAAGGGGCCTCAGCCAAGTGGGCGCGGCTGGTGCCCTACCACGGGTACAAGCTCAGTTTCGAGATCGATTTCGACCACCCGGCGGTCGATTCCACGGGCCAGCGGGTCGAGTTTGACCTGGGGTCAGGCAACTACAGCCGCGACATTGCGCGCGCACGCACCTTCGGATTCACCCGCGACGTGGAAATGATGCGCTCCAACGGCCTGGCGCTAGGGGGCGGGCTTGACAACGCCATCGTGATGGACGACTACAAGGTACTCAACAGCGACGGGTTGCGCTATGACGATGAGTTCGTCAAGCACAAGATCCTCGACGCCATGGGCGACCTGTACCTGATCGGCAAGCCCCTGCTGGCTGCCTACAGCGCCTTCCGCTCGGGCCATGCCATGAACAACCTGCTGCTGCGCGAGCTGCTGGCGCAGCGCGATGCCTGGGAAGAAGTGACGTTCGAGGATGAACGCCAGGCACCCAGCGGGTTCCTGCAACCCGTGCGTGCGTGGTAGCGGGCCCATGCTGCTGTTTCGCTGGCTGGCCATGGCACTGCTGCTGACCGCGGTGGTTTCCTTTGCGTTCTATGCCGGCACGGGCCAGGCGCGCTACAAGCGCTTTGGCCTGGTGGTGCTGAAATGGACCATCATCGCTGCCGTCTTTTTCTTTGCCGTGCTGTTCATCGGGCGCCTGGCCTGAGCCTGTTCAAGGCCGTAAGGCAGCGCTGTCCTATACTCGCGCCTGCTCCGGGGTGTGCGTAAGCGCTGAGATGCGAGGTGGCTGAAGAAATTCGGCAGGCCTTGCGAACCCGACGAACTTGATCCGGTTCATACCGGCGGAAGAAGAGTCGACCTCCTTGTCCCCGTGCCCGCAGTCCCTGTGGGCACGCCTTGCCTCAGGCGCTGCCATGCGCAGCCACCTGAGGGGCGCACAGGTCCATTCCGGAGCAGACCCCACCGCCACCGGAACCAGGAGACCTGCCCATGAACGCCCCCGACCCCCACGCCAAGCTCGCTGCCCCCGAAAAGTTTGCGGAGCTGCTGGCCCGCACGCGCGAGCCCTTTCCTGCATCGCGCAAAGCCTATATCCCCGGCCATTTGCACACCGACCTGCGCGTGCCCGTGCGCGACATCGCGCTGACCAATGGCGAACTGGTCAGTGTGTACGACACCTCCGGCCCCTACACCGACCCCGATGCCGTGATTGACGTGCGCAAGGGCCTTGCCGGTGTGCGCAATGAGTGGATTGCCGCGCGTGGCGATGTGGAGCACTACGAAGGCCGCGCCCCCGTAGCGCTGGACGACGGGCAAAAAAGCGAAGATGCCACCCGCCTGGCCCAGCTGCGCGCCGAGGCCGCCGCCCTGCAGCGCAAGCCCCTGCGCGCCAAAAGGACGAATGGTGTGGGTGCCAACGTCACGCAGATGCACTACGCGCGCAAAGGCATCATCACGCCCGAGATGGAATACGTGGCCATCCGCGAAAACGGCAAGCGCGAGTGGATGGCGCAGTACATGGCCGACGCTGGTCGCGAGCAGCGCCTGATGGGCAACCCGATGGGTGCCAGCATCCCGCGCATCATCACCCCCGAATTCGTGCGCGACGAAGTGGCCCGGGGCCGCGCCATCATCCCCGCCAACATCAACCACCCCGAGGTGGAGCCCATGGCGATTGGCCGCAATTTCCTGGTCAAGATCAACGCCAACATCGGCAACTCGGCCGTCACGTCGAGCATCGAGGAAGAAGTCGAAAAACTGGTGTGGGCCATCCGCTGGGGTGCCGACAACGTGATGGACTTGTCCACCGGCAAGGCCATCCACACCACACGCGACTGGATCGTGCGCAACAGCCCCGTGCCCATTGGCACCGTGCCCATCTACCAGGCGCTGGAGAAGGTGGGTGGAGTGGCCGAAGACCTGACCTGGGAAATCTTCCGCGACACCCTGATTGAACAGGCCGAGCAGGGCGTGGACTACTTCACCATCCACGCGGGCGTGCGCCTGGCCTACATCCACCTCACGGCGGCGCGGCGCACGGGTATCGTCTCGCGCGGCGGTTCCATCATGGCCAAGTGGTGCATGGCGCACCACCGCGAGAGCTTTTTGTACGAGCACTTCGAGGACATCTGCGACATCATGAAGGCGTACGACGTGTCGTTCAGCCTCGGTGATGGCCTGCGCCCCGGCTGCGCATCGGATGCCAACGACGAAGCGCAGTTTGCCGAGCTGCATACGCTGGGCGAGCTGACCCAGGTGGCCTGGAAGCACGACGTGCAGACCATGATCGAAGGCCCCGGCCATGTGCCCATGCACATGATCCAGGCCAACATGACCGAGCAGCTCAAGACCTGCCACGAGGCGCCGTTCTACACGCTGGGTCCGCTGACCATCGACATCGCGCCCGGCTACGACCACATTGCTTCAGCCATCGGCGCGGCCATGATCGGCTGGATGGGCACGGCCATGCTCTGCTACGTGACGCCCAAGGAGCACCTGGGCTTGCCCGACCGCGACGATGTGAAGCAAGGGATCATTGCCTACAAGATCGCCGCCCATGCCGCCGACGTGGCCAAGGGCCACCCCGGCGCCCGCGCGCGCGACGACGCGCTCAGCCAGGCGCGCTTCGACTTCCGCTGGCAGGACCAGTTCAACCTGGGCCTGGACCCCGAGACGGCCAAGGAATATCACGACGAGACCCTGCCCAAGGACGCCTCCAAGGTGGCGCATTTCTGCTCGATGTGCGGGCCCAAGTTCTGCTCGATGAAGATCACACAGGAAGTGCGCGACTTCGCAAAGCAAAAGGGCGTGGCGGAAGCCGAAGCGCTGGCGGCGGGCATGGAAACCAAGGCCGAAGAGTTTCAGCGTGGCGGCGGCAACCTGTACGTGCCGATCAAACCGGCCTGACGTTTGCTATTAGAAAAAGAGCTTCTTGCGCTTTCTGCATAAGCGCTAGAGGCTCTTTTAACGACATATCCTTCGGTTATTACCGGGACAGAGACTGCATTGTCGCCGGGACACAACCCGGCGTGGCTTAGCGCGCTGTCAGCAGTGCCTGCTGCGGGCGTGCCGGGCCAATCTGGGGCGATGCCGATTCCGCGCCCTGTCCGGGCAGCACAAAGCGGCTGATCAGTGTGGACAGTTCATGGGCCTGGTTGCGCAGGCCGGCAGAGGCGGCCATCGACTGCTCCACCAGCGCCGAGTTGGCCTGGGTCATCTGGTCCAGCCGCGCCACTGCGGTGTTGATCTGGCCAATATCGCGGTTCTGGTCCTGCGTTGCGGAGGTGATCTCGCCCATCATGCGTTCGGCGTTCTGGATTGAGCCCACGATGCGCTGCATGGTGTGGCCGGCAACCCCGGCCAGGCTTGTGCCTTCTTTCACCTGATCGACCGATTCGTTGATCAGCGCCTTGATTTCCCGCGCTGCGGCGGCCGAGCGCGTGGCCAGGCTGCGCACCTCGGCGGCCACCACGGCAAAGCCGCGGCCCTGTTCGCCCGCATGGGCCGCCTCGACGGCGGCGTTGAGCGCCAGGATGTTGGTCTGGAAGGCGATGGAGTCGATCACGCCGATGATGGCCACGATCTTGCCGGCCGATTTGTGGATGCCTTCCATGGTGCGCTCGACCTGCGCCACCACGTTGCCACCGTCATGCGCCACCGTGGTGGCGGTGGCCACCATCTGCTGCGCGTCGTGCGCGGCCTGTGCCGAGTGCATCACCCGGATGGTGATCTGCTCCAGTGCCGCCGCGGTCTGCTGCAGGCTGGCAGCCGTTTCTTCGGTGCGGCTCGACAGGTCGGTGTTGCCGCCCGCGATTTCGGAGGCGGCCGCGCTTACGTTCTGCGCCGATCCACGCACCTGCTCGACCAGGCCGCGCAGCGCCTGCTGCATCACCGCCAGCGAGTTGAGCATGCGACCCGCCTCGTCTTTTTCATGGCCTGCAATGTCGTGGCGCAGGTCCAGCGCCGCCACGCGGTCGGCCGTGGCGCCGGCCAGTGCAATCGGGCGCGAGATGCTGCGCACCAGCCAGAGTGCCAGCACGGAGCCCACCAGCAGCGCCATGGCGCTGAAGGCCAGCAGCGCCGTGCGGGCCACTGCGCCCAGGCGTTCTACCTCGCGTGCACCGGCATCGATGGCGTTGCGCTGCGACTGGGTCAGCGTGCCCAGTGCGGACAGCAATGCACCAGAAGAGGGCAGAAACCGCTCGGCGTACACCGTGCGGATGCGTTCGGTCACGCCCGAGTCGCGGGCCGCCACCAGCTCGGTGCGGGCTTTCAGGAAGTCTTTCCCGGCAGCATCGATGCTGTCGAGCAAGGCACGGTCTTCGGCCACCAGCAGGCGTTGGCCCAGCTCGGCAATGCGTGCGTCATAGAGCTTCTGGGTGGCGGCAATGTCCGCGCCCAGGATGTCGCCCACCTCGGGCTCCGAGCTCAGGGCGATGGCCTTGTAGCGTTCGGAGTTGATGGCCTGGTAGCGGTAGGCGTCGGCGACCAGGCGCTCGGTGGCCACGCCCTGGCTCACCATGGTTTCGGTGGATTGCTGAATCTGGCGCAGCGACCAGATGCCGATGAGCGAGCCGAGCAGGGACAGCGTCAGCACCACGGCGAATGTGGTCAGCAAGCGCTTGCCCAGCGTGCCCTGGGATGGCTTGGGGGAGGGGAGGGTGGTGGACATGGGTGTTCGTCAATGGGATCGGGGCTTGTCAGGTGCTCGCAGGGGGACTGGCCATCCCTGCCGGCACGCGGCCATGGCGGAGGGTGCGGGTATCGCACGACGCACCCTTGGGCGAGGCGTCCAAGGGTTTGCCCTGATTATTTGCTACAAATGTGACAAATTGCTTTCAATCCCGCGCCACTGGCAAACCGCTGCCACTGTGCGGATGCAGGAGCGTCAATGCCGGTGAATACCCTGTGCAGCAACGGATTGGGCGGGATTTATAGTCCTCCAGCACCCCGTCCAGAAGGCTGGGCAAGTGCATGGCATCAAATTTGCTTTATTGTGGTAGTTGTCAAAATATGTAAGGAAGAGCCATGAATGCTCTGGGTCGATTTTCCATTCGCACGCGCCTGTATTTCGCCACGACCTTTTCACTCGTGCTGCTGGTGATCATCGGGGGCATGGGGTTCATGGCACTGGACCGCACCCGTGGAACGCTGGAAACCTTGTTCTCCCAGCGGGTCCAGACGCTCACCGACATGTCCGACCTGCGCACCTCGCTGGGGGATCTGCGCCGCGCCGAAAAAGACATCATCATCAATTTCAACAACACCGTGGAAGTGGCGGCCCTGCGCGAAAGCTGGGGCAAGACGCTGGCGGCGCTGCGCAAGAGCCTGGCCGACGTGCGCCAGGTGCAGGCGGGCGATCCGGCCTTTGTGGCGGCCATCGACAAGTCGCTCGACGAGATCAAGCAATACGAGACCGGCATTGTTCCGATCTTCGACCAGATCGAGCGCGCCCAGATCGACGGCGCCGGCGGCGGCGCCTATGCCGACAGGCTCAAAACGCACATGGAGGCCACCGACCAACTGTTCTCCCAGCTGGCCACAGCCGCCCGTGCGCAAATGCAGGAGGCGCGCCAGGGCGTGGACACCCTTGCCGCCACCATGTCCGGCCTGATCGGCGTGGCCCTGGTGCTGGCTCTGGCGGTGCTGATTCCGCTCACCTACCTGAGCGTGCGCTCCATCACCCGCTCGCTGGCCCAGGCCCGCGATCTGGCCGAGCGCATTGCCGGTGGCGACCTGTCGCGCGATGAACAGGCGCTCAACCACGACGAAGTGGGCCAGCTGGTGGGCGCCATGGGCCGCATGCAGCACGCGCTGCGCGGCCTGGTGCACCAGGTGCAGGATGCGGCGGGCAACATTTCCACCGCCAGCCACGAAATCGCCACCGGCAACCACGACCTGAGCCAGCGCACCGAGCAGACCGCTGCCAACCTCGAAGAAGCGGCCTCGTCCATGGAAATGCTCACCAGCACGGTGCAGCAAAACGCGCAGTCCTCGCGCCAGGCCAGTGACTTTGCCGCGTCGGCCGCCGAAGTGGCGGCGCGCGGCGGTGCCGTGGTGTCGCAGGTGGTGAGCACCATGGACCAGATCACCACCAGCTCCCGCAAGATTGCCGACATCACGGGCGTGATCGACTCCATCGCCTTCCAGACCAATATCCTGGCGCTCAACGCAGCCGTGGAGGCCGCACGCGCCGGCGAGCAGGGCCGCGGGTTTGCCGTGGTGGCCAGCGAGGTGCGCAACCTGGCCCAGCGCAGCGCCGGGGCGGCCAAGGAGATCAAGGAGCTGATCGGTTCATCGGTCGAGCGCGTGGAAGACGGCTCGCGCCTGGTGAGCCAGGCGGGCCAGACCATGACCGAGATCGTGGGCAGCGTGCGCCGCGTGTCGGGCATCATCAACGAAATCACCGCCTCGGCCGCCGAACAAAGCGACAACATCGGCCACATCAGCCAGTCGGTCACCCAGCTCGACCAGATGACGCAGCAGAACGCGGCCCTGGTGGAGCAGTCCACGGCGGCGTCGGAATCGCTGCGCGAGCAGGCCCTGCAACTCACGCGCGCCGTCAGCCAGTTCAAGCTGCATGACGACGGTGTTGCGGCGGCAGGCGCCCAGCCTGGCGCACTGCTCGCCGCCGCCGATACTGCGGCCCGTGGCCGTCAGCCTGCAATGGCGTGGCAGGCGCAGGTGGCGCTTCAGATTCGATAGTGGTTTTTTGCCTGATTAACGACCCATCTCAGATAGAACCCGTTCGCCCTGAGCCTGTCGAAGGGCTGTTCGCCAGAAGCGACCTGGCTTCGACGGGCTCAGCCCGAACGGATGGGGTGAGACATCTGAGACAAGTCGCTAATCAGGTGTTTTTGGTTGCTAGCGCTTATGCAGTAAGCGCTAGAAGCTATTAAATATATAGCATTTCATTCCTGGGCTTCGCGCTGCGGTACATGAGGCGGTGGCGCCAGCAACCGGAGCATCCCGGGCCAGGACCACCGTGGAGTCAGCTTGGCCGGGCTACGGTTGGCGTCCCCCTGGGGGGAAGCGGCGAAGCCGCATTGGGAGGTCAGTCCCTGGTGACTCGCACCACCTCTTCGCGGCTGGTGATGCCGGCGGCAATCAGGCGCTCGCCGTCGTCGCGCATCAGCGCCATGCCATTGGCCAGTGCGGCCGCGCGGATGTCGGCCTCGGAGGCCTGGTTGTGGATCTGGGCGCGGATGGCATCGTTGGTGACCAGCAGCTCGAACACGCCGGTGCGGCCTGCGTAGCCGGTCTGGCCGCAGGCATCGCAGCCCTTGCCGGCGCAGTGGGTGCAAATCTTGCGCACCAGGCGCTGGGCCAGCACGCCCAGCAGGGACGAGGACAGCAAAAACGGCTCCACGCCCATGTCGGTCAGGCGCGTGACGGCGCTGGCGGCGTCGTTGGTGTGCAGCGTGGCCAGCACCAGGTGGCCGGTGAGCGAGGCCTGGATGGCGATCTGCGCGGTCTCGAAGTCGCGGATTTCGCCAATCATGATGATGTCCGGGTCCTGGCGCAGGATGGCGCGCAGGGCCTTGGCAAACGTCAGGTCGATCTTGCTGTTGACCTGCGTCTGGCCCACGCCGGGCAGCTCGTATTCGATGGGGTCTTCCACCGTCATGATGTTGTTGCGCGTGGCGTCCAGGCGCGACAGCGCCGCATACAGCGTGGTGGTCTTGCCCGAGCCCGTGGGCCCGGTGACCAGCACGATGCCGTGCGGCTGGGCAATCAGGCTTTCAAAGCGGTGCAGCGTGTCGCCCTGCATGCCCACGGCTTCGAGGCTGATCTTGCTTTCGGATTTGTCCAACAGGCGCAGCACGGCGCGTTCGCCATGGGCGCTGGGCAGGGTCGATACGCGCACGTCAATCGCTCGGGTGCCCAGGCGCAGGCTGATGCGGCCGTCCTGCGGCAGACGCTTTTCCGAAATATCGAGGTCGGCCATGATCTTCAGCCGCGAGATCAGCGCGGCGTGCAGCGCGCGGTTGGGCTGCACCACCTCGCGCAGGCTGCCGTCCACGCGAAAGCGCACGCTGCTGTGGCGCTCGTAGGGCTCGATGTGGATGTCGCTGGCGCCGTCGCGCGCGGCCTGCGTGAGCAGGGCGTTGAGCATGCGGATGATGGGCGCGTCGTCGGCGGTTTCCAGCAGGTCTTCCACCGCGGGCAGCTCCTGCATCATGCGCGAGAGGTCGGCGTCGCTTTCCACCTCGCTGACCACCGTGGCGGCGCTCGATTCGCCCTGCGCATAGGCGGCGCTGATGCGCTGGGCCAGGCCGTGGGCATCGAGCAGCAGCAACTGCTGCACGGCGTGCTTGCGCAGCACTTCCGACAGCGCGCTGGCGTTGGGCTGGGGGCCGTGCCACAGCACCAGCTGCTGGCCGTCGTCCTCCAGCAGCAACTGGGCGGTGCGCGCAAAGGCGTAGGGCAGGGGATGGCGCATCGCGGGTGTGCTCAGGGCTTGGTGATGGGCGCGGGCTCGGACACGGGCGCAGCCAAGGGCTGTGCGGGCGAAGCGGCTTCAGGACGCAGCGCGGGCAGCACCGGGGCGCCGGAAACCGAGCGCAGCACGGTGCTGGCAGCGGGTTGCGTGGCCTGCTGCAGCGCGCGGATGGCGTCGTAGCGGTCGAGCATCAGCGCGTCGCTGGCGGCTGCATCGCGCACCACCACGGGGCGCAAAAATACCATCAGGTTGGTCTTCTTGCGCGAGCGGTTCTCGCTGCGAAACAGATTGCCCACCACGGGAATGTCGCCCATCAGCGGCACCTTGTCCTCGGCCTGCTGGTAGCTGTCTTCCAGCAGGCCGCCGAGCACGATGATGCTGCCGTCCTCGACCAGCACGTTCGATTCGATGGAGCGCTTGCTGGTGGTTGGGCCGTTCACGTCCTTGAGGGTGTTGCCGTCGATCTTCGAGACTTCCTGGTAGATGGCCATCTTGACGGTGCCGTTCTCGTTGATCTGCGGGCGCACGCGCAGCATCAGGCCCACGTCCTTGCGCTCTACGGTGGTGAACGGGTTCACCGAATTGTTGCCGGTGGTGTTGGCATACGAGCCGGTGACGAAGGGCACGTTGTTGCCAATGACGATGCGGGCCTCTTCGTTGTCCAGCGTCATCAGGTTAGGGGTGGAGAGCACGTTGGCATCGCCGCTGTTTTGCAGGAAGTTGGCCAGCGCACCCAGGTAATACTGGCCATTGATGCGCGGCGCCAGCGCAATGTTCAGACCGCCGCCCAGCGCCGTGATCGCGCTGGCATCGCCAGTGGCAATGCCGGCGGCCAGCCCCAGGATGTTGCCGCCCGACACTGCCGAGTTGGTGCCGATGGCGCCCACCAAGCCATCGCCCTTGCTCCCCAGCGCGCTTTGCCACTGGATGCCGAACTCGGCCAGCTTGCTGGCCGAGACCTCGACGATCAGGCTTTCCACCAGCACCTGTGCGCGCCGGCCGTCGAGCTTGTCGATCACGGCGCGCAGCTGCCGGTATTGGGGCTCGGGCGCCGTGATGATGAGCGAGTTGGTGGTGGGGTCGGCCTGGATTTGTCCGCCGGTCGAGGGCTGGTTGCTGCTGGCACTGTTGCTCAAGCCCCCGCCTGCGCCCATGCCCAGGCCACCGCTGCTGGCGCCCAGACCGGCGCTGTTGCTGGCGCTGGTGTTGCCGGTCGTGCTTGCTGCCGCGGTGGTGGACAGGCCGCCCGAGCCCGCATTGCCCGACGACGACGCGGCGCTACCGTTGCCGCCCCCGGTGGCCGACATGGCCGCGCGCAGCGTGGTCGCCAGCTTGGTGGCATCGGCATTCTTGAGGTAAACCACATGGATGTTGCCGCTGGCCGCGCTGCTGCCGGGCACGGGCGGCTGGTCGAGCTTGTCCACCAGCGCGCGCACCTGGGCCACGCGGGCCGGGTTGGCGGCGCGAAGGATCAGGGCGTTGCTGCGCGGCTCGGCCAGCAGCGTGGTCTTGAACGAGGTGTCGGTCTGGCCCTGGGCCGCGGCCGGTGCGGCTGCGCTGCCGCCGCCATCAATGAGCCGCGCCACCAGCGGGGCCAGGTCGGCGGCTACGGCATTCTTGAGCGGGATCACCTCGACATCGCTGGCATTGGCGACATCCATGGCCGCCACGATGCGCGCCAGGCGCTGCAGGTTGTCGGCATAGTCGGTGATCACCAGCGAGTTGTTGCCGGGGTTCACGTTGATGGTGTTGTTGGGGCTGATCAGCGGGCGCAGCACCGGCACCAGGTTGGCCGCGTTTTCGTAGTTGAGCTTGAAGATTTGCGTGACGATTTGCCCGCCGCCGGGGCCGGGCGCGCCGCCGCGCGTCACGCTCACGCTGCCGCCCTGCAGCTTGGCGTCGGCCTCGGGCACCACCTTGTACAGGCCGGCCGACTCGACCACCGTGAAGCCCTGCAGCCGCAGCGCGGCCAAAAACTGCTGGAACGCGGCGGCCGGCGTCACGGCCCGCTCGGTGATCAGGGTGAGCTGGCCTTTGACGCGTGGGTCCACCACCACATTGCGGCCGGTGATGGTGGCCATGGTGCGGGCCACGGCCTCGATCTCGGCGTTGGCAAAGTTCAGCGTGACGGGCTCACCCGGGCGCACGCTGCTGGTGCCGGGGCTGATGGCCGTTTGTGCTTGAATTTGCCCGTTGGCGCTTGCCAGTAAAGCGCAAGCAGCTATCGTATTAAGAGCAAATCGCAGCTGGGGCGGAAGATTGGAAGTCATAGGATCAACCCACGGTGATGATGGAGCGCGCGCCGCTGCGCCGTCCGATGATGTTCAGAAGATTGGCCAGGGCCGCCTCGCGCTCGGGCTTGGCGCTGGCCTCGCCCGCAAAACGCAGGCGCTGGCCCACCCATTGGCCGCTGCCGCTCAACTGCAGGTCGCCGTCGAGCGTGCTCAGGGTGAGCGTGGGCACTTCGCCCCCCTGCAAAACGAGCCGGTAGCTGCCCATGGGGCGCAGGGTGGACAGGCGCGATGACATGGCCCGCGCATCGAGCTGGGCCATGCCCGCCAGGGTCAGGCGGCCTGCCGTCCACACGGCTTCGAGGCCTTGGGTCTGCACCGCCAGCTGGCCCTGGGGCTGCAAGGTGTTCCACGGCGTTCCCAGGCCCGTCAAAAGGCCGGCCGGGAACTGGCTTTGGCCATCGGCCAGCGCCAGCCGCGCGCCGCCCCAGCGGGCATCCATGCGGGCTTGCAGCGGCGCCGGCATGCAGCAGGCGGCGTGCACCTGCGCGCGCAGGCCGCGCCAGGTGGGGCGCAGGCGCCATTCCATGCGCCCGGGCAGGGCGGCCCGGTCCTGGCTGGCGCCGCCGCCGGTCAGCACCAGCTGGGCCGATCCGGTCCACACCGTGCCGCGCGCCTGGGCCAGCAGCACCTGCCCGTCGCTGGCGCGTTCCACCGCCTGGGCCAGCCACTGCGCTGGCGCAAAGCAGATCACCGCGGGCAACACGCCCACCAGCACCCCGGCCGCAGCCCAGCCCCAGGGCGCACGCGGTGCCGCCGTGGCGGTGCGCCGGGCGCGGGAACGCGGGGTGGAGGGCATGTGGCGCAGCACGTTGCGGGACATGAAAAAGGCCACCGCTCAGCGCGCAGGCAGGGCCAGCACCAGGCTGCCATCCCAGCGCGGTGCGGCCGCAGCGGGCGCATTGCCCAGGGTGGCGGGGGGCGTTGTGGGCGCCGCCGCCGGGCTGCGCGTGAGCCGCGCTTCCACCGGCACCGCCAGCGCATTGCTGCGCGCCTGGGCCAGCCATTGGGCCAGGGCATCGGCCGGTGCTCCCTTGAGCGTGATGGTGGCGCGGTCACCCACCAGGCTGAGCTGGGCGGTGGCGCCCAGGCGCTGGGTCAGCGCGCTGCGCAGGCTGGCCACGGCATCGCCCGGTGCGCTGCGCGGCGCGGCCTGCAGTTGCAGGGCTTCGGCCTGCAGGCTTTGCATGCGCTGCAACTGGGCATCCAGCGCCGCATGGCGGGCCGGGGCCGTGCGCAGCGTGTTCAGGGCTGGCGCCAGGGCCAGCCACCACAGCAGCGCCAGGGCCACCACGCTGCCCGCGGCCAGGACCAGGTTTTGCTCGCGCGGGGCCAGGGCCTTCCAGCGCGCTGGCAAGGAGAGGTTCATGGTGGGGGCGTTCATGGCGTTACCTCTGCGCGCAGCAACAGGCTGCCGTCGTCCAGGCGGGCGCTGTAGCCCGCAGCCTGCAGCCGGGTGACCACGGCGGTCTGCTCCTCGCCGGTCAGCGTGACGCCGCGCAGGCGCAATTCGCCGGTGCTGTATTCCAGTGCATTGGGCAGCTGGCCTGCGGGCAGGGCAGCGCCTGCTGCGGCCAGCAGGGGCTCCAGGTCGCGCGGCGATACGCTGCCTGCGGCCTGGCGCAGTGCGGCCAGTTCGCGTTCCATCTGCACGGGGGCGTCCACCACCACCTGCACTTTGGGAAAGGTCTGCGTGAGCGCATTGCGAACACCGACTTGCTTGGCGGCGAGCGCGGCGCGTTCCTGCCAGGCCCAGGCGTTCAGGCCGACGAGGTGGGCAGCTGCCAGAAGGCCTGCGCCCCAGCGCGCCGCGCGCCACTGCGGCGCATACAGAAAGGCACTGGCGGCGCTGCCGGCCTGGCGCAGGGCGCGGGTGCGCCCGGTGCTGGCCAGGTCGAATTGCGCCAGGTCCCAGTCGCCGCGCGCCGCATCGAGCGCGCGCTGGCTGGCGGTGTGCAGCACCACAGGGCGGCCCAGCGTGCGCTCGGCCAGCGCCGCCACGGCGGGTTCGGCGCGCACCGGCGGCGCAGCGTCGTCGGTGTCTGCGGAGGTGGCCACCGGGCCGATCAGGCCCAGGGCCATGGACGACAGGGGCAGCACGGCCACCGCCTGCTCGGCCCCGTGGCCGCACAACACCAGGTGGGCCTCTTCGGGCGTGCCCAGCGCAAACAGCTCGGGCTGGCCGCTGGCGGTGGTGCCCGGTGCAAATTCTGGCACCACGCGCGATACGCGCCGGCCTGCGGCCTCCAGCACCTGCAGCGCTTCACGCAACCAGGCGCGGTCGCACACGGCCACCCACACGGGTTCGCCCGCGCGGGCCGCCGGTTGCAGGGCAAAGTGCAGTTGTGCCGGGTCGTCGAGCAGCTGGTCTTCCAGCAAGCCTTCCAGCACCGAGCGCAGGCGCGGCGTTTGCTGGCCGGTGCCCAGCGGCACGCCCTGGGGCAACTGCACGCGCTGCCACGAAAGCGCCTGCGCCGGCACCACGGCCACCACCTCGCCGCCCGGCCGGGCAGGCTCGGGCAGCAGCGCCGCGGGCGCGCTGGCGTGGCGAAGTGCGGTGTGGCCGTCGGCGGTCAGTGTGTAGCTGTAGTCGGCGGTGGGCCCGGACGGGGCCAGGGGCAGGAAAAGGATCAGGGTGCTCATGGGCGGGGTTTGCGGGCCATTTTAGGGGGCAGGCTTGACAGTGCTGCGGCAAGGGGCGCTCAGCGCATTGCCTGGGGCCCAACGGTTGCGGGTTCTCTGTCAAAGGCTCCGCGTTCGCGCCACAGCGTGGTCACGGTGGCGCCCTGGCGCATCACCAGCGAGCGCTCGTCCACCATGGTGGCGCCCAGGCGCAATCGCCCGCGCACTTCAAAGTACCGCGAGGCGATGGCGTGGTCGTCGGCGTTCAGGTCGATGCTGGCGCCCAGCTGGTCGGAAGCATCGGTCAGCACTCGAAAATGGCGCGCCTGCCGGGCCTGCACCAGTTTTTGCGCGCCCGCCATGTCGAGGCCGTCGATGGCGGACGCCAGCACATCCACATCGGCGGTGTTCAGGTTTACCGGGGTGCGCGCAGGCAGCAGCGTGACATGGGGGGCCAGCACGGCCACGGTTGCGGGTGGCAGGCCCAGCCAGCCCAGCTGGGCAAAAGTGGGCGGCAGCAGCGGCGCGCTGCTGTCGGCCCCCGGGCTGGACCTGGCCTCGCGCAGCGCCTGCACCAGCTGGTCCAGTTGCTGCGGGGGCAGGCCCAGGCGCGCGAACAGGCGCGAAAACTGGCGCAAGGCGCTGGCTTGCACCTTGTCGCCCACGATCAGGTTGGTCAGGTTCAGCCGGGCCTGCAGGTCGGTGATCTGGCCGGACAGAAAGGCATCGGTGGTGTCGGTGCTGGCATCGTCCACCTGGGCCACGTTGCGGTCGGCCGCCAGAAACGTGGACAGGCGCGCCTCCTGCAGCGGCACGGCCCAGGGCTCGGCCAGATGGTCGGCGCCACCGGTGATGCCGTCTTCGCGCAGGATCAGGCGCGACCAGTCGAGCGCGCCCACCAGAATCCAGGCCGATTGCAGCCGGGCGCGCTCGGCCGTCTCGACCTCGACCGCGCGCCACTGCTGCCACAGCGCGGCGGCGGCAAAGGTAGCCACCAGCGTCACGGTCAGCATGGCCGCGAGCAACGCAGCACCGCGTTGGCGCGCAAGGCCTGCGATGTTTTTGCAAGAGGGGGTGCGGTGGGTCATGACTTGCCCCCGCCCAGCAAGGGGTTGACCCAGTCGCGCGTGATCTGCCCGGCCAGGGCCTGGCCGGGGCTGATGGTGATCTGCAGGCGTACGCCATCGGGCACGGTGGCGGGCACGGCGGCGGCATCGCCGGGCGTGGCGTCGCTGCTGGACTGCGGGTTCGACCAGGCGCCTCCGCGGTAATAAAAGAGCTGCCAGTTGTCCAGCGGCAGCAACACCACCTCGCGGCGCCGCTCGGCTTCGCCCGGGTTGCTGGCCCACAAGGCCGCCTGCTGCCAAGCCTGCTGCCAGTCGGCGCGGGTGCGCACCGGGGGCGATTGCCAGCGCAACCAATGGCTGGCGCCCTGCACGTCGCGCCGCGTCCAGGCCACCACCAGGGCGCCTTCATCGGGCACGGCACTGCTGCGCCGCGTGATGCGCAGCACCTGGCCATCCCAGTGCAGCGGCGTGGTGTGGGGCAAGGCCAGGAGGGCGTCGAGGTCGTTACCCCACTGCCCCAGCGCCGCCTGCACCACCAGCAGTTCGTCGGCCCGCTGGCGGGTGGCCTCCTGCGCCCGCGCCATGCCGTCCAGCCCGCGCCAGCCCAGAATGGCCATCAGCGCCATGATGGCAATGCCCACCAGCAGCTCGATCAGGGTGAAACCGCGCTGCGTGCGCGCGCGGCGTGTGCCATGCACTGCCGGAGAAGCGATCCACATAGCTAGTACCGCCCTACGATGGTGGACAAGCGCAGTACGGAGTTCTCCCCATCGAGCACCTGCGCATCCACGCGCCGAAAGCTTGGGTTCGGCGTGGGCCGCACGATCACGGCCACGTCGAAGCGGCGCCCCGCCTGCTCGCAGGGCTGGGTGCTGTCGCCCACCCCCGGCATCTGGCGCGACAGGCGCACCTTGACCAGTTCGTTCTCGGCGCACAGCTGGGCCAGCACGATGTCCGATTGCCGCTGGGCATTGCGCGTCAGCGCGGTGGTGGCCTGCAGGCCCGCCATGAGGGCGATGGCCACAATGCCCAGCGCCACCAGCACCTCGACCAGCGTGAAGCCGCGCTCCGCGCGCTTCATTGCAGCGGCTCCACCGTGAAGGGCCTGACGCCATCGGTCACCACGCGCAGCGCGCGCTCGGGGTGGGCCTGGTTTACCAGCAGCACCTGCTGCGGGCCGATCAGCGGCTCGGGCCCCAGTTGCAGGATGGCGGGGCCGCGCACGGTGGTGCCGGCATCCAGCCACTGGGTGGGGAGTGTGCTGGTGGGCAGACCGTCAAACCGGAAGCCCTGCGCATCGGCGCGCCAGCGCACCGGCACGCCCGTGCCGCGCGACTGGGCCCGGCCCGATTCCAGCAGGGCCGCCAGCCGCGCCGCTTCGCGCTCGAGCTGGGTCTGCCCGCTGTCGCGCAGCGCCAGGCTGACGCCCGCCGTGGCCAGCGCCATGATGCTGATGACGATCAGCAGCTCTAGCAGGGTGAAACCGCGCGAGGAAGCGACACCCCCCTGAGCCGCTGCGCGGCTTCCCCCCTCTCTCGCTGCGCGGGAGGGGAGACGACGCCAGCGCGGCGGGGCGGCCCTTGCGCGGCGTCCACTGGCGTGGGACGGTGCCAATTGCATGCGCTGGGGATGCTCTGAACAGAAATCTTTATTGCCAGCTGCCGATATCCGCATCCTTGCCTTCGCCGCCCGACTGGCCGTCGGCGCCGAACGACATCACGTCGATCTCGCCCTTGATGCCGGGGTTCAGGTACTGGTAAGGCCGGCCCCAGGGGTCGTTGGGCAGCTTTTCGAGGTAGGGCTTCCAGTTGCCCGGCACGGGGCCGGTGGTGGGTTTGGCCACCAGCGCCTGCAGGCCCTGCTCGGCCGTGGGGTAGCGCTGGTTGTCCAGGCGATACAGCTTGAGGGCCTGCATCACATTGGTGACGTCGGTGCGCGCCGCGGTGGCGCGCGCATCGTCGGCGCGGTCGAGCACGTTGGGCACGATCAGCGCGGCCAGCACGCCGATGATGACCAGTACCACCATCAACTCGATCAGGGTGAAGCCCCGCGCCACATGCGTGGCCAGGTTGCGGCGGGTGCGGCGCAGGAGGAAGAGGGTGGAGTGGTTCACGGCAGGCAGTCTCGGGAGGGTCAGATCGCGTGAATCATAATCTCCTGATGGTGACCAATACACACAGCAAATGGGGCGTGCGCCTGGGGACTCTGGCTCTCTGGGCTCTGGCGGGCGCCAGCGTGGTTTATTGGGGGCTGCGCCTGTCGGCGCGGCCGGTGGGGCTCACGGTGCCGGCCGTGGCCCCTGCGCCGGTGGCACCGGATGCCCAGGCCATGGCGCGCCTGCTGGGTGTGCCAGCGGCCGATGCAGCCGCTGCCCGGGCGCCGGTGGCGTCGCTGGCCAGCCGGTTTGCCCTGATCGGTGTGCTGGCGGGCCGCAGCAGCGGCGGCGGCGCGGCGCTGATCGCGGTAGACGGCAAGCCGGCCAAGCCGTTTCGGGTGGGTGCGGCGGTGGACGAGGGGCTGGTGCTGCAATCGCTGGACCCGCGCCAGGCCCGGTTGGGTGCCAGTGTGGATGGCCCCGCCACGCTGACGCTGGACATGCCCGCCAAAAACTGACGGGTAATGGTTACCGCGCCTCGTGCGCTGTGTTTGCTCAACTCAGATCGTGCATTGCCCATTCGCCCCAGGCCGGGGCAGGCACGGGCCACTCGTCGGCCCTGGGTATGCGCCCCTCGCCATGCGCCAGCAGCCAGGCCACGCAGCGCGCCACGCCGGCGTGGGTGAACCACACCACATCGCTCCCGCCCCGCGCCTGCTGGCGTGCCTCGTTCAGGGCCGCCGCCACGCGGGCCAGCAGCGCGGCCAGGTTGTCGCCGCCGCCGGGGCGGTGCAGCGCAAAGTCGGCGGTCCAGGCGTCGATGGCGTTTTGGCCGATGCGGTCCCAGGCGCGGCCTTCCCAGGTGCCGAAATCCATCTCGCGCAGACGAGCGTCGGGATGGATAGTCAAATCGTGTCGCAGCGCTTGTGTGGCAAGCGCAAGCAGCTCACATCTTTGTAGCGTTGAATGGTGCGCGATCACGCGCTTTGGCAAGGCCTGCGCCAAACGCCGGGCGGCTGCCTGCGTGGCGGCCGCATCGGCGGGCACATCCAGCGCGCCGTAGCAGGTGCCGGCGGCCACCAGGGGCTGGGCGTGGCGCACCAGCCACAGGCGGGCGGGGGGGGTAGGGCTCATGCCCAGCGCAGGGCCAGCGCCGCGCCCAGGTAAAAGCCGATTTCGCTGACCTGCTGCGTGGCGCCCAGGCAGTCGCCGGTAAAGCCCTGCAGGCGCCGCGCAAACCAGCGCCCCATCCAGGCGGCGGCCAGGCCGCTGCCGCTTGCGGACGCTATTAAAAACAGAGCTGACTGCGCTTGCCAGACAAGCGCTAGAGGCATCAAACACCATATAAATGCAGCGGCCAGCGCCGCGCCGGTGATCTGGTCGGCCAGCGGCTTGCTTTTGGACCGGGCCGTGTCGCCCACATGCGGCAGGCTGCGCACGATGAGCAGCGGCCACAGGCGCGACAGCACATGGCCACCTACCAAGGCGGCGAGTGCGGTTTGCAGGCTGTGCGCGCCCAGCAGCGCCAGCAGGCACAGCTTGGCCAGCAAGGCCAGCACCAGCGCCATGGCACCAAAGGCGCCGATGCGCGAGTCTTTCATGATGTCGAGCGCCCGCTCGCGCTCGTGGCTGCCGCCCAGGCCGTCGGCCACATCGGCCAGGCCGTCCTCGTGGAAGCCGCCAGTCATCAGCACCGTGGCGATGGTGCAGAACACCGCCGCCACCGCCGGGGCCAGCGGGTTGGGCGCCAGGGCCCCGTGCAGCGCGGCATAAACGCCCGCCGCCAGTGCCGCCGCCAGCCAGCCAATGCCCGGAAAATGCGCGGCACTGGCGCGCAGCATGGCCGGGCTGTAGCCCACCCAGTGGGCCAGCCGCCCCGTGACGGGAATGCGGGTAAAAAACTGCACGGCCAGCAGGTAGTGGCGCAGGGCTTGCATGGGCAGGCTGGGGCTGTATCAGATTTGATAGCTGCCAGCGCTTGGTGGATAAGCGCTAGCGGCCAATTGGACCCATATTCCGGTCACTTGGAGCGCAAAAAGAGCCGGTAGGCCGGGTTCAGCGTTTCTTCCACGCAGGGGTAGCCCAGCGTGGCCAGGAAGGCATCGAACGCCGCGGCGTCTTCGGGCGGCACCTGCAGCCCTACCAGGATGCGGCCATAGTCGGCGCCCTGGTTGCGGTAGTGGAACAGGCTGATGTTCCAGGTCGGCTGCATCAGGCTCAGAAACTTGAGCAGCGCACCGGGCCGCTCGGGGAACACAAAGCGCAGCAGGCGCTCGTCTTGCGCCAGTGCCGAATGGCCGCCCACCAGGTGGCGCAGGTGTTCCTTGGCCAGTTCGTCGTGCGTCAGGTCGAGCGACTCGAAGCCGTGGCGCTCGAAGTTCCTGGTGATTTTTTCCGATTCGCCCTTGCCGTGCGTGGTCAGGCCCACGAACACATGGGCGCGCGTGGCGTCGCTGATGCGGTAGTTGAACTCGGTCACGTTGCGTGGGCCGCCTGGCAGGCTGCCCACCACCTCGCAAAAGCGCCGGAAGCTGCCGCGCTCTTCGGGGATGGTCACTGCCAGCAGCGCCTCGCGCTCCTCGCCCACTTCGGCGCGCTCGGCCACGAAGCGCAGGCGGTCGAAGTTCATGTTGGCGCCGCACAAAATGGCGGCGTAGGTCTCGCCCCGGGTCTTGTTCTTGGCAACGTATTGCTTGATGGCGGCCACGGCCAGCGCGCCCGCCGGCTCGACGATGCTGCGCGTGTCCACAAACACGTCCTTGATGGCGGCGCAGACGGCATCGGTGTCCACAGTGATGTATTCATCGACCAGGCCCTGTGCTATGCGAAAGGTTTCCTCGCCCACCAGCTTGACGGCCGTGCCGTCGGAAAACAGGCCCACATCGGGCAGCGTGACGCGCTCATGCGCGTTGACCGACTGGATCATGGCGTCCGAGTCGTTCATCTGCACGCCAATCACCTTGATCTCGGGCCGCACGGCCTTGATGTAATTGGCCACCCCGGCCACCAGGCCGCCGCCCCCAATCGCCACGAACACGGCATCGAGCTGGTTGCTGCCCAGCTTTTGCAGCTGGCGCAGGATTTCCATGGCAATCGTGCCCTGGCCCGCGATCACGTCGGGGTCGTCAAAAGGGTGCACAAAGGTCAGCCCTTGTTCTTTTTGCAGCCGCACCGAGTGGTCGTAGGCGTCGGAATAGCTGTCGCCAGCCAGCACCACCTCGCCGCCCAGCGCCTGCACGGCGTCGATCTTGAGCTGGGGCGTGGTGGTGGGCATCACCACCACGGCGCGCGTGCCCAGCTTGCGCGCGCTCATGGCCACGCCCTGCGCATGGTTGCCGGCCGAGGCGCAGATCACCCCTTTTTGCAGCTGCTCGGGCGCGAGGTGGGCCATCTTGTTGTAGGCGCCGCGCAGCTTGAAGCTGAATACGGGCTGTTGGTCCTCACGCTTCAAAAGCACCTTGTTGTGCAGGCGGCGGCTGAGGTTCTTGGCGGGCTCCAGGGCCGACTCGATCGCCACGTCATAGACGCGGGCGGTCAGGATCTTTTTCAGGTAATCGGAGGGGGTGAGATGCTGGGTCATGTGTGGCAGAAGGTGCGCCGCCGCAGCGGGGTGGCGGGGCAATCATCATAGGCGCAACGCCGGGCCGCCCGGCGCGCAGGCGTCGTTCGGGCCTTGCGGGCCGCACCGGCAGCGCGGCGCAGGCAAAAAAAAGCCCCAGGCGGTAAGGCCCAGGGCTGAATCCATCCTTTGAGGAGATGGAGGAGACAATCGGTGCGTTGCGGCTGTTGGTGACCTTCTCGGTACCAACCCTTTTTTGAAAAAAGGGCAACGCATGGCGCTATCTTAGCGCAATCGGTGTTGCAATGCAGCAAAATTCACCGCCCATTTTGTGAAAAAACCACGCATCAACAAGGAGCGAAAGACATGGAATGCACAGTCAGCTGGACCGGCGGCGCCGGAACGCGGTCGGGAATGGGCTTTGTGGCCGAAACGGGCAGCGGCCATATCCTGGCCATGGACGGCGCCCCCGATGCCGCCAACCCCGCCAATGGGGGGCAAAACTTGGCGCCCCGGCCCATGGAAACCGTGCTGGCCGGCACCGGCGGCTGCACCGCCTATGACGTGGTGCTGATCCTCAAGCGCGGGCGCCACGATGTGCGCGGCTGCAGCGTCAAGCTCACCTCGCAGCGGGCCGAGGTGGACCCCAAGGTGTTCACCGCCATTCATATGCAGTTCACCGTGACGGGCAAGGGGTTGACGCACGGGGCAGTGGAGCGCGCCATTGCCATGAGCCACGAAAAATACTGCTCAGCCAGCATCATGCTGGGCAAGACGGCAAACATCACCACGGGCTTCGAGATCGTCGAGGCTTGAGATCGTAAGCCAGCGCTGTGGCCGCGCCGGTTCAGACGTAATGCGCCGTGGTCGTCATGACCTTGGCGGCCATTTTCATCATCAGGCGGGCGGGTGCGGGCAGGGCCACGGCGCCGGCATCGCGCGCGCTGGCTGCGTGGCGCTCTTCATCGTCCTTCATGCGGCTGACCACGGCGCGCGAGGCCAGGTCGTCCGGCGGCAGCTTGTCCAGGTGGCCCTGCAGGTGCTCGGACACCTGGTTTTCGGTTTCCACCACAAACCCCAGGCTCACGCGGTCGCTCACCTTGGCGGCCACCACGCCCAGTGCAAACGCGCCCGCAAACCACAGCGGGTTGAGCAAGCTGGGCCGGGCGCCCAGGGCGTCCAGCCGCTGCTGCGTCCAGGCCAGGTGGTCGGTTTCCTCGCGGGCTGCTTCTAGCAGGTGGCGGCGCAATTGGGCGTCACGCGTGACGGCGGCCTGCGCCGTGTAAAGGGCTTGCGCGCAGACCTCGCCCACATGGTTCACCCGCATCAGTGCGCCGGACAGGCGCTTTTGGGCCGGGTCGAGCGCTGTCTCGGCAAAGGGCGCCGCCGGAGATGCCTCCATGGCGTGGGGTTTTGCAAACAGGGTGCGCAGCGCGGTGTCTGCGGCGCAAAGTAATGAGTCCATGGCTGATTTTCTCTGGAAGGATTGGCTCGGTTTGGCACGGAAGATGCATGCATAAACCTGCCGCGTTGTTCTGCATTGTGGCAAATGGAAGGAATGATGCGACTTCCCCATGGGTGCATTGTGCGAAGGTTGGAAGGAGAACGGAACTTGTTACAGACAAGAAAGCTAGTTTCAAGGTAATTTGCCGCAAATTCAGCCGTGTTGACACGAGATGCCCCGCGTAGCGCGGCATTGTTGTCTGCACTGGGGCCGCCAAGCCGGTGTCATCGTCCGAAGGCCGGCAAGGGTATGGGGGTGCAATGTTGCAGCGCCGCAACGAAATTAACCCTGCGTGCCGATTTCCTTTGCGCAACCGCGCCCCGTCTGGTGAAATAACCGCAACTTCCCCACCAGGAGGTTGGCCCGGGGAGCCGGTAGGACTGCGCAGATGCTGCGCTATAGACCTCCGAACCGGTGCCCATGTTTAACCTTGGAGTAACTCGCAATGAAAAAATCCCTGATTGCCTTGGCTGTGCTGGCCGCTTCCGGCGCCGCAATGGCCCAATCTTCCGTGACCCTGTTTGGTATTGTTGATACCAACGTCAGCTACCTCGACGGCGTTTCCAACGCTGCTGGCACCAACACTGACAGCAAGTATGGCATTGGCACCAGCGGCAACGCTACCAGCCGTCTGGGCTTCCGTGGCGTGGAAGACCTGGGTGGCGGCCTGAAGGCTGGTTTCCACCTGGAAGGCGAAATCTTCGGTGACGACGGCAATGCTTCTGGCTTCAATTTCAAGCGTCGTTCCACGGTCAGCCTGATGGGCAACTTCGGTGAAGTTCGTCTGGGCCGTGACGAAGTTCCTAGCTATAGCAAGGCGAGATCCTACGATCTGTTCGGCCAGGCTGGCATCGGCCAGTTCATGGGCTGGGGCAACTGGAATGGCAACAACCAAACCACGGCTAACAACAACAACGATGCCAACGGTATCCGTTCGAGCAACCTGATCAGCTACTTCACCCCTAACTTCAGCGGCTTCACTGCCGGTCTGGGTTATGGCTTCGACGAAAAGGCTGACACGACGAACTCGAAGAAGGGTCGTTACGTTGGTGGTTATGTTGCCTATGACAACGGCCCTTTGAGTGTTGCCCTGTCTTATGACGAGAGCAGCGCCCTGACCCTGGGCTCCGGTGCTACTGCCGTCAATGGTGTTGACCGCAATCGCCTGACCTTGGGCGGTTCGTACAACCTGAACGTTGTCAAGCTGAACGCCATCCTGCAGCAGACCAAGGATGATGTCCCTGGCGGTTCCGAGCGCAAGGTTAACGCCTACATGTTGGGCGCATCCGCTCCTGTGGGCGCTGGCGAAGTCAAGCTGCAATACGCTCTGTACGACCAGAAGGCCATCGACTCCAAGGCCCACCAGATCAGCCTGGGTTATGTCCACAACCTGTCCAAGCGCACCGCTGTGTACGGCACCGTGGCATACATGGACAACAAGGACGCCTCGAAACTGAATCTGTCTGCCAAGGGCCTGGGTACCATTGATGCCCGCGCTGGCGACAGCCAGACCGGCGTGCAAGTCGGTATCCGTCACTCCTTCTGATGACATGCTGGCCTGGTGCCAGCATTCACAGACGTGACCTCAAGCCACCCGTCGCAAGACGGGTGGCTTTTTCGCATTTGGCACCTCTTTTTGAACAATGCGCGGTCTTGTCGCCATTCGGTTTGACCGCTGGCAGGGCTTTCTTGGGCCAGGCTTTTCTGCAAAAGGTTGCGGCTGGAGGGCGGGTGTTCGTGCCCTGGAAAGTCGTGATGGCGCGGTGGTTTTTAGTAAGTGAACGGTCGTTCTATTAGGGAAAGCCTGTGTAAGCGATATGCAACAAACGCTTACGCACGAGCGTGCCTTTACTAAACTGGACCGGCACCCAACCAACCACAGAAAGAGACAAGATCCATGAAAAAACCAATATCACAAAGCTGTTCGCTTTCGGAGCCGTTGCCCTGGCTTCAAGCTTTGCTTGCGCACAGACCGCCAGCGCGCCGACGAGCAGCGTGCAGTTATGGGGCATTGTGGATATGGCCTATCGCCATACCAATAACGAAGGTGCGAGTAAAGACAGCCTGTCGAAGATGATGGGTGGCGGCATGTCGCAAAGCCGCTGGGGTATCAACGTGGACGAAGATCTGGGCGGTGGTTCCAAGGCCCTGGTTGTTTTGGAAAATCGTTTGAATGCAGATGACGGCAGTGTTTCCACTCCCTTCTTCCAGTTGTCCTATGTGGGGTTGCAAGGCCCCTATGGCCGCCTGACCGCTGGGCGCCAGTGGAATGTGCTGTTCGACGTGGTGACCAGCACTTACGCTTCGTTCCCCTATTCTCCGTATATGGAGGCCTACAAGCCTGAGCTGGGCATGGCCATGGGCGCGCGCACCAGCAATATGCTCAAGTACACCTTCGCAACGCCAGACCGCAGTTTCGTGGGTTCGCTGCAATACTCGTTTGACGAGAATAACGACACCAAGGCACTGGAAGCGCAGCTGCCGACTCTTACGACGCCGCAGCAGTTGGCCCAAGCAGTGGGTTCTTATGTGGGCAGTACGCTGGGTGGCGGCGCATGGCAGACGGCTGGCGGCTATCTGCGCTACGCCGCCAATGGCTTCGCAGTGGGTGGGGGTTACATGCGCACCACGCTGCCTGGTGGCACCGATGTCGATGCCTGGACGCTGGGCGGTTCGTATCGCACCGGCCCTTGGTACTTCAACACCGGCTACGGCCTGAACAAGGCGAAATACGCTGCGGTGACCAGCACCGTTCAGGGTTTCCGTAACAACGTAGACCGAGCACTCCTGGGCCAATTCTGGGCGGGTCAGACCAATGGCGGCTTCCAGCCGGGTGATGCCGACAAGCGCCAACTGTTCAAGGTGGGCGTGGGCTACCAGCTGACGCCTCAACTGAACCTGGGTGCGCATTACTTCCGCGGCAAGCAATCAGGCTCGGTCAACGGCACGTCCAATGGCAACGTCAACTTCTATGTCGCCGTGGCGGACTACGCTTTCAGCAAGCGCACCGACGCCTACTTTGGCGTAGACCATACCAGCATCAGCGGAGGCGCTCAGCTTGTGCTCGACGCAGCGAGCGGCGCCCGCAGCCGTACCGGTATCACTGCTGGTATTCGTCACCGCTTCTAAATCACTGGTGGGGGAAAGCGCTGCTCCGGCAACGGAGCAGCGCAGGTTTCCAAGGGAAAACCGGATTGCTAGCGATAGCGATCCGGTTTTTTTCTTTATTGCAAGAGCAACTTCAGGCGCATTGCAGTTGGCGCCCTCTGGTCGACTGCGGTTGGCCTGGTTCCTGCATGGGTGTTGTTTAGCTGCGCTGGATTTGTAGGTCCTGGTGCACCCGAAAAACATCGTTTGTTGCCAGAACCTTCCCTGTTAGCATGGTTCTTCATTTTATGCTTTACCGATGCTTGCATTCATTTTGCGACGCCTGATTCAGGCGGTCATGGTGATGATCACTGTGGCCTTTATCGCCTTCATGCTGTTTCAGTATGTGGGTGACCCGGTGGTGTTTTTGCTCGGGCAGGACGCCACCCCCGAACAGATCCGCAGCTTGCGCGCCGACCTGGGGCTCGACAAGCCCTTTTTTGTGCAGTTCTGGCACTTCTTGCTGAACGCCGCGCAGGGCGAGTTTGGCCTGAGCCTGCGCCAGGGGGCCAAGGTGTCGCGTCTGATGTCCGAGCGCTTTCCGGCCACGCTGGAACTGGCCCTGGTGGCTGCGGCGCTGGCCTTGCTGGTGGGGGTGCCCATGGGGGTGTATGCGGCGCTCAAGCGCGGCACCTTCATCAGCCAGGCCTTCATGACCTTGTCGCTGCTGGGCGTGTCGCTGCCCACGTTTTTGATCGGCATTCTGCTCATTTTGGTGTTTGCCGTGGTGCTGGGCTGGTTTCCCAGCTTTGGCCGCGGTGAGGTGGTGCAGCTCGGGTGGTGGACTTCGGGCTTGCTCACGGCCAAAGGCTGGCACCACATCACGCTGCCGGCCGTCACGCTGGCGATTTTTCAGCTCACGCTCATCATGCGCCTGGTGCGCGCCGAGATGCTGGAGGTGCTGCGCACCGACTACATCAAGTTTGCCCGTGCCCGGGGCCTGTCCAGCCGGGCTATCCATTTTGGCCATGCGCTCAAGAACACGCTGGTGCCGGTGATGACGATCACCGGGCTGCAACTGGGCGGGCTGATTGCCTTTGCCATCATCACGGAAACGGTGTTCCAGTGGCCGGGCATGGGGCTGCTGTTCATCCAGGCGGTGACGTTTGCCGACATTCCGGTGATGGCGGCCTATCTGTGCCTGATTGCGCTGATTTTTGTGGTGATCAACCTGGTGGTGGATCTGCTGTATTTTGTGGTCGATCCGCGCCTGCGGGTGGGCCATGCGGGAGGGCACTGATGCTCAATCCACGATGGAAAGCAGGCGGGCGGGCCTTTGCCCACATTGCGCAATTCCACCCCGAGCTGACTGCGCTGCGGCGCGACCTGCACGCCCACCCCGAGCTGGGTTTTGAAGAGGTGTACACCGCCCGGCGCGTGAAGGAAGCCCTGCAGTTATGCGGTGTGGACGAAATTCACGAAGGCATCGGGCGCACGGGCCTGGTGGCGGTGGTGCGCGGCCGTGGCCAGTCAAGCGGCGCCATGGTGGGCCTGCGGGCCGATATGGACGCGCTGCCCATTACCGAGCACAACGATTTTTCCTGGAAATCGTGCAAGCCGGGGCTCATGCATGGCTGCGGCCATGATGGCCACACCGCCATGCTGGTGGGCGCCGCCCGCTACCTGGCCGAAACCCGCAACTTTGACGGCACCGCCGTGCTGATCTTCCAGCCCGGCGAAGAGGGCTTTGCCGGCGCCCGCGTGATGATGGAAGACGGCTTGTTCGACCGGTTTCCGGTGCAATCTGTTTTTGCCATGCACAACTGGCCGGCCATGAAGCCGGGCACCGTGGGCATCAACACGGGGCCCATGATGGCGGCGGCCGACCGCATCACCATCGAGATCACCGGGCGCGGCGGCCACGGCGCGCACGCCTACCAGACGGTGGACGTGGTGCTGGTGGCCGCGCACATCATTACCGCGGCGCAGAGCATTGTTGCGCGCAACGTGCGGCCCATTGAAAGCGCGGTGGTCAGCCTGTGCGCCATCCAGGCGGGCGACCTGGGCGCTTTCAGCGTGTTGCCGGGCACCGCCACGCTGGTGGGCACGGTGCGCACCTTCGATCCGGCGGTGCAGGAGATGGTGGAGCAGCGCCTCAAAGAGCTTTGCAGCGCCATTGCCCTGGGGTTTGGCGCCACGGCCACGCTGCATTACGAGCGCATGTACCCCGCCACCATCAACACCGAGAGCGAGGCCGTTTTTGCCGCCGACGTGGCCGAGTCGCTGGTCGGTGCCGACCATGTGGTGCGCGACCTGGAGCCCAGCATGGGTGCGGAAGACTTTGCGTTCATGCTGCAGACCAGGCCCGGCGCCTACCTGCGGTTGGGGCAGGGCACGGGCGCCAGTGGCAGTGCGCTGCACAACAGCCGCTACGACTTCAATGACGAGGTTCTGCCCCTGGGGTCGGCACTGCACGCCAGCCTGATCGAGCAGGCCATGCCCTTGCCGACGCCCTGACGGACTGCCTCCCGCGTGCCGTCTTGCCCACTGATTTCTTGTTTCCGCCATCCTCCAGGATATTTGCATGAAATTAAAGAAAAAAACCGCCTTGGCCCTTGTGCTGCAAGCGCTAGTAGCTACTACTTTGGTAGCAAACGCGCAAACGATCCGGGTGGCCAATCAGGGTGATGCGCTTTCCATGGACCCCCACTCGCTCAACGAGTCGCTGCAGCTGAGCACGACGGGCAATGTGTATGAGCCGCTGGTGGGGCGCAACAAGGATTTGAGTCTGGCACCCGCACTGGCCACGGCGTGGCGGCAGACCGCGCCCACGGTGTGGCAGTTTGAGCTGCGCCGGGGTGTGCAATTTCATGACGGCACCCCGTTCACGGCAGACGATGTGCTGTTTAGCTTTGCGCGCACCCAGGCCGACGGCTCGGACATGAAGAGCTACACCAACGACTTCAAGGAAGTGCGCAAGATCAACGACTTTTTGGTGGAGATCGAGACCAAGATGCCGTTCCCGATTCTTCCGGACGTGATCTCGCAAGTGGCCATCATGAGCAAGAAATGGTGCGAGACCCACCAGGCGGTGACGCCGGTGGACCGCCGCAAGGGCATCGAGAATGCCGCGTCGTTCCGGGCCAACGGCACGGGGCCGTTCCGCCTGCGCGAACGCCAGCCCAACGTGCGCACGGTGTTCACGCGCAATGGCACTTATTGGGGCAAGATCGAAGGCAATGTGGCCGAAGTCATCTTCACGCCGATTGGCAACGACGCCACCCGTGTGGCTGCGCTGCTGTCGGGCGAGGTGGACGTGATGGAGCCAGTGCCGGTGCAGGACATCGAGCGCGTGAACAACAGCGCCAACACCCGCGCCATCACCGGCCCCGAGCTGCGCACCATCTTCCTGGGCATGGACCAAAAGCGCGACGAGCTGCTGTATTCGAGCGTGAAGGGCAAGAACCCGTTCAAGGACAAGCGCGTGCGCCAGGCTTTCTACCAGGCGATCGACATCGACGGCATCAAAAAGACGGTGATGCGCGGCGCCTCCAACCCGTCCGCGCTGCTGGTGGGCCCGGGCATCAACGGGTTTCAGCCCGAGGCCAAGCGCCTGCCCTACGACGTGGAAGCCGCCAAGAAGCTCATGGCCGAAGCGGGCTATGCCAGCGGCTTCGAGGTGTCGATGAATTGCCCCAATGACCGCTATGTGAACGATGGCCGCATCTGCCAGGCCGTGGCGGCCAACCTGGCGCGCATCAACGTCAAGATCAACCTGCAGGCCGAAACCAAGGGCACCTATTTCCCCAAGATCTTGCGCCGCGACACCAGCTTTTACATGCTGGGCTGGACGCCTTCGACCTACGACGCACACAACGCGCTCAATGCCCTGATGGCCTGTGTGGACGACAAGGGCGCGGGCCAGTTCAACCTCGGTGCCTATTGCAACCCCAAGGTGAACGAGCTGACCAAAAAGATCCAGGCCGAGACCGACAAGGCCCGGCGCAACGCCATGATCAAGGAGGCGTTTGACCTGCATGCCGCCGATGTGGGGCACCTGCCGCTGCACCAGCAGGCCCTGGCCTGGGGCGTGAGCAAGAACGTCAAGCTCGTGCAACTGGCCGACAACTACATGCCCTTCAAGTGGATGAGCAAGAACTGACCTGCTGCCCACCACGACTTTCACTGTCCCCGTGGGCAGCCAGGCATGGCTGCCCGGTGCGGCGGGCCTGGCTCCCTGTTTTTTGGTTCCTGTGATGAAAAAAACCCTTGCGCGCTGGCTTGACAGCGATGTTGGCTACAGCTTTCGCACCTCGCCCATGGCCATGGTGGCGGCAGCGATAGCCGTGGTATGCGTGTTCTGCGCGCTGTTTGCGGGCTGGGTGGCGCCGCACAATCCGTTCGATCTATCTACGCTGGAACTCAGTGATGCACGGCTGCCCCCGGCATGGAGTGCCGAGGGCTCGCGCAAATACCTGCTGGGCACCGACGACCAGGGGCGCGACATTCTCTCGGCCCTGATCTACGGCGCCCGCATTTCGCTGGTGGTGGGGCTGGCCTCGGTGCTGCTGTCGGTGGTGGTGGGCGTGGCGCTGGGCCTGCTGGCCGGTTTTCGGGGCGGCTGGATTGATGCGGTGCTGATGCGCCTGTGCGATGTGATGCTGTCGTTTCCCGCCATTTTGGTGGCCTTGCTGATTGCGGGGGTGGGCCGTGCCTTGTTTCCGAATGCGCACGAATCGCTGGCCTTTGGCGTGCTGATCTTTTCCATTTCGCTCACGGGCTGGGTGCAATATGCGCGCACGGTGCGCGGCTCCACCCTGGTGGAGCGCAACAAGGAATATGTGCAGGCCGCGCGCGTGACCGGCGTGGCCCCGCTGCGCATCATGCGCAAGCATGTGCTGCCCAATGTGATGGGCCCGGTGATGGTGCTGGCCACCATCCAGGTGGCCACGGCCATCATCACCGAGGCTACCCTGTCGTTTCTGGGGGTGGGTGCGCCGCCCACATCGCCTTCGCTGGGCACGTTGATCCGCGTGGGCAACGATTATTTGTTTTCGGGCGAGTGGTGGATCACCGTGTTCCCGGGGCTCATGTTGGTGTTGATTGCGCTGTCGGTGAACCTGCTGGGCGACTGGCTGCGCGATGCGCTCAACCCGCGTCTGCGCTAAAGGTTTTGATAAAAATTGGCCTCTAGCCCTTGTGCAGCAAGCGCAAGCAGCTATCAAAAAAGTAGAAATTTACGGATGAACGCGCCCACACCGCCCCTGCTTGAAGTCAAAAACCTCGTCGTCGAGTTTCCCAGCCGCCGCGGCACGCTGCGCGCTCTGGACGATATTTCGTTTTCCATCGCCCCCGGCGAAATCCTGGGCGTGGTGGGCGAGTCAGGGGCCGGCAAGTCGCTCACGGGCGCTGCCATCATCGGCCTGCTGGAGTCGCCGGGGCGCGTGGCCTCGGGCCAGATCCTGCTGGAAGGCCAGCGCATCGACAACCTCAGCGATGCGCAGATGCGCCACATCCGGGGGCGGCGCATCGGCGCGATCTTCCAGGACCCGCTGACCTCGCTGAACCCGCTGTACACCGTAGGCCGGCAGCTTACCGAAACCATCCAGGCGCACCTGCCGGTGACTGCGGCCGAAGCGCGGCGGCGCGCCATCGCGTTGCTGCAGGACACCGGCATCCCGGCGGCCGAGCAGCGCATCGACCACTACCCGCACCAGTTCTCGGGCGGCATGCGCCAGCGCGTGGTGATTGCCCTGGCCCTGGCGGCCGAGCCGCAACTCATCGTGGCGGACGAGCCCACCACGGCACTCGATGTGTCGATCCAGGCGCAGATCATCACGCTGCTCAAAACCATCTGCCAATCGCGCGGCGCGGCCGTGATGCTGATCACCCACGACATGGGCGTGATCGCCGAAACCTGCGACCGGGTAGCGGTGTTGTATGCCGGGCGCGTGGTCGAAATCGGCCCGGTGCACGAGGTCATCAACCACCCCGCGCACCCCTATACCGCCGGCCTCATGGCCTCCATCCCCGACATGGCGCAAGACCGCGAGCGCCTGAACCAGATTGACGGAGCCATGCCCCGCCTGAACGCCATTCCTGCCGGTTGTGCCTTCAACCCGCGCTGCCCGCGCCGCTTTGACCGCTGCACGGCCGAGCGCCCCGACCTGCTGCCCGCCGGTGCCACCCGCGCGGCCTGCTGGTTGCACGCACCGGAGGTGGCGGCATGAGCACAGCAACACCTTCTGGCACCCCGCTGGTGCAGGCGCACGACCTTGCCAAGACTTTTGATGTCTCGGCCCCCTGGCTCAACCGCGTGCTCGAAGGCAAGCCGCGCACGCTGCTGCACGCCGTGGATGGCGTGAGTTTCGAAATCGAAAAAGGCAAGACACTCGCCCTGGTGGGCGAATCGGGCTGCGGCAAAAGCACGGTGGCGCGCCTGCTGGTGGGCCTGTACGAGCCCACGCGCGGCGGCCTCACGTTTGACGGGCAGGATGCGCACGCCGCCTTCAAGGGCAACGACGCCAAGGCCATGCGCCGCCGCATCCAGATGATTTTTCAGGACCCCTATGCCAGCCTGAACCCGCGCTGGCTGGTGGAAGACATCATCGGTGAGCCGCTCAAGGAGCATGGCCTGATCACCGACAAGGCCGAGCTGAAGGCTCGCGTGGGCCAGTTGCTCCAGTCCGTGGGCCTGAGCCCGCTGGACATGGTCAAGTACCCACACCAGTTCTCGGGCGGGCAGCGCCAGCGCATCTCGATTGCGCGCGCTTTGGCCACCGAGCCCGAGTTTCTGGTGTGCGACGAGCCCACCAGCGCGCTCGATGTATCGGTGCAGGCGCAGGTGCTGAACATCATGAAAGACCTGCAGCGCGAGCGGCAGCTCACCTACCTGTTCATCAGCCACAACCTGGCCGTGGTGCGCCATGTGAGCGACCAGGTCGGCGTGATGTACCTGGGCCGCCTGGTGGAACTGGCCGATAAACACACGTTGTTTGACACGCCGCGCCATCCCTACACGCGCATGCTGCTCGATGCCATTCCCAAGATGCACGACACCGGCAAGGCACGCACCCCCGTGCAGGGCGAGGTGCCCAACCCGCTCAGCCCCCCGCCAGGCTGCGCCTTCAACCCGCGCTGCCCGCATGTGAACGAGCGCTGCCGCACCGAGCGGCCGCAGCTGTTGAGCCTGGGCGGCATCCGCATTGCATGCCATGCGGTGGAGGAAGGGCGGATCTGAGTGATTAAGTGCTCCTGAAAAAGGAGCGTGTTGCGCTTGATGGATAAGCGCTTGAAGCCTATTTGATGCAAATACTCAAGTGCAAGGTGCGTGGCCAAGTGGTGCAGGCCGGGTCAACTCGCCGGCAGGCCCGGCGCTGACGGGTCGGTGGCGGGCAGGGCGCGGCCCAGCAAATAGTCGATGCAGGTGCGCACCGCCCGCGTCTGGTGGCGGTCGGGCATGTAGAGCATGAACATTTGCGTGCCGAAGATGCTCAGGCGCCAGTCGTCCAGGGTGGTCAGCACCTCGCCGCTGGCCACGGCGTCCTGCACCACGTAGTCGGGCACCAGCCCCACGCCCAGCCCGGCCAGGATGCCCTGGCGCAGAAACGGAAAGTGCTCTGAAATCAGCGTGGGCTCCAGCGTCACCTCTTCGCGCCGCTCGCCCTGGTAGGCGCGCAGGCGCAACTGGCGCCCCACCACGCCGGCCGTGATCAGCGGCGCGGTGCGCAGCGCCTCCAGCCCGGTGGGCAGGCCGTGCGCCTGGGCGTAGCCGCGCGAGGCACAGGCGACATAGTGCACCGCCCCCAGATCGCGGGCCACCAGCGTGGGCGGTGGTTCGGGAATGACGCGGATGGCAATGTCCACTTCGTCGCGGATCAGGTCGTCCACCCGGTTTTCAAAGCGCACATCGAGCACGATGCCGGGGTAAAGGCGCTTGAAGTCGATCAGCCAGTCGGACATCACCATCTGCCCGTAGCCGCTGGGCACGCTCAGGCCCACGCGGCCTTGCAGGCCCTGGCCCAGCGTGGCGATGGTTTCGCGCGCGGCCAGCATTTCGTTCTGGATGGCGCGGCCATGCTGGTACAGGCGCAGGCCCACCTCGGTGGGCTCGACCCGGCGCGTGGTGCGGCGCACCAGTTGCACGCCCACTGACTTTTCGAGCTGGTTGAGGTGGTAGCTCACGTTGGCACGCGACATCTTCAGATTGCGCGCGGCCTGGCTCAGGTTACCGGCGTCCAGGATGTCCACGAGGACGGTCAGGGAGGTGAGTTCCATAAATCGGGTGCGAACGGGTGCGTCAAGGATTATTTGACAGTCTGTCAATCGTTAATGTAATTGTCAAGATTGTTTGGCGCATCAACAATACCGGCTCTTTCCAATCCTCCAGGAGACTCCCGCATGGGCGCAGCCACCCCCGATTCCGTTGTCACCACCGCCCGCGTGGGCGCCATCCTGGTCGTGACCGTCAACAACCCGCCCGTCAATGCACTGGGCGTCGCCGTGCGCCAGGGCCTGGCCGCTGCCATGGCTGCCGCACAGTCCGACGACGCGGTTGCCGGCGTGCTGCTGGTGGGAGCCGGCAAGGCCTTTATTGCGGGTGCCGACATCCGCGAGTTTGGCAAGCCTGCCATGCCGCCGTCGCTGCCCGAGGTGTGCCGCGCCATCGAAGACTGCACCAAGCCCGTGGTCGCGGTGCTGCATGGCGCCGCGCTGGGCGGTGGCCTGGAAGTGGCGCTGTCGGCGCACTACCGCCTGGCGCTGCCCGCCGCCAAACTGGGCCTTCCCGAAGTCTCCCTGGGCCTGCTGCCCGGCTCCGGCGGCACGCAGCGCGCGCCGCGCCTGATGGGCGCCAAAGCCGCCACCGAGCTGATGCTCAGCGGCAAGCATCTGTCGGCCAAGGCCGCGCTGGCAGCCGGCCTGGTGGACAAGCTGGTCGAGGGCGATGACGCCCGGGCCGCTGGGTTGGCTTACATCAACGAGCTGCTGGCCCAAAAAGCCCCCGTGCGCCGCACGCGCGACATCGCCATTGCCGACCCCGTCGCAGCGCTGGCCGACCTTGAATTGCTCAAGGCCGAGACCGCCAAGAAAACCCGCGGCCTGTTCTCGCCGCTCAAGATCATCGAATGCGTGCAGGCCGCCGTGCAGCTGCCGTTTGACGAAGGCATGGCCCGCGAACGCGCGCTGTTTCTCGAGTGCCTGGACAGCCCGCAACGTGCCGGCCTGATCCACGCCTTTTTTGCCGAGCGCGAAGTGGTCAAGGTGCCCGAGGCCAAGGCCGCCGCACCGCGCGCGTTTGCCACCATCGCCATCATTGGCGGCGGCACCATGGGCGCGGGCATCACCGTGTCGGCCCTGGATGCAGGCTACCCCGTGACCATGATCGAGCGCGACGCCGAGTCCATCGCCCGGGGCCGCGCCAATGTGGAAAAGGTCTACACCGGCCTGGTCGCCAAGGGCCGCATGACCGAAGAGGCCAAGGCCGCCGTCATGGCCCGCTACACCGGCAGCACGTCGTATGACGACCTGGCGAATGTGGACCTGGTGATCGAAGCGGTGTTTGAAGACCTTGAAGTGAAGAAGGCGGTGTTCAAGGAGCTCGACCGCGTGTGCAAACCCGGCGCCGTGCTGGCCACCAACACCTCGTACCTGGACATCGACGCCATCGCCGCCGCCACCCGCCGCCCGCAGGACGTGATTGGCCTGCACTTTTTCAGCCCGGCCAACATCATGAAGCTGCTGGAGATCGTGGTGCCCGCCAAGGTCAGCGCCGACGTGGTGGCCACGGCCTTCGAGCTGGCCAAGAAGCTCAAAAAAGTGCCGGTGCGCGCCGGTGTCTGCGACGGCTTCATTGGCAACCGCATTCTGGCCGTGTACAAGCAGGCCGCCGACTACATCATGGAAGACGGCGCCAGCCCCTACGAAATCGACGCGGCCGTGCGCGGCTTTGGCTTTGCGATGGGCCCGTTCCAGGTGACTGACCTCGCCGGCGGCGACATTGGCTGGGCCACGCGCAAGCGCCGCGCCGCAACGCGCAAACCGGGCGACCCCAAAGCGCGCTATGTGGAAGTGGCCGACCGCATCTGCGAGCGCGGCTGGTTTGGCCAGAAAACCCAGCGCGGTTTTTACCTGTACCCCGAAGGCGCCCGGGTGGGCCAGCCCGACCCCGAAGTGCTGGCCATCGTCGATGCCGAGCGCGCCAAGAAGGGCATCACGCCACGCACCTTCACAGCCGATGAAATCATGCGCCGCTACATGGCGGCCATGGCCAACGAAGGCGCCAACGTGGTGCACGAAGGCATTGCGCTGCGCCCGCTGGACGTGGACGTGACGTTCATCTCTGGCTACGGCTTTCCACGCTTTCGCGGCGGCCCCATGAAGTGGGCCGACATGTACGGCCTGCCCCAGCTGCTGGCCGACATCGAGGCGTTTGCCAAAGAAGACCCGCTGTTCTGGAAGCCATCGCCGCTGCTGGTCCAGCTGGTGCGGCAAGACAAAAACTTTGACAGCCTGAACCACAGCGCCTGAGCGTTGCGTGAGGTCGGCGCACCGGCCGGCCGAAGCCGCACGGCGCTGTTGCTGGCCCCATTGACCGAAAGACCCGAGACCCCATGGACCTGAATTTCACCCCCGAAGAACAAGCCTTTCGCGCCGAGGTGCAGGCTTTCCTGAAAGAAAAACTGCCCGCGCGCATCGCCACCAAGGTCAAGGCCGGGCAGCGCCTGACCAAGGAAGACCAGGAGGAATGGCACGCCATTCTGAACGCGCGCGGCTGGCTGGCCAACCACTGGCCCGAGCAATATGGCGGCCCGGGCTGGGGCGCCGTGCAAAAGTTCATTTTTGACAACGAGTGCGCCGTGGCCGGTGGCCCGCGCATCGTGCCGTTCGGCGTCAACATGCTGGGCCCGGTGCTCATCAAGTACGGCAACGAGGCACAAAAGCAGCACTGGCTGCCGCGCATCCTGAGCGGTGCCGACTGGTGGTGCCAGGGCTACTCCGAGCCGGGCTCGGGCTCGGATTTGGCCTCGGTCAAGACCACGGCCGTGCGCGGTGTGGATGCGCAAGGCGCGCACTACATCGTCAACGGGCAGAAGACCTGGACGACCCAGGGCCAGCACGCCAACATGATTTTTTGCCTGGTGCGCACCGACCGCGAAGCGCGCCCGCAGTCGGGCATCAGCTTTTTGCTGGTGGACATGAACACGCCCGGTGTGGAAGTGCGCCCCATCCGTACGCTCGACGGCGACCGCGAAGTCAACGAGGTGTTCTTCACCGACGTGCGCGTGCCCGCCGAGAACCTGGTGGGCGAAGAAAACAAGGGCTGGACCTATGCCAAGTTCTTGCTGACCTATGAGCGCACCGGCATTGCCGGCGTGGGCTTCTCGGTGGCCGCGCTGGAAAAGCTCAAGGTCATCGCCGCCAAGGTGCAGCGCAACGGCAAGCCCCTGAACCAGGACCCGCAGTTTGCCGCCCGCATGGCCCAGGTCGAGATCGACCTCGAAAACATGAAGATCACCAACCTGCGCGTGATTGCCGCCGTGGCCGGTGGTGGTGTGCCGGGCGCAGAAAGCTCGATGCTGAAGATCCGTGGCACCGAAATCCGCCAGGAAATTTTGTCGCTGATCCGCCGCGCCGTGGGGCCGTATGCGCTGCCTTTCATTGAAGCGGCGCAGTACGAGGGCTATGCCGATGCGCCAGTGGGGCCCGCCGAGGCGGCCACGGCGGCGGCCAACTATTTCAACTACCGCAAGCTGTCGATTTTTGGCGGCTCCAATGAAATCCAGAAAAACATCATCTCCAAGATGATTCTTGGACTGTGAGGTTGACCCCATGAATTTTGAACACACCGAAGACCGCCGCATGCTGGCGGACACCCTGAACCGTTTCGTGGCCGAGCAGTACGGCTTTGAAACCCGCAATGCCATCGCCTATGGCGAGGTCGGCATGGAGCCCGCGCTGTGGAGCCAGTTTGCCGAGCTGGGCGCCATTGGCGCGCTGTTCCCTGAAGCCGAAGGCGGTTTTGGCGGCGCAGGCTTTGACGTGGCCGTGGTGTTTGAAGCCCTGGGCCGTGGCCTGGTGGTCGAGCCCTTTCTGGGCGCGCTGGTGGTGGGGCGTGCCCTGGCCGCAGCGGGCACCGCCGCGCAAAAAGAGCACATCGCCAGCCTGATCGACGGCAGCACCGTGGCCGCACTGGCGCACGACGAGCCCGGCAGCCACTACGAAATGGCCCGTGTCAGCACCCGTGCGGTGCGCAGCGAAGGCGGCTGGGCACTCACCGGCGCCAAGGCCGTGGTGGTGCATGGCGACAACGCCCAGCTATTGCTGGTGTCGGCGCGCACTGCAGGCGCGGTGGACAGTGAGGACGGCATTTCGCTGTTCCTGGTGCCTGCCGATGCGGCGGGCGTGGCACGACGGGGCATGGGCCGCATCGACGGTGGCCGCGTGGCCGAAATCACCCTCGACAACGTGCAGGTGGGCGCCGACGCGCTGCTGGGCGCCGAAGGCCAGGGCATTGCCACGCTGGAGCGGGCCATCGGCTGGGGCGTGCTGGCGCTGTGCGCCGAAGCCCTGGGCGCCATGGAAGTGGCCAAGAAGGACACGCTTGAATACCTGCAGACGCGCAAGCAGTTTGGCGTTCCGATTGGCAGTTTCCAGGCCCTGCAGCACCGCATGGCCGACCTGCTGCTGGAGGTGGAGCAATCGCGCTCGGCGGTCATCAACGCCGCCGCCGCCATCGACAGCGCCGACCGCACCGAGCGCGAGCGCGCGCTGTCGGCGGCCAAGTTCACCATTGGCCGCATTGGCGCGCTGGTGTCGGAAGAAAGCATCCAGATGCACGGCGGCATCGGCATGACCTGGGAGCTGCCGCTGTCGCACTACGCCAAGCGCCTGGTGATGGTGGACCATGATCTGGGCGACGAAGACCACCACCTGGCGCGCTACATGGCGCTGGGCCGGGCCTGAGCGCCGCCGCCACCCCGCTGCTGCAGCGGCAGGGTGGCGCGGTGCTGGTAAAACGCCCACCGAATTTCAAGCCCCTGAGCCAGCTGCGGGCCTAAGATCGTGAACACGTTCTAAAGCCCAGGCATGGAGACAACAACAAATGACCACGACAACGACAACAACAGCTACTTCCCCGGCAGCCTCTGACGGCATGGACTTTCCGCTCGAAGGCGTGCGCGTGCTCGACCTCTCGCGCGTGTTTGCCGGGCCGCTGTGCGGCCAGGTGCTGGCCGACTTTGGCGCCGAGGTCATCAAGGTGGAGCACCCTGGCCGCGGCGACGACACGCGCGACTGGGGCATGCGCATCGGCAAGACCGAAACCACCTACTACAACAGCATGAACCGCAACAAGCGGTCCGTCACCGTGGATCTGCAGACGCCCGAAGGGCTCAAGATCATCCACGAGCTGCTGCCGCAGTGCGACGTGGTCATCCACAACTTCAAGACCGGCGGCGCCGAAAAACTCGGCCTGGGCTACGAGCAGCTCAAGGCGCTCCAGCCCGGTCTGATTTATTGCGCCGTGGCCGGCTACGACACCTCGGGCCCCGAGGCCAAGCGCCCCGGCTATGACCTTGTGATCCAGGGCGAAGCCGGGCTGATGGCCCTGAACGGCGAGGCGAACCAGCCGCCGCTCAAGTTCGGCGTTGCCGTGGTGGACCTGATGACCGGCATGTACGCCGCCCAGGCCGTGCTGGCCGCGCTGTTTCAGCGCACGCGCACCGGCAAGGGGCGCCTGATCGAGATGGCGCTGTACGACTGCGGCGTCATGATCACCGGCTACTACGGGCTCGACGCCATGCTGCTGGGGCACGACCCCCAGCGCTATGGCAACGCCCATCCCTCCATCGTCCCCTATGGCATGTTCGATGCCGCCGACGGCCCGCTCATCGTGGCCGTGGGCAACAACAGCCAGTTTGACAAATTCTGCCGCCAGGTGGTGATGCGCCCCGACATCGTCGAAGACCCGCGCTACGCCACCAACGTGGAGCGCGCCAAGAACCGCCTGACCCTGCTGCCGGTGATGAAAGAGCTGATTGCCAGCTTTCCGCGCGACGTGCTGCTGCAGCGCCTGACGACCGCCGGCATCCCCTGCGGCAAGGTGGCCGGCCTGCACGAGGCCCTGACCAGCGAGCGCACCCGCCGTGGCGGCCTGCTGCAAGAAATGCCCCACCCGGTGGCGGGCACCACGCAGGTGTTCGCGCCCCCCTACCGGCTCGATGGCCAGCGCCTGCCGATTCGCAATGCGCCGCCCACGCTGGGCGAGGGCACCCGCGAGGTGCTGCAGCAACTGCTGCAACTGTCCGAGCAGGAGCTGCAGGCGCTGCGTGACAAGGGCGTACTGACGCTGCCGCAGGCTTGAATATGTCAAAAATGATAGCTATTGGCGCTTGCTGAATAAGCGCTAGAGCCTGTTTTTATATAAAACGGAGACTGCCATGAAATTTTCACCTTTTTGCCGACGCACCGTCTTGGCCCTGGCTGTTGCGCCGCTGCTGGTCGGCAGCGCCATGGCGCAGCAGGCAGCCTGGCCTGACAAGATGATCAAGCTGGTCGTGCCCTTTCCGGCGGGCGGCCCTACTGACACGGCTTCGCGCATCGTCGGCCAGAAGCTGGGTGAGCGCCTCAAGCAGACCGTGCTCGTCGAGAACAAGGCGGGTGCCTCGGGGTCGATTGCTGCCGCCCAGGTCAGCAAAAGCCCTGCCGACGGCTACACGCTGATGATGCTGGCCACGCCCACGCTGCTGGCGCCGCACCTGTACAAAAAGGCCGGCTACGACACGGTGAAAGACTTCACGCCCGTGGCCACGGTGTACGACCTGCCCATCGTGGTGGTGGTCAACCCCAGGCTGCTGCCCGATGTGATCGACCTCAAGAGCCTGATCGCCCATGCCAAGGCGCAGAAGACGCCGCTCAACTACACCAGCTCGGGCGCGGGCAGCTTTGGCCACCTGAGCATGGAGCTGCTCAAGCAGATGGCGGGCTTTGACATGCAGCATGTGCCCTACAAGGGCGGCGTGCCGGCCATCACCGATACCATTGGCGGCCAGGTGCCCATCATGTATGCCGACCTGGTTGCCGCGCTGCCGCATATCCAGGCAGGCAAGCTGCGCGCCATTGCCGTGGGCTCGCCCCAGCGCGTGACCATGCTGCCCGAGGTCAAGACCATTGCCGAGCAGGGCATCAAGGGCTACGACGCCGTATCGTGGGGCGGCCTGCTGGCGCCTGCGGGCACGCCCAAGGCCGTGGTCGAGCGCATCGCGGGCGAGGTCAAGCAGATCCTGGCCGACAAGGAAATCCAGGACAAGCTGCTCAACGCGGGCGCCATTGCCCATTTCCAGGACCCGGCGCAAATGGGCCAGCGCGTGCAGCAGGACTACACCCGCTGGGGCCAGTTGATCCGCGCCAAGGGCATCGCCTCTGAGTAACGCCGCCATGAAGACACGCATCACCGAACTCTTTGGCATCGAACACCCCATCATCCAGGGCGGCATGCACCACGTCGGCCTGGCCGAGCTGGCGGCGGCGGTCTCCAATGCCGGCGGCCTGGGCATCATCACCGGCCTCACGCAGCGCACGCCCGAGCTGCTGGCGCGCGAGATTGCGCGCTGCCGCGCCATGACCGACAAGCCCTTCGGCGTGAACCTGACCTTTTTGCCATCGGTCAACCCGCCCGACTACCCCGGCTACGTGAAGGCCATCATCGAAGGCGGCGTGAAAGTGGTCGAAACGGCGGGCAACAACCCGCAAAAATGGCTGCCCGCCCTCAAGGATGCCGGCATCAAGGTCATCCACAAATGCACCTCGGTGCGCCATGCGCTCAAGGCCGAATCGATTGGCTGCGACGCGATCAGCGTCGATGGTTTTGAATGTGGCGGCCATCCGGGCGAGGATGATGTGCCCAATTTCATCCTGCTGCCGCGCGCGGCAGAGGCGCTGAAGATTCCCTTCGTCGCATCTGGCGGCATGGCCGATGGCCGCTCGCTGGTGGCCGCGCTGGCACTCGGCGCCGAGGGCATCAACATGGGCACGCGTTTCATCGCCACGCAAGAGGCGCCCGTGCACGACAACGTCAAGCGTGCCATCGTGGCGGCCAGCGAACTCGACACCCGCCTGGTGATGCGCCCGCTGCGCAACACCGAGCGCGTGCTGACCAATGCCGCCACCGAGCGCCTGCTGCAAAAAGAGCGCGAACTGGGCGCGGCCATCACCTTCGCGGACATCGCGCCCGAGGTGGCTGGCGTCTATCCGCGCATCATGCAGCAGGGCGAGATGGAGGCCGGTGTCTGGTCTTGCGGCATGGTGGCCGGCCTGATCCACGACGTGCCCACCGTGCAGCAATTGATTGACTCCATCATGGCCCAGGCCGAGGCGCTGATCTCCGGGCGCCTGGCGGGCATGCTGCGCCCGACGGCCTAGCCCGCACATTTCATTTCAGGAACCTAGCAAGGAAATACCCCATGAAAATTCTCGTCCCAGTCAAACGCGTGGTTGACTACAACGTCAAAGTCCGCGTCAAATCGGACGGCAGCGGCGTGGACATCGCCAACGTCAAGATGAGCATGAACCCCTTTGACGAAATCGCCGTTGAAGAGGCCGTGCGCCTGAAAGAAAAAGGCCTGGTGACCGAAGTCATCGCCGTCTCTTGCGGCGTGGCGCAATGCCAGGAAACCCTGCGCACCGCCATGGCCATCGGCGCCGACCGCGCCATCCTGGTGGAAACCGACGCAGAACTGCAGCCCCTGGCCGTCGCCAAGCTCTTGAAGGCATTGGTGGACAAAGAACAACCCGGCCTCATCATCCTGGGCAAACAAGCCATCGACGACGACGCCAACCAGACCGGCCAGATGCTCGCCGCCCTGGCCGACCTGCCCCAGGCCACCTTTGCCAGCAAGGTCGAACTGACGGCCGACAGCGTCAGCGTCACCCGCGAAGT
>NZ_JAGKSE010000020.1:0-50056 GCF_017939685.1 Acidovorax sp. JG5
GGCCAGCCCATGCTGGCGCACAAGGCGGTGCATGAGGCACACGTGGCGGCAGAAGTCATCGCGGGTGAACTGCAGGGCAACAAGGAACTGGCAGCCGCCGCCTTCAACGCCCGCGTTATTCCCAGTGTGGCCTACACCGACCCCGAAGTGGCCTGGGTGGGCCTGACGGAAGACCAGGCCAAGGCCCAAGGCATCAAGGTCAAGAAGGGCCTGTTCCCCTGGACGGCCTCGGGCCGCGCCATTGCCAACGGCCGCGACGAAGGCGTGACCAAACTGCTGTTCGACGACTCGCCCGAGGCCCATGGCCACGGCAAGATCCTGGGCGGCGGCATCGTGGGCACCCACGCGGGCGACATGATTGGCGAGATCGCCCTGGCCATCGAAATGGGCGCCGACGCTGTGGACATCGGCAAGACCATCCACCCGCACCCCACGCTGGGCGAAAGCATTGGCATGGCGGCGGAGATTGCGCATGGCAGTTGCACTGACGTGCCGCCGCAAAAGAAGTGAGCCAATGAGGCTCTGAAAATGCTACTGATTCAGTAGCTAGCCGCGCAAGCTCTGCAAGGGCTGCGCGGCTTTTTCTTTTATGGTTTGCTACCGTGGCTCGTGGGACCTGCCGTGGCATACTTTTGGGCTATTTCGGCGCGCGCAATGACCCCCATAAAAATCACCCTTTACCGACCTACTGGAACCCGCTGCCGCCTGACCCCCGAGAACACGCCCATGCGCCACCAAGAATCCCAACACACCGAATGGAAAGAAACGTGGCGCGACGACTATTTGCGCTGGGTGTGTGGCTTTGCCAATGCGCAAGGCGGGCGCTTGCTGCTGGGGGTGAATGACAAGGGCCAGGTGGTCGGCCTGCCCGATGCGGCCAAGTTGCTGGAAGACCTGCCTAACAAGGTGCGCGACCTGCTGGGCATGGTGGTGGATGTGAACCTGCACGAAGAAGGTGGAGAAGGCGACTTGCCGTATCTGGAGCTGGTGGTGCAGGCCTACCCCAACCCCATCAGCTACCGGGGCCACTACTACATGCGCAGCGGCAGCACGCTGCAAGAACTTAAAGGCGCGGCGCTAGACCGCTTTTTGTTGGGCCGCCAAGGCCGCACCTGGGATGGTGTGCCGCTGCCCCAGTTCAGCCTGGCCGATGTGTCGCCCTCTGCCATGGCGCGGTTTCGCCAGCTGGCCCAGCGCAGTGGGCGGCTGGATGCCGAGACGCTGGCCGAGAGCGATGCTAATTTGCTGGACAAGTTGCGCCTGAAAGACGGCGCTTATTTCAAACGCGCTACCGCTTTGCTGTTTGCGGCTGACCCGCAGCGCTTTGTGACTGGGGCGTTTGTGAAGGTAGGGTATTTCCAGACCGAGACCGAGCTGCTGTACCACGACGAGGTGGAGGGCGATCTGTTCCACCAGGCCCAGACCACGCTGGATTTGCTGCTGACCAAGTACCTGAAGGCTGTGATTTCATACGAGGGCATTGTGCGTGTGGAGACCTTCCCCGTGCCGCGTGCCGCGCTGCGCGAGGCGGTGCTGAACGCGCTGGTGCACCGCGACTACGCGGTGACCGCACCGGTGCAAATTCGGGTGTACGAAGACCGCTTGCGCCTATGGAACCCGGCGGTGCTGCCCGAGGGCTGGACGATGGACACGCTGCTGGGCGCGCATTCGTCCAGCCCCTACAACCCGGCGCTGGCGAATGCTTTTTTCAGGGCGGGCGAGATTGAGGCCTGGGGCCGTGGCGTGGAGCGGATTTTTGCGGCCTGCGAAGCAGCGGGGTCGCCCAAGCCGGTGCTGCGCTATGAGCCCAACGATATGTGGCTGGAGTTTGCGTTTGACCCGGCGTATTTGAAGGTGCTGCGGGCTGGGCAAAAGCAGGCCGAACAAGTCGAAGTCCTGGTTGCCCCCGAAGTCACCGAACAAGTCACCGAACAAGTCACCGAACAAGTCACCGAACAAGTCGAGCGCCTGATGAATGTGCTGGGCGATCAAACACTGAGCTTGCAAGCGCTGATGCAGGCATTGGGCTTGGTGCACCGACCCAACTTTATGGCGCTGTATGTGCGGCCCGCGTTGGGTGCTGGGCTTGTGCAAATGACCGTGCCAGAGAAGCCGAACAGTCGGCTCCAAAAATACCAATTGACTGCCCTAGGGAGACAGTGGCTTAACAAGGACAGGCCATGAGCAAGCTGAGCCAGCAACAAATCAAACTCGACGAGCGCATGTGTTTCGCCTGCTGACTGATGGCACCAGCGTGAGTGAAAACCGCGCGACGGGCGAAAAAAGCTCCACGGTGCGGTTCATCGATTTTGACAAGGTGAGCAACAACCGTTTCATTGCGGTGTGCCAGTTCAAGGTGCGTATTTTGGGCACAGAGCACCACATCGTTCCCGACGTAGTGCTGTTTGTGAACGGTATCCCGGTGGTGGTGGTAGAGGCCAAATCACCGAAGGTGAAAGACGCTTTGTCGGTGATTGACTACGTCATCGTGCATGAGTTGGCGCATCTGTTGGAGTCGAATCACACGCCAGACTTCTGGAACATTGTGCGAGCCAAGGTGCCCGGAGTTCAATTTGATAGTTTTATTGAGTCGCGATTGGCCTGAGTGCGCGTCTCAGCAAACAAGGTGAAAAGCACCTTCAAAAACTCGTGGAAAATAGCGGGCTTGCTGCCGCCCCTTGGGGTGCTGCACCCGCCCCGGTTTTCCACCTTTTTGCTCCCCTGAGCCTGTCCATGCAAGACGTTCAAAACTCCAAGATCTCTGTCGAGAAGATCGGCGGCACTTCCATGACCGCCTTTGGCGATGTGCTGCGCCACATCATGCTGCACGATCCCCAACGCATTTACGGCCGGATCTATGTGGTGTCCGCCTACTCTGGGGTGACCAACCAGCTGCTGGAGCACAAGAAGACGGGCGAGCGCGGCATCTACGCCCTGTTTGCTGAAGGCAAGGGCTACCAGGACGCCTTGACCCAACTGGCCGCCAGCCTGAAAAAGCTGAACGCGGGTTACGCCGACCTGGGTTTGCCGCTCAATGTGGCCGATGCCTTCATCGACCAGCGTATCGGCCAGGCGCGCGAATACCTGAACGCCATGCAGCATGTGCTGGCCAGCGGTTACCTCAGCCGCAAGGATGTGCTGCTGGCGGCGCGCGAAGTGCTGGCCTCCATTGGCGAGTCGCACAGCGCGTTCAATTCGGTCGAGATCCTCAAGGCCAATGGCGTCAATGCCATCCTGATGGACCTGGCCGGTTTCAACGACAGCGAAGCATGGACGATTGACGAGCGCATTGCCCACAGCTTCAAGGACCTGGACCTGAGCGACAAGGTCGTGGTGGCCACTGGCTACACCAAGGGCACCGAAGGCATCATGCGCGAGTTTGACCGGGGCTATTCCGAGGTGACTTTCAGCAAGATCGCCGTGGAAGTGCGCCCCGCCGAGGCCGTGATCCACAAGGAATTCCACCTGTCGTCCGCCGACCCCAACCTGGTGGGCCTGGAAAACGCCATCGTGGTGGGCGCCACCAACTACGACGTGGCCGACCAGCTGGCCGACGTGGGCATGGAAGCCATCCACCCGAAGGCCGCCAAGCCGATGGAACTGGCCGGCATTCCCATCCGCCTGAAGAACACCTTTGAGCCCAACCACCCCGGCACACTCATCACGAAGGACTTTGTGGGCGAGCGCGCCCGTGTGGAAATCGTCACCGGCACCGACAAGGTCACGCTGATCGAGATTCACGACCCCAGCATGGTGGGCACCGTGGGCTTTGATGCGGGCCTGATGAACGTGTTCTGCAAGCACGACGTGAGCTACATCCTGAAGGCGACCAACGCCAACTCCATCGCCCACCTGGTGTGGGACAACCAGGTCACGCCCGAGCTGGTGGCGGAGCTGCAAGACGCCTACCAGGTCGTGACGATCAAGCCCAGCGCAATTGTTTGCACCATTGGCTCCAACATCGGCATTCCCGGCGTGCTGGCCAAGGCCGCGCAGGCGCTGGCCGATGTCCATGTCAATGTGAACTGCGTGTCGCAAACCCTGCGCCAGGTGAACATGCAGTTCGTGATCGAGCGCGAAGACTACAAGACCGCCATCAAGGCGCTGAACATGGCGCTGTGCGTCAACTCGGGGACGCCGGTTCCGAGTGTCTGACGCGAGCGTGGCGGGGCAGCGCTTTGCGGCTTCCTGCGCCCGAACCAGAGCCCGCCGTGAGCGGGCTTTTTTTGTGGTGTGCCCAGCATGGGCGCACATCCGCGCTGCGCTGTACCGCCAGCGATCATTCCCTCGTGCTATTGAATCAATAGCTGCTCGGCCATGATTGACAAGCGCGTTCTGTTGTTTTCACTCTGATTTTCTTGTCGGAAGCCTTTTTGCATGCAAGCCCTCCTTGACGCCATAGCCGCCATGCCTTTGCCCACCGATGCAAGGCGCATTTTTCATGGCCGTGGCGGGCGCTTTCCTGGCTGTGAGCAGTGGACGCTTGATGCCTACCCGCCCGTTTTCGTGCTCACCAGTTTTTTGCCTGCGGGCGACGAGACAGAGGCGCAACTGGCCGCCATCGGCGCCGCACTGGCCCAGCGGTGGGAGGCCTTGGCGCCAGGGCAGCCACTGAACTGGGTGTTCCAGTGCCGCAACGAGGCGCTGCGCACCCAGGGCCGCACCGAAACGCGCTTGATGGCCGGCAGCGTGCCCGACCCGCATGTCGTGACAGAGCACGGCGCCCAGTTCAAGGTGCATGTGCTGCGCGGCCAGAACCACGGCCTGTTCCTGGACATGGCGGCGGGCCGCCGCTGGGTGCATGACTACGCTGCCGCGCGCCGCGCCGACCGCTATGGCCTGAAGGTGCTGAACCTGTTTGCCTACACCTGCGCGTTTTCGGTGGTGGCGCTGCAGGCGGGGGCCAAACAGGTGGTCAATGTGGACATGAGCCACGGCGCCATCGCCATCGGGCAGCAGAACCACCAGCTCAACGGCATTGCCACGGGTGCCGCCTTTTTGCCGCACGACATCTTCAGCAGCTGGGGCAAGATCAACCGCAGCGGCCCCTACGGCCTGGTCATTGTGGACCCGCCCAGCTACCAAAAGGGCAGCTTTGTCGCCACCAAGGACTACGCCCGCCTGATGCGCCGTCTGCTCGACCTGCTGGCGCCCGGCGGCCACGCACTGCTGTGCCTCAATGCGCCCGAGCTGGGCCTGGCCTTTTTGCAAGACCAGATGCGCGAGCTGGCGCCCGAACTGCGCTTTGTGGAGCGCGTGGCCAACCCGCCCGTGTTTGCCGATGTGGACGAGGGCAGGGCGCTAAAGGTGCTGGTGTACCAGGCGCCTGAGCTGCCCGGCCAGGGCGGGTGAAGGAAGCACTGCCCGGTGGCAGGGTGCGCCATTTCGCGAGTTGCTTTTAATTTAATAGCTGTAAGCGCTTATCTGGCGGGCGCTACAGGCCAAAATCGCCCTCAAACCTCGGGGGCGTGCAATGGCCTTGGCCGCCGTTTGCCCGTGCCGCCCCAGCGCAGCGCGTCTTCGCCCGGTATGCCCAGCGGGTTGTTGGCTGGCTCGGTCAGTGGTGCGAGCAGTGCGTGCAGGTCGGCCTCGCTGAATTTGACCGCACCCTCGGTGTCGTGGCCCAGCACGCCCTGGGCCAGCGCGGCCTTGCGGGCCTGCAGCTCCAGCATGCGTTCTTCGATGCTGCCTTCCACCACCAGTTTGTAGACAAACACGGGCTGGTCCTGCCCGATGCGGTGGGCGCGGGCGGTGGCCTGCTCTTCGACGGCGGGGTTCCACCAGGGGTCGAGGTGGATCACGGTGTCGGCGGCGGTGAGGTTCAGGCCCAGGCCACCGGCCTTGAGGCTCACCAGCAGGATAGGGGCACTCGTTTCGTCCTGCGCCTGAAAACTTTTGACGACTGCACCGCGCTGGCGGGGCGGCGTCTGGCCGGTGAGCGTGAGGTAGGGCAGGGCCAGGGTGTCGAGCAATTCGGCCGCCAGCGCCAGCATTTCGGTGAACTGCGAAAACACCAGCACGCGGCGGCCTTCATCGACCAGCGCGGGCAACAGGTCGGCCAGCAATTCCAGCTTGGCGCGTTCCATGGTGTGGGCCGTCTTCGTGGTTCCTTTCACCAATCGGGGGTCGCAGCAGACTTGGCGCAGCTTGAGCAGGGCGTCCAGGATGGCGATTTGCGAGCCTTCGAAGCCTTGCCGCTCCAGCGCGCGGCGCACCTGCTTGTCGGCGGTGGTGCGCACGGCCTCGTACAACTCGCGCTGTTTGCCCTGCAACTGCACGCGCAAGATGGTTTCGGTGCGCGGCGGCAGTTCGGTGGCCACGTCCTGTTTGCGGCGGCGCAGGATGAAAGGGCGCACGCGCTGCGCCAGCAACTGGGCGCGCAGGGTTTCGCCGTTCTCCTCGATGGGCTTGCGCCAGCGGGCGTTGAAGCTGCGCACGTCGCCCAGAAAGCCGGGCATCAAAAAGTCGAACTGCGCCCACAACTCGCCCAGGTGGTTTTCGAGCGGCGTGCCGGTCAGGCACAGCAGGTGCGGTGCCTGCAGCTTGCGCAGGGCGCGGGCGCTGCGGCTGCCGGCGTTTTTCACCATCTGCGCTTCGTCCAGGATCAGCAGGTGAAACGGCTGCGCGGCCAGTGCCTCCACATCGCGCCAGAGCAGCGGGTAGGTGGTCAGCACCAGGTCGTGGTCGGCCACCTGCAGGTAGCGTTTGCCACGGTCTGCGCCATGCAGCGCGAGCACGCGCAGTCCGGGAGCCATGCGCGCTGCCTCGGCCTGCCAGTTGAAGAGCAGCGAGGTGGGCAGCACCACCAGGGCGGGGCGCTTCAGGCGCCCGGCCTCCTTCTCTGCCAGCACATGGGCCAGGGCCTGCGCGGTTTTGCCCAGCCCCATGTCGTCGGCCAGGATGCCGCCCAGGCCCTGCTCGCGCAGGTATTGCAGCCAGGCCAGGCCTTCGAGCTGGTACGGGCGCAGCTGCACCTGCAGGCCCTGCGGTGCGGCCACCGGCTGCGGGGTGCCGATGGTGCGCAGGCGCTGGGCGAGCTGCGCCAGGCCCGCGTCGCCCTGCAATTGCCAGTCGTTGTTCCAGCCGTTGACCGTGCCCACGCGGTGGGCCTGCACCAGCCCGGCACGCAGGGCTTCGATGCGGCGGGCTTCCCAGGCGCCCAGGTGCAGCGGGTCGCCGTCTTTGCGCTGATTCCGTGTCGGGTCGGTCAGCAGATCCACCATGGCGCCCACGATGGCCTTGAGCGGGCCGGCGGGTGCTTCGATGCGTTTGCCGCCCGGGGCGCGCAGAGAAATGATGGCGATGTCGTCAATGGCGGCCATTTGCTGGGCGTTGAGCCAGCGGGCGTCGCGGCGCAGCAGGTCGGCCAGCATGGGGGCCAGGTCCAACGTCTGGCCGTCGATCTCGATCCCCAGGCTCAGCAGCCAGGCGCCTTCGCGCTCGGGCAGCATGAGCTTTTGCACGGGGCGTTCGCGTGCGGCCAAGGGTCCATCTACTTCCTTGCCCAGCAGCTCACCGGTGTCGGGGGCGATCAGCAGCTTCCAGCGCTGTACGGGCACGCTTTCGTGCGCAAAGCCGGGGTGCACCACCACGCTCCAGCCCTCGGCGCGCAGCTGCGGGATCTGCTCGGCCCAGAAGTCGCCAAAGTGCGCCTCCTGCGCCAGCGTCCACACGGGGCCCAGCGTGGCGGCGGCAGCGCGGTGGCGCCATTGCAGCTTGGTGGCGTCCACGGGGATCAGGCCCAGGTCCCACATGCGGTCCATGGCGTCGGATTCAGCCGCCAGATTGCGCTGCATGCGCACCACGGGACCGCCGGTGTCGAACAGGTCTTGCACCGGGGCCGGGCGCGCGTTGAGGATGGAGGCGGGGGCGGGCGTCTGCCAGGTGGCACCACTGTCGGTGCGGTAGGTCCAGTCGATCCGCACCAGCGTCACGCTGTCGCCGCGCGGGCCCAGCTTACCTTGCGGTTGCAGGCCCAGCAGGCCATCGCCACGGCCCAGGGTCATGAGGGTGATGCGGGGGCAGAACCTCCCGTGCGCCAGCGCGGGCGTGGCGGTGGGCTCTGGCGCAAGGGCAGGCAGCGCCGCTTGCGGCGTTTCCTCGCGCAGCAAGGCCATGACGCGGGCGGCTTCCGCGCCCGACAGCGGTGTGAGCGTTTTCAGGGTGGCGGCATCGGCATGGCTGCGCAGTGCCTGAAGCCACATCGCCACGGCCTTTTCGCGCGCCGCAGGATAGGGGCCGGGGGAGAAAGGGGCGTTGTTGCCAGCGGTAGCCATGGGCTGCAATTTTGCCTTGCGGCCGGGTGCCGGATATTGCCAGTTGGCGGTGCGGGTAAAACGCCGGGCGCCAACCTGGAATGCGCCGTGTATATAGAGAAAACCGCGTTCCGCGCTTATGCCATCAGCGGGGATAGCTATTTTTTTAGGAGCGTTCTGGCGGGGCCGGCAAACGCAACCGGGCCTGTTGCACAACTTGCACGCAGTCGCGCAGATGCTGTTCACCCAGATAGCGCAAGGTGGCATAGCCGACCGTTGCCGCCACCACCTGGCCTGCCAGTGGCACGTATTTGGCCAGCTGCCTGGTGGTCAGGCGCAGGCCCACCGTGCGGGTGGCGCGCAGCACGAGTTCCTTGGTGATGAACTTGCCGATCAGCACCGAGCCGACGAGCGCGACCGCTTTTTGCACCTGCTCGCGCTTTTGGGGGTCGAGCTGGTCGAGTTGCTCGGGGGTAAGGCCAAACTGGGCATTGATTTGCGGCAGCAGGCGCGAGAGCAGGGCGGCATCGACCGCCCAGTCCAACCCTGGCACGGGCACCGCGCTGGCCGCCGCCGCCACCAAGGCGCGCCGGTGCAGCAGGCGGCGGCTGCGCTGCACGGCCGCAGCCAGCTCCGGGTGATCAGCGGCCATTTGCCGGGCGGATGGCATGGGTGCGGCGCCTTGCCTGCAGTGCTGTGAGGGTGTCGGCGATCAGGTCTTGCTTTTGACCAGGCTGTAAATTGCCAGCAAGATCACGGCGCCGACCACCGAGGCGATCCATCCTGCCGGTGCGCCTTGGGTGTACCAGCCCATGGCAGCCCCCACGTAGCTCGCCAAAAACGAGCCCGCCACGCCGAGCAAAGCCGTCATGATCCAGCCCATCTTGTCGTCGCCCGGTTTGATTGCCCGTGCAATGAAGCCAACGATGAGTCCGACGATGAGGGTTCCGAGGATTGAGAGCATGGGTACACCTGGTAAGAACAAAGATGGGTGCCACTGTATGGCAAATTCACCAGACGCGTGTGTCAGACAAGGCCTTGTGCATTCGGACGGGAAGATTTTTTTAAGGATGGCTGCCGCGGCATGGCGCGGACGGCAAGAGAAATGCATATCGGCCTTGTCCGACATGCCAGCGCGCTGCGCGCCTGCGCATTGCGTGGGAGCGGGACTATGGGTGCAACCCTGCCGCGCGCCTAAAGTTTCAGCTACTGATGGACTCTTAAGGAAATCGCATGAAGAACTTTTCGGCTTCTGGCCTGTTGGCCGCCGTGGCGTGGGTGGTGGCAGGTGTATTTTCGGCGCCCGCTTTTGCCCAGGGCGGCGAAGAAGCATCGCTGACGCGTGGTGCTATTCCGGACACCACCGCCCAGCAACGCTACCAGTCAGCCATCCGCGAGGCGGGAGGCGGGCTGAAAATTAGCCTGGAGGAGTGCCGGGCCATGCCCCAGGGCAAGGAACGCAAGGGTTGTGAGGCGGATGCCCGGTCTCGCTACCAGCAGGACATGGCCAATGCACGCGCCATGCGCACCAACCCCCATCTAGGCCCCGTGAATATCACGGGTGGTCCGATACGAAGCACTGAAACAGTGACGACGGTCACACCATGACCGGTTTGGGCGGCGCTGCACGAGACGGCGGCGCTGCTGGCGCAATTTCAGGGCTGGGCCTTGGCTTCCACCGTCACACGGCGGGCACCGTCAAAGCGGCGCTGCCAGTACGACTGGCGCATGTCCTCCACCCGCACCTCACTGCCTGTGCGCGGTGAATGGATGAATTTGCCGTCGCCTACGTAGATACCGACATGGCTGAAGGCGCGGCGCATGGTGTTGAAGAACACCAGATCGCCGGGTTGCAGCTCTTTCTTGTCAATGACCTCGGTGCTGGCGGCTTGCTGGTCGGCCTTGCGGGGCAGGACCATACCCACGGTTTTTTCGTACACAGCGCGCACGAAGCCGCTGCAATCAAACCCGGTGGTGGCACTGGTGCCGCCCCGGCGGTAGGGCACGCCGATGAAACCCATGGCGTTGCCGATCAGATCCGCGGTACGGTCTGCGACCACATGGGCTTTGTCTGCGACGGAATGGCGCACTTCATCAAGCTGGGTTATCAAGCCTTTGTCGGCCAGAAAACGCTCGATGTCCTCGGGGGATGCCGCTGAAGGGGCAGCTTGGGCGGCAGAGGCGCAGGTGAGGAGTAAGGCAATGAACCAACGGGACATGGGTGCGGAGACTAACACGCTTTTCTTACACGCCCGGAATCCGGTGTTCTGCGCAAGTCATTGATTTGAATCGCTTTACGGTTTTAGCAGGGGGATTTTCGGTGTAGTCTGCTGCCCATGCACATTGAGACCAGCGAACCCCGGGACTTTCCCCCTGCACCCGTTTCCAATCAGATCCCCTCGCAACTGGCGCTGCGCCGTGTCGCCATCGACACCTGGCGCGAAAACGTCGCCTACCTGCACCGCGACTGCGCGGTGTACCGGGCCGAGGGCTTTCAGGCGCTTTCCAAGATCGAGGTGCGCGCCAATGGGCGTCATATCCTGGCCACCGTGAATGTGGTGGACGACGCCGCCATCGTCGGCTGCAACGAACTGGGGCTGTCGGAAGACGCCTTTGCCCAGCTCGATGTGGAAAACGGCCACACCGTCTCGGTAACGCAGGCAGAGCCACCCGAATCCATGGGCGCGCTGTTTCGCAAAATTGCCGGCGAGCGCCTGACACGGGCGGACTACGCCGCCATCGTGCGCGACATTGCCGGCCACCACTATTCCAAGATCGAGCTGACGGCTTTTGTCGTTGCCTGCAACCGCGACGAGCTTGACCGCGAAGAAGTGTTCTTCCTGACCGACGCCATGGTGGCCAGCGGTCGACGGCTCGATTGGCACGAGCCGCTGGTGGTCGATAAACACTGCATCGGCGGCATTCCTGGCAACCGCACGACCATGCTGGTGGTGCCCATCGTGGCAGCGCACGGCATGCTGTGCCCCAAGACATCGTCGCGCGCCATCACCTCGCCGGCAGGCACGGCCGACACCATGGAGGTGCTGGCCAATGTGGAGCTGCCCTTCGAGCAGCTGGCCGACATCGTGCGCGACTACCGCGGCTGCCTCGCCTGGGGCGGCGCGGCCAATCTGTCGCCCGCCGACGATGTGCTGATTTCGGTGGAGCGCCCGCTGTCGATCGACTCGCCCGGGCAGATGGTGGCTTCCATCCTGTCAAAAAAGGTGGCTGCCGGCGCCACCCATCTGGTGCTCGACATCCCCATCGGCCCCACGGCCAAGGTGCGGTCCATGCCAGAAGCCCAGCGCCTGCGCCGGTTGTTTGAATATGTGGCGCGGCGCATGGGCCTGTCGCTGGACGTGGTCATTACCGATGGCCGCCAGCCCGTGGGCAACGGCATTGGCCCGGTGCTGGAGGCGCGTGACGTGATGCGCGTGCTGCAAAACGACCCAGACGCGCCCAACGACCTGCGCCAGAAGGCCTTGCGACTGGCGGGCCGCCTGATTGAATGCGACCCCGACGTGCGCGGTGGCGACGGCTATGCCATTGCGCGCGACATTCTCGACTCGGGCCGGGCGCTGCGGCGCATGGAAGACATCATCAACGCGCAGGGCAGCAAGGGGTTCGATCACCTGCACCCGCAACTGGGCCCGCTGACCTTTGAGGTCTGCGCACCGGAGAGCGGCACCGTGGTGGGCATCGACAATTTCCAGATTGCCCGCGTGGCGCGCCTGGCCGGGGCGCCCAAGGTGCAGGGCGCGGGCGTTGACCTCATGCACAAGCTGGGCGCCACGGTGGCGCAGGGTGATGTGCTGTACCGCGTGCACGCCGGCTACCCCGCCGACCTCGAATTTGCCCGGCAGGCCAGTGCGCGCGACATCGGCTATCGCCTGGGTGCTGCCGACGCCGTGCCCCAGGTGTTTGTGGAGTTCTGACCATGCAACTCGCTCCCCCGCAGGCCTGCCTGCTGCATTTTGCGGACGAGACCGATGCCGCCCGGCGGCTCGGGCAGGCCGCGCAGTTGCCCGTGAAGACGATCGACCGCCACCGTTTCCCCGATGGCGAGCTCAAGCTGCGGCTGCCGGTGGATGGGGCAGGGCGCCTGCCACCCCATGTGGTGCTGCTGCGCAGCCTGCACGAGCCCAACGAAAAGCTGGTGGAGTTGCTGCTGGCGGCTCGCACCGCCCGCACCCTGGGTGCACGGCACATCACGCTGGTGGCGCCCTATATGGCTTACATGCGGCAAGACATGGCCTTCACGCCGGGCGAAGTGGTCAGCCAGCAGGTGATTGGCGGGTTTCTGGCCGGGTTGGTCGATGCCGTCATCACGGTGGACCCGCACCTGCACCGCGTGGCGTCGCTGAAAGAGGCGATTGCCGTGCCGCAGGCCATCGTGCTCAGCGGTGCCGAGCCGCTGGCCGACCTGATTGCGCAGCGGCGCCCGGGTGCCTTGCTGGTGGGGCCCGATGGCGAGTCGGCCCAGTGGATTGCCCAGGCGGCCGCACGCCATGGTTTTGACCGTGCCGTGTGCACTAAGGTGCGCCACGGCGACCGCGATGTGACCATCGAGTTGCCGCCGATCAACGCCCAGGGGCGCACCGTGGTGCTGCTCGACGACATGGCCAGCACCGGCCGCACGCTGGCCCAGGCGGCCCGGCTGCTGCGGGCGGCGGGCGCGGCGTCGGTGGACGTGGCCGTCACCCATGCGCTGTTTGCCGGCGATGCCTTGCAGGCCCTGCACGATGCCGGGGTGGGCGAGGTGTGGAGCACCGATTGCATTCCCCACGCCAGCAACGCCGTGCCCATGGCGGAACCCCTGGCGGGTGCGCTTCGTTCGCTGTTGCCTGCATGACTTGGGCTGCGACAATCAGTGCCTTCCGCGTGCCACTGACCGCTTTCGAAAGACACCATGCTGCTCGACGCCTCTGAATCCCAACTCGTTCTGGTGGACTACCAGGAACGCCTGATGCCCGCCATCTTTGAGGGCCCTGCCGTGCTGGCCAATGCGCTGCGCCTGGCTAAGATTGCCCAGCTCATGGAGGTGCCTGTATGGGGTACCGAGCAAAACCCCTCGCGCCTGGGGGGCAACGATGCCGCGCTGCGCGCCCTGTGCCACAACACCCTGGCCAAGATGCATTTCAGCGCCGCCGAGGAAGGCCTGGGTGAATGGCTGCGCCCGCCCGCCAAACCCCAGCAGGGCGGCAATGCCCGCAGCCTGCCCAAGCACCTGCAAAAGCCCGCCCAGCAGGCCCCCGAGCGCGGCACCATCGTGATTGCTGGCTGCGAAGCCCATGTATGCCTGCTGCAGACCGCGCTCGACTTGATTGAAGACGAGTTCGAGGTGTGGGTGGTGACCGACGCCTGCAGCTCGCGCACCGAACGCAACCGCGATGCCGCCTTCGACCGCCTGGCCGGAGCGGGGGCCGAACTGGTGACCACCGAGATGGTGGCGTTTGAATGGCTGCGCACCTGCGAAAACCCGGTGTTCAAGGACGTTCTGGCGCTGGTGAAATAGCGCCGCTGGTTTTTTGGTGATTTTGGGTCTTTTTGGCCTCTAGCGCTTATTTATAAAGCGTTGGTAGCTATTGAATAAATAGCATAGCGAATACTTCGGTGCGTCAGCTTGCCGCAAGCCCGTTATGAATAATTATGAATTCAAAACCTGCATCCCCTGCAGGACAAGAGATGCCGAGGAGACGCTCCATGCCCAATTACGCCGACTTTTATCGCCAGTCCATCGACCAACGCGACGCCTTCTGGGCCGAGCAGGCCCAGCTGATTGACTGGAAAACGCAACCCCAGCAGATCTGCGACTACAGCAACCCGCCGTTTGCGAAGTGGTTTGTCGGCGGCACCACCAACCTGTGCCACAACGCGATCGACCGCCACCTGAAAGACCGCGCCAGCCAGCCGGCGCTGGTCGCCATCTCCACCGAAACCGACACCGAGCGCAGCTACAGCTTTGCCGAACTGCACGCCGAAGTGCAGCGCATGGCCGCCGTGCTGCAAAGCCTGGGGGTGAAGAAGGGCGACCGCGTGCTCATCTACATGCCCATGATCGCCGAGGCCGCCTTTGCCATGCTGGCCTGTGTGCGCATTGGCGCGCTGCATTCGGTGGTGTTTGGCGGCTTTGCCTCGGGCTCGCTGGCCTCGCGCATCGAGGATGCCGAGCCCGTGGCCATCGTCAGCGCCGATGCTGGCTCGCGTGGCGGCAAAAGCGTGCCCTACAAGCCGCTGCTGGATGAAGCAATTGTGCTGTCCAAACACAAGCCTGCCGCCGTGCTCATGGTGGATCGGGGCCTGGCGCCCATGGCCATGCGCGCCGGCCGCGACCACGACTGGGCCGCGCTGCGCGAGAAGCACCTGAACACCACCGTGCCCTGCGAATGGGTCGAATCAACGCACCCCAGCTACACGCTCTACACCAGCGGCACCACCGGCAAACCCAAGGGCGTGCAGCGCGACACGGGGGGCTACACCGTGGCGCTGGCGGCGAGCATGAAGCACATCTTTGACGCCAAGGCGGGCGATGAGGTTTTCACCGCCGGGCCGCCCCAAGGTGAAAACGCGGCCCCCCCGGGGGGCAGCGACCCGCGCGAGCGGCGGAGCGTGGGGGTCTTTTTTGCCACCAGCGACATCGGCTGGGTGGTGGGGCACAGCTACATCATCTATGGCCCGCTGATCGCCGGCATGACCACCATCATGTACGAAGGCCTGCCCACGCGGCCCGACGCGGGCGTGTGGTGGAGCATTGTCGAGAAATACCAGGTCACCCACATGTTCTCGGCGCCCACGGCGGTGCGGGTGCTCAAAAAGCAGGACGCCAGCTGGCTCAAGAAGTACAACGTTTCCACCCTCAAGGCGCTGTGGCTGGCCGGCGAGCCGCTCGATGAACCCACCGCGCAGTGGATCAGCGACGCCCTGCAGGTGCCCATCATCGACAACTACTGGCAGACCGAGACCGGCTGGCCCATCCTCACGCTGGCCAACGGCGTGGAGCAGCAAACCACGCGCTTTGGCAGCCCTGGCAAGGCCATGTATGGCTACCACGTCAAGCTGATCGATGAGAGCAACGGCGAAGAACTGACGGTACCCAACCAAAAGGGCGTGGTGGCCATCGAAGGGCCGCTGCCCCCCGGCTGCATGCAAACCGTGTGGCGCGACGACGACCGCTTTGTCAACACCTACTGGAAGAGCATTCCCGGCCGCCTGATCTACAGCACGTTTGACTGGGGCATTCGCGATGCCGACGGCTACCACTTCATCCTGGGCCGCACCGACGACGTGATCAACGTGGCCGGCCACCGCCTGGGCACCCGCGAGATCGAGGAGTCCATCTCGTCCCACCCCAACATCGCCGAGGTGGCCGTGGTGGGCGTGGCCGACAGCTTGAAGGGCCAGGTGGCCATGGCCTTTGCCGTGCCGCGCGATGCCTCGGGCCTGACCGACGACGCCGCGCGCCTGAAGCTCGAAGGCGAGGTGATGAAGCAGGTGGACAGCCAGCTCGGCGCCGTGGCCCGGCCCTCGCGCGTGTACTTTGTGACCGTGCTGCCCAAGACGCGCAGCGGCAAGCTGCTGCGCCGCGCCCTGCAGGCCGTGGCCGAGCGCCGCGATCCGGGCGATCTGACCACCATGGACGACCCGGCCGCGCTGCAGCAGGTCAAAGATCTGGTCGGCCCCTGACCGCCGGGCTCGACGCGGCACAAGCCGTGTCAAAAACAATAGCTGCTCGCGCTTTATGGATAAGCGCTGCAGCCGTTTTTAGATCAAATATTCTGCGACGTGCTGGTGCTGCCACGCCGTGGGTTGTCGCCAGTGGCGGGTCCAGTCGATGAAGGCACCGAGGGGCATGGGCCGCGCAATGCAATAGCCCTGGGCCTTGGCGCAACCGAGCTGCAGCAGCAATTGCCCTTGTTCGATGGTTTCCACGCCCTCGGCAATCACCTGGTAGCCAAACGACTGCGCCAGCCCGATCACCCCTTGCACGATGGCCCGGTCTCCCGGGTCGGCCATCATGCCCTGCACGAAGCTCTGGTCGATCTTGAGCGTGTCCATCGGCAGGCGGCGCAGGTAGGTGAGCGATGAATAGCCGGTGCCAAAATCATCAAGCGAAACCACCACGCCCAGCGCGCGCAGCGTGGCCAGTGTCTCGGCGACCGCCGCCAGGTTGTACAACGCCGCGCTTTCGGTGATTTCCAGCTCCAGCAGGCAGGGCGCCACCCGAGGGTGGCGGGCCAGGCACTGCACCATCCACGCGGCAAAACCGGGTTGCTGAAGTTGCTGGGCCGAGATGTTGACGCTCACAGGCAGGTTCAGCCCTGCATCCAGCAATTGCTCGAGCTGTGCCAGTGCGGCTTCGACCACCCATTGGCCAAAAATAATCTCCAGCTCGGTGCCGTCCAGCAGCTGCAAAAAAGCGCCCGGTGGCAGCAGACCGCGCTCGGGGTGCTGCCAGCGTGCCAGCGCCTCGGCCCCCACCACCTGACCTGTTTGCATGACCACCTTGGGCTGCAGAAACAGCACGAACTGCGCCTGCGCCAGGGCCTCGCGCAGGCGCAGGCCCTGTTCGCGTTGCGCGCGCTGGGCGCGCTCTTGCGCAGCGTCAAACTGGTGAAACCGGTTGCGTCCTGCCTGCTTGGCGGCATACATGGCCTGGTCTGCGTGGCGCAGCAGGGTGTCGGCGTCCGCGTCGTCCGCGGGGAACACCGTGTAGCCGATGCTGGCCGTCACCGCCACGCGCTCGGTGTCCAGCGTGTAGGGCGCAGAAATGCTCTCCATCACGCGTTGCAGCAGGCGTTCGCCATCGGCGTGCGTGGCCAGGCCGGGCATGAGGATCACGAACTCGTCGCCGCCCAGGCGGGCCACGCAGTCTTGCGGGCGCAACGAGCGTGAAAGCCGGCCCGCCACCACCACCAGCAGCCGGTCGCCCGCGCCGTGGCCCAGGCGGTCGTTGACGGGCTTGAAGCCATCAAGGTCCAGGTAGGCCACGCCCAGCTGGGTGCCTTGGGCGCGGGCCAGGGCCATGCCGTCCTGCAGCCGGTGGGCCAGCAGCACGCGATTGGGCAGGCCCGTCAGTGCGTCGTAATGGGCCAGTTTTTGCAGCAGCTCTTCCTGCTCGCGCTGCGGCGTGACGTCAATGGCCACGCCCAGCATGCGCGTGGGCTGGCCGGCGCCGTTGTGGCCGATGATCTTGCCCAGGTTGCGAATCCATCGGGTCCCTTCCTGGGGCAGCGTCACTTTCCAGGTAGCGTCGAACGGGGTGGCAGGATGGGCGCTGTGGCGCGCGACTTCCGCTGAAATGCCGGGCAGCGTGTCGGCGGCCACCCCGGTCGTCCAGTGCACGGCGGGCGCGGCCGCATCGTCGGTGCCTGCGCCACGCAGGGTGCGCCAGCGCGCATCGCCATGGACCATGCCGGTTTGCAGATCCCAGTCCCAAAGCCCCAGCGCGGCGGCCGAAATGGTGAGCGACAGCAGCGCTTCGCGCTCGCGCACCTGCTCTTCGCTGCGCTTGCGGTCGGTGATGTCCTGCAGCGCGAAGAGCCAGCACGCTTCGCCATCGAACTCCGTGGCGCGCATGGATTGCAGCACGGTGCGCTCTTCGCCGCTGCGCGTGATGATCGGAACCTCGTAGGCGTCGAGCTGGCCGTCCTGCCGGGCCACGTCAATGAGGCGGGCACGATCGGGCGCCTCAAAAATACCCAGTTTGATGGCTGAGCTGCCCACCGCTTGTTCGCGCGTGAAGCCCAGCACTTGCTCCCACGCGGGGTTCACTTCCACATAGGCACCGTCGCTTTGCCGCGTCATGCCCATGGGGTAGGGCATCAGGTGGAAGATGCGCGAAAACCGGTCTTCCGACTGGAGCAACCGTTGCGCGGAGCGCTTGGCCTCGTCAATGTCTTGCAGCACGCCGCGCATGCCGGTGACGGCGCCGTCCTGCAGCACCGGCGCGCCGCTTGTGCGCACCCAGGCGTGGCGGCCATCGGTGCGGACGATTTCGACCTCCAGGCTCCATTCCTCTCGGCGGTGGATGCAGTTGTGCGATGCGCGGTGCACCGCGTCCTGCCACGCGGGCGCCACGAAACGTTCGATGTAGTCACCCGCCAGCGGGGCACCTGGGGGCAGGCCGTGGATGTCATAGCAGACATCCGACCAGTACACCATGCCCGGTGTGCGCGAACTCTCCCATGCGCCCAGACGCGCCATGCGACCGGCCTGCTGCAGCAGGTTGTTCAGAGCCCGCAACTCGTCGCTGATGCGCTGCGCCTCGGTCATGTCGTGAAAGACGAACAAGAAACAGTCTTCCCCCTCCACCACGATGCGGCGCGCCGACATCAGGCCCGGTACGCGCTCCCCGTTGCGCTGCGCCACCATGGGCAGGCGGTCCACCCGGCCTTCGCGCTGGTAGGTTTCGAGCATGCGTGCGCGCTCAGTGGGCGATGCCCAGATGTTGAGTTCTGTGGATGTGCGTCCCAGCACGGCGTCGCGCCCTTCACCCAGCAACTCGCAAAAGGCCGGGTTCACGTCGAGATAGCGCCCGTCCGATATCCGCGAAATGCCCGCGGGGTCGGGCAGCGTCTGGTAGATGGTGGTGTATTTGGCTTCCGAGGCCCGCAGCGCCTCCTCGACCTCGCGCTGGGCCGTGATGTCCACGTCCATGCCCAGCAGCGTCAGCGGGCGCCCGTCGGCATCGCGCTCGTCCACCAGCCCGCGCGATATCACCCAGCGCCAGCGGCCCGCCGTGTCCAGAATGCGGAACTCGGCTTCGTAGGTGTCGAGCTGCCCGCGCATGGCGCGATCCATCTTGTCGGCAAGGCGTGCGGCATCGGCCGGATGCTTGCGCGTGTGCCAGCGTTCCCAGGCGTCCTCTGTGTCGGCGGCTTCCATGCCGAAGGCGGCATAAAAGCGGCCATGGCATGCCAGCTTCTGGCGCGAAATGTCCCATTCCCAGCGCCCGCCGCCCAGGGCATCGAGCGCCAGGCGCATTTGCTGATCGCGCTGGCGCAAATCACGGTTGGCCTGCTGCTCGGCGGCGAGGTGATTTCTGAGGTCCGGCACAAGATCCATGCGCCGAGTTTAGGCCCGTTCCGTGACTCACCGCCGAGTGGGCGACGTCCCGATAAGTCCTGTTGACAACATCGTTCCGCACACGATGATGAGCCCGCAGCCGATCATCCACGGCGTGATGGCCTCGTGCAAAAACACCGCGCCATACAGCAGGGCAAACACCGGCGCCAGAAACGTCACCGCCAGGGCGCGGCTGGGGCCGGCGTGGGCAATCAGGCGAAAGTAGAGGATGTAGGCAATGCCCGTACAGAGGATGGCAATGGCCACGATGGCCGCCCAGGCGCGCGGCCCCGGCATGACCGCGGGCCAGAACCACAGCATGGGTACGAACAAACCCAGCGCTGCACCCAATTGGCTACCCGTGGCGGCGGCCAGCGGCGGCACTCCCACCAGGTTGCGCCGGGCAAAGCTGGCTGCGATGGCATAGCAGGTGGTGGCCCCCAGGCAGGCAGCGATAGCCCAGGGCGCGTCATCCGATTGGAGGCCCGCGCCCCCCGGTGCACGCCAGGCCAGCAGCGCCACGCCCACGAAGCCTATGCCCAAGCCCAGCCAGCGCAGGCGGTTGATGCGGTCGCCCAGCCACACCCAGGCTACGAGGGCGCCGAACAGGGGCACCGTGGCGTTAAGGATGGAAGCCAGACCTGTGGTGATGTGCAGTACAGCCCAGGAATACAGGGCGAATGGAATGGCTGAATTCACCACGCCCGACAGCAGCGCTGGCTTCCAGTGCTTGCGCAGCGCCGGCCACTGCCCTTGTTGCAGCAGGATGGGCCACAGGAACAGCGTGGCCAGCGCCACCCGCAGCCCGGCCGTGGGCAGCGGCCCGAACTCGGCGGCCCCCAGCCGCATGAACAAAAAAGATGCGCCCCACAGGGCTGCCAGCAGCACAAACTCGCCCAGCCAGGCCGGCACGGGTTGGGGCGCGGGGGCGTTCATGCGCCCACCTCGCCCTGTGCCTGTGCCCGCGCCGGGCGCAGCGCAGCGCCTTCCAGTTGCAGCAGCGCGCTTTTGCGCTCCAGGCCGCCGGCGTAGCCCGTCAGGGCGCCATCCTTGCCCAGCACGCGGTGGCAGGGCACGACCACGCTGATCGGGTTGTGCCCCACGGCGGCCCCCACGGCGCGCACGGCCGTCGGGCGGCCCAGTTGCTGGCCCAGCGCCCCATAGCTGGTGGTGTGGCCGCAACCAATGGACAGCAGCGCACGCCACACGTCCTGTTGGAACGGCGTGCCGCCCGCCAGGTCCAGCGGCAGCTCGAACCGGGTGCGCTCGCCGCGCAGGTATTGCTGCAGTTGCCCGACGGCGGCAACCAGCACCGGGTGCTGCGGGTCGTGCGGCCAGGCATGGGGCCCGTCGAGTTGCGCGGGCAAATGGCGCTGGCCGTCAAACCACAGGCCGGCCAGACCCCGTGGAGAAGCGGCCAGTCGCACGGTGCCCAGGTGGGTCGAGGTGCTTGTCTGTACGGTGGAAGGGTGGTATTGCATGGTCAGAGAATATTAGATGAAATTGGCTTTTAGCGCTTGATGGACAAGCGCAAGCAGCTATTTTTTTAATAGCTGATGCACAGCCGCTCCTTGGCCGGTGTCGGCCGTGCTGCCCGCCGCCCAGGCGCGCACCACGGCATAGCTGCGCCAGGGTTGCCAGGCCCGCGAGGCTTCGGTGGCCGCACGGGCAGGATGGGGCTGCGCCTGCACGCCCAGGGCCTTTTGCAAAGCCACGTCACCGGCCGGAAACGCATCTGGCCAGCGCAGCACGCGCATGGCGATGTACTGCGCCGTCCAGTCGCCAATGCCGGGCAGGGCGCACAGCGCCGCCGTGGTGGCGGTTACGTCCGCGCCCGCCTGCAGCGGCAACTGGCCCGCATCCACCGCTCGCGCCAGCGCCACGATGGCCGCCTGGCGCTGGCGCACGATGCCCAGCTGCCCCAGCGCTTCGCCCGGCACCTGCGCCAGCACGGCCGGTGCGGGAAACAGCCGCGTGAGTTCGGGCCAGGGCGTGGCGATGGGCTCGCCAAAGCGCTCCACCAGCCGCTGCCCCAGGGTGCGTGCGGCCGCCACGGTGATCTGCTGGCCCAGCACGGCACGCACGGCCAGCTCAAAGCCATCGAAAGCGCCGGGCACACGCAGGCCATCGCCCTCGGGAAAACTGGGGTGGAGCACGGCATTGATGGCCGCCGGGTCGGCGTCCAGATCCAGCATGGCGCGCACGCGGCGAATCACCTGCGGCAGCACGGGGTACAGGCTGTCGCTGGTCTGCACCAGCACCTGGTGGCGGGTGGGATCAAAGCGCGCGCTCAGCCAACCGGTGTGATCTTGCGGCCCGGCAGCCCCCGGGCTTTGCAGGCGCACCGTGCGGCGCAGGGCAGGGGTGGCGGCATCGCCCGCCCACTCCACGCCATGGAACTGGCGGCGGGCAAAAAAGGCCAGCAAGGCGGGCACGTCCAGCGGCGGCCGGTAAGCCAGCCGCAGCGTGGCCGCCTGAGCACCGGCGGGCGTTTCGCCCCCACGGCGCAGCTGGGTCGGGTTCAGGCCATAGTGCTGGGCAAAAGCGGCGTTGAAGCGGCGCACGCTGGCAAAACCGCTGACCAGGGCCACCTGCGTGACGGGCATGGGCGTGTCGGTCAGCAACTGCTTGGCGGTCAACAACCGCCGGGTCTGCAGGTATTGCAGCGGCGACACCCCCAGTGCCGCCTCGAAGATGCGGCGCAGGTGCCGGTCGCTCACGCCCAGACGAGCCGCCAGCCGGGCCACCGTGGCCGTGCGTTCGTCGCCGGTGCACCACGCATCGGGGGCGTCGAGCAGCCGCACGGCCTGCTGCACCAGAATGCCGCTGGCGTCCTGCACCGACCACACCAGTGCCTGCGGCGCCAGCTCGGGCCGGCAGCGCAGGCAGGGCCGAAAGCCCGCGCCCTCGGCCTGCGCGGCCAGCGTGAAGAACCGGCAGTTCTCGCGCCGGGGCGTGCGCACCGCACACACTGGGCGGCAATAGATGCCGGTGGAGGTGACGCCGGTGAAAAACCGCCCGTCAAAACGCGCATCCCGGGCCTGCAGGGCGCGGTAACAGCCGTCGTCGGATGAAAGGTCGTCCGGTGCAGCAGAAGGCGAGTTGCGCGGCGTCATGGCATGCATGATAGGCCGCCGGTGCCGCCGCACTGGCCGTTTTCGGACCTGTGCCTGTGCCCTGCGGTGGGGCTGGAGCGCCCCCTACAATGCAGCGGATATTTGCCCTTCTTCCCCGCGAAAGACCTTTCCGTGCAAACCACACCCGCTATTTTCAAGGCCTACGACATCCGCGGCATTGTGCCGTCCACCCTGAACGAAGCCGTGGCCCTGGGCCTGGGCCGGGCCTTTGGCACGGCAGCCCGCGCCGAAGGCCAGACCACCGTGGCGGTGGGGCGCGATGGCCGGCTGTCCGGCCCCGCCATCAGCAGCGCCCTGGTGCAGGGCCTGATTGAAGCGGGCATCGAGGTGATCGACGTGGGCCTGGTCACCACGCCCTTGCTGTATTTCGCGGCCAGCACGCTGTGCGCCAGCGGCATCCAGGTCACAGGCAGCCACAACCCGCGCGATTACAACGGCTTCAAGATGGTGCTGAACGGCCGTGCCATCTACGGCGACGAAATCCAGGCCCTGCGCCGCACCATGGAGGCCGAAAGCTGGCAGCTGCTGCCCGGCGGCAGCGTGCGCACGGTGGATGTGCTGCCCGCCTATGCGCAGCGCATCACCGGCGACGTCAAGCTGGCCCGCCCCATGAAAATCGTGGTCGATTGCGGCAACGGCATTGCCGGCGCATCGGCCCCGGCCATCTTCCGCGCGCTGGGCTGCGAGGTGATCGAGCTGTTTTCCGAGGTGGACGGCAACTTCCCCAACCACCATCCCGACCCCAGCAAACCCGAAAACCTGCGCGACCTGATTGCCGCCCTGCAGGCCAGCGACGCCGAGCTGGGCCTGGCCTTTGATGGCGACGGCGACCGCCTGGGCATCGTCACGCGCGATGGCACCAACATCTTCCCCGACCGCCAGATGATGCTGTTTGCGCAGGACGTGCTCAGCCGCGTGCCGGGCGCGCCCATCCTGTTCGACGTGAAATGCACCCAGCGCCTGGCGCCGGCCATTGCGGCGGCGGGCGGCCAGCCGGTGATGTACAAAACCGGCCACTCGCTCATCAAGGCGCGCATGAAAGAGCTTGATTCGCCCCTGGGCGGCGAGATGAGCGGCCACATCTTCTTCAAGGAGCGCTGGTTCGGCTTTGACGACGGCACCTACGCCGGCTGCCGCTTGCTCGAAATCCTGAGCCGCAGCGCCGACCCCGGCGCCGTGCTCAACGGCCTGCCCACCAGCTTCAGCACGCCTGAACTCAACGTCGCCTGTGCCGAGGGCGAGCCGCACCGCCTCACGGCCGAGCTGCAGGCCCTGGCGGCAGACACCTTTGCCGCCCCGGCGCAGATCAACACCATCGACGGCCTGCGCGTGGACTGGCCCGACGGCTTTGGCCTGATCCGCGCCAGCAACACCACGCCCGTGCTGGTGCTGCGCTTTGAAGGCCACACGCCCGAGGCGCTGGAGCGCATCGAGGCGGCCATGCTGGCCCTGTTGCACCGCGTGAAGCCCGACGCCCAGGTGGGCAGCGCAGCACACTGAGCGCCGCTTTTAGCTGCCCATGGCACATGCCGCACTCTGGCTGTATTCCGCCCTGACCTGGGCCGCCCAGCCGCTGCTGCTGCGCAAGCTGCGCCGCCGCGCGCTGGCCGAGCCTGGCTATGCCCACGCGGTGGGCGAGCGTTTTGGCCACTACGCGCGGCCCCTGGACAGCCTGATCCCCCCAAGCAGCACGGACCCGCTGGGCAGCTTTGTCTGGATACACGCCGTATCACTGGGCGAAACCCGGGCCGCCGCCATTTTGCTGGCCGCGTTGCGCCAGCAGCTGCCCGGCATGCGCCTGCTGCTCACCCACGGCACCGCCACGGGCCGGGCCGAGGGCGAAAAACTGCTGATACCGGGCGATGTGCAGGTGTGGCAGCCCTGGGATACACCGGGCGCGGTGCGCCGTTTTTTGCGCCAGTTTCGCCCCGCCATCGGCATCCTGATGGAAACCGAGGTCTGGCCCAATCTGGTGGCCGCTTGCCGGCAGCGCGGCATACCGCTGGTGCTGGCCAATGCCAGGTTCAATGAAAAATCACTGCGCAAATCCCAGCGCCTGGCCGCGCTGGCCCGCCCGGCCTATGGCGGCCTGACAGCCGTCTGGGCGCAGACCCAGGCCGATGCCGAGCGCCTGCGATCCATCGGCGCGCCGGTGCGGGGCGTGTTGGGCAACCTCAAGTTCGACGTGGTGCCCGATGCCGCGCAGCTGGCGCGCGGGCGCACATGGCGCGCAGGCAGCACCCGGCCGGTGGTGATGCTCGCCAGCAGCCGCGAAGGTGAAGAGGCGATGTGGCTGGCTGCCTTGAAGCCAAAAAGCCCTGTAGCGCTTGATGGAAAAGCGCAAGCAGCTATCAATAATGAAGCAATTTCAACGGATGGCCCCGTACAGTGGCTGGTGGTGCCGCGCCACCCCCAGCGTTTTGGCGAAGTGCAGCAACTGCTGCGCAGCGCCGGCCTGACCGTATCGAGCCGCAGCCAGTGGGCCGACGGCCCCGAGCCCGCCGATGTCTGGCTGGGCGACTCGCTGGGCGAGATGGTGCTGTATTACGGCCTGGCCGACGTGGCCTTGCTGGGCGGCAGCTTTGCCCCGCTGGGCGGGCAGAACCTGATCGAGGCCATTGCCTGTGGCTGCCCGGTGGTGCTGGGGCCACACACCTTCAATTTTGCCGAGGCGGCCGCGCTGGCGTGCGAGCAGGGCGTGGCCCACCGCGTGGCCGATATCGGGCAGGGGCTGAAACGGGCCTGCGATCTGGCAACCGACACGCCCAGGCTGGCCGCCGCCCGTGGCTTGACCCAGGCGTTCATGCAGCAGCACCGGGGCGCCGCGCGGCAGACTGCAGCCGCCATCGCGGCGCTGCTGGGCATGGCCGCTGCGCCCTGAACGGGCCCCGCAGGGGCGCAAATTTCAGGCCCGCGCCCGGGCCCCATTCCGGTTCCGCGCTGACAATGTCACCTCAGGTACTTGGCTTTTTTGCGATGGCCCCCGAGCTGTGCCACAGTCACACCCATCTGCTGGTTAATCATTGATGGGCGGTCCCGCGCCGCTGCAAGCCCATGGACAAACACTACCTCACGCCGCTTTTTGCGCCTGCCTCCATTGCTGTTCTGGCGGGCCAGGCCGATGAACCCGAAACGCTGACCGCGTATGCGCAAGCCCTGCATCCGGCCCTGCGGGCGCAGCGCTTTGCCGGCAGCCTGCAGTTTGTGGACACGCACACCAGCGGCACGCTGGCCGATCTGGCGCAGCGAAAGTCTGATCTGGCCATCATCGCGCTGCCGCCCGCCGAAGTGCCCGCCGCGCTGGAGGTGGCGGGGCGCATTGGCTGCCGTGCAGCACTCGTGCTGTCGAGCGGCATGGACGCCGACCAGGCAGCCCACCTCAAAAAAATAGCGCGCCGCGAGGGGCTGCATTTGCTGGGCCCCAACTCGCTGGGGTTTCAGCGCCCGCACCTGCAGCTCAATGCCAGTGCGGCCGGCCCGCTGGCCCGCGATGGCTCGCTGGCGCTGGTGTGCCAGTCGGGCGCGCTCACGGCGTCGATCCTGGACTGGGCGCGCAACAACGCCGTGGGTTTTTCTGCGGTGGTGTCGCTGGGGCCGAACACGGACGTGGACATTGCCCAGGTGCTCGATTTTCTGGCCCACGATGCGCGCACACAAAGCATCGTCGTCTATATGGAGGGCATCTCCAACGCGCGCCGCTTCATGAGTGCGCTGCGCTCGGCCGCCAACGCCAAGCCGGTTGTGGTGCTCAAGGCGGGGCGCAAGCCCGCAGGCAACGAGGCCGCCCAGACGCACAGCGGCACCATCGTGGGCAGCGACGACGTGTTCGACTCGGCCCTGCGCCGGGCGGGCGCGGTGCGCGTGCGCTCGTTTGTCGAATTGTTCTCGGCCGCCAAGTGCCTGGCGTCACGCTACCGGCCGGTGGGCAAGCGCCTGGCCATCGTCACCAACGGCGGCGGCCCCGGTGTGCTGGCGGCCGACTGGGTCAATGAAATTTTGCTCAACCTGGGCAAGCTGTCGCCCGATTCGGCGAGCGCGCTGGCGCCCCAATTGCCGCCCCTGGCGTCGCTGTCGGACCTGATCGACCTGTCGGAAGACGCGGGCCCCGAGCACTATCGCCTGGCCATCGAGGCGGCCAGCAAAGACCGGCAGGTGGATGGTGTTCTGGCCATCTTTTCACCCAAAGTCGGCGCGGACTCCTGTGCCGTGGCCACCGTGCTGGCCGAGGTGAAGCAGCGCATGGGCAAGCCGCTGCTGGCCTGCTGGATGGGGGACGCCTCGGTGGTGCCGGCGCGCGCCATTTTGCGCGACGCCGCCATCCCGAGCTTTCGCACGCCCGAGGCGGCCGTGGGCGCCTTTGGCAACATCGCTTCGTTCTACCAGAACCAGCAGCTGTTGCAGCAAACGCCACCGCCGCTGTCCACGCTGGCCAAGCCCGACATCGAAGGCGCGCGCCTGGTCATCGAAAGCGTGCTGGCCGAGCGGCGCAAGGTGCTCACCGAAATGGAGTCCAAAACGCTGCTGGCGGCGTTCCATATCCCGGTCACCAAGACCATCCTTGCGCGCAATGCGCACGAGGCCATGATGATCGCCACGCAGATGGGTTTTCCGGTGGCGCTCAAGATCGACTCGCCCGACATCAGCCACAAGTCCGACGTGGGCGGCGTGGTCCTCAACATCCACAGCGGCACCGCGGCCCGCGACGCCTACACCGATATGGTCCAGCGCGTGGCGCGCCTGCAACCGGATGCGCACATCAACGGGGTGACGGTGCAGAACATGGCGGGCGCCCGGCGCGGGCGCGAGATCTGCATCGGCCTTGTGACCGACGCCCCGTTCGGCCCGGTGATCACCTTCGGTGCGGGCGGCACCATGATCGAGCTCATCAACGACCGCGCCATGGAACTGCCCCCGCTCAACCAGTTTCTGGCACGCCAGCTGATCGAGCGCTCGCGCGTGGCCGAAACGCTGGGGGAGTGGCGTGGCGCCAGCGCGGTCAACCACGATGCGCTGGAACAGGTGCTGCTGCGCGTGTCGGAAATGGTGTGCGCCTTGCCCCAGCTGCGCGAGATGGACATCAACCCGCTCATCGTGGACGAGCACGGCGCCGTGGCGGTGGATGCGCGCATTGCCATCGACCACGCGGCCAACACCTCGGGCGGGCGGGCCGACAGCTTCAGCCACCTGGCCATCCTGCCGTATCCCGCACGCTACGAGCAGCTGTGGCCCATGCGCGGGGGCGGCGAATACCTGGTGCGCCCGATCCACCCCGACGACGCGCAGATGCTGCAGGGGCTGGTGCAGCACCTGTCGCCCGAAAGCCGGTATTTCCGCTTCATCTCATCCATGGTCGAACTGCCGGCCTCGATGCTGGCCCGCTTCACCCTGATCGACTATGACCGCGAAATGGCGCTGGTGGCCGTGTTCCGCGAGCGCACCGTGGGTGCCGACGGCGAGGTGACGGAAACCGAGCGCATCGTGGGCGTGTCGCGCTATGTCACCAACCCCGACCAGTCGAGCTGCGAGTTTGCGCTGGTGGTGGCCGACGATTTCAACGGCAAGGGCCTGGGCTCGCGCCTGATGCTCAGCATCATGGACGCGGCCCGCGACAAAGGCCTGGCCGAGATGGAAGGCCTGGTGCTGGCCAATAACCCCAACATGCTCAAGCTGATGCGCAGCCTGGGCTTTGTGATCAAGCCTTATCCGGAAGACGCAGATTTCAGGCTGGTCACGCAAACGCTGTAGTTCAGTTTCCAAATCATTCGTGTCCAGGCGCAAAGCCGCAGGCAGTGCTGTGCAGCACGACAAGGCGAAGCAACAACGACATGGGTGATTGAGAAATGGAATAACTCGGTTGTCTTGAGGAAATCAGCCGCTCGCGCTTATGCAGCAAGCGTTGACTGCTATCAAATGTGCGGACTCGCGCACATCCCACAAAAAAGGCGCGCGGGTCAGGCTGCATGGATGGCGTCGCGGTTACGGTGGATGTTGGCCAGTACGCACGGGTTGTGCACGGCACCCTGCTCAACCAGATCCCCCCCTCGGCCCAGCAGAGCTGCCAGAGTGCACCGCCGAGGCCAGGATGCGCACCAGGTCGGTCTGGGTGATGATGCCCACGAGGTGATCCACGTCATCCACGATAGGAATGTGATGGTGCCCGCCCTGTGAAAAGAGCGGCACCAGGTCCATCGCATGCTGCGCCGAACGCGCCACTTGAACGGGGTGGGACATGATCTCGCCCACTGCCTGGGGTTGCCCGCCGCGCCGCCCCATGACCAGGGTGCGCAATCGCTGCCCCAGCCCTTCGTGGGTGTCCAGATTGGCCAGCCGCATGAAGTCGGCCATCGTCACGATTCCGATGACCTGGCGCTGGGCATCCACCACCGGCAGCGCCTTGATTTGCTGCAGCCGCATCAATGCCCAAGCCTCCTTGAGCGACACTCCGGCCTCCACAGCGTAAGGCGGGCTGGACATGATGTCCACGCAGCGCAACTCTCCCAGGGTCCGCTGGAATGCCGCGCGGCCCGCCAGGTGCAGCAGCCCCTCCAGATCCGCCCGGCTCACGTCGAGCACCTGGTTGTAGTGGGCCAGCGCCGCATCCACGTCCGATGCAGTGAAAGCGCCCTGGCTGGTTGCCACCCGCGACGCGACGCGCTGAGGGTGTGGGTAGCGTCGGCCCGTCAGACCGTTGTAGACCACTGCGGCGATCAACAATAGCACCACGTTGAACAATACCGGGAAGGCCGCGAGGTGCCACCCATCGCCTGAGGTCAGCACTACGTACAACGCCATGGCCCCACCCGGAGGATGCAGGCAACGCAGCGGCACCATCAACGCAATGGCCAGGCCCACGGCAATGGCACCCGCCAAGGCCTTGTCCGAAATCACCGCAGAACAGACAGCGCCCACCAGCGCCGACAGGGTGCTGCCACCCAACACGGGCCAGGGCTGGGCCAGCGGGCTGGAGGGCATGCCGAACACCAGCACGGCACTGGCCCCCAACGACGCCACCATCCACGGGCCGGTGCCAGTGCCCTCGGCCCACCATCGACTGAGCCATGCCGTGAGCAGCACACCAATCACTGTGCCAACCGCAAAGCGCAGGTGCTCTTTGCCATCGATGCCCAGTGGGGCGGGCCAGAAATGCCGGAGCCATTCGGCCAGGCGCGCAGCCAATGGTGGGCGGGACGACGAAGGGGAAAATTCGGAGGGTGAAGAGGGCATAATGAAAAACGCGGATGCAGCCGCAAACTACATCAATATTCGCACCATGTCTCGGTGGGATACGCCGGGCGCCTGCCCTGGAGTAATTGGGGTCAGATTCCAATTTCCCGGATTCCGATCCCCACCATACCAACGCTCTTACTGCTGCCGTAGCAACCCATTCACCGCCCCCACATCCTCATCCGTCAACACCCCCGCCGCCTGGCGCAGTTTCAGGCTGCCCAGCAGCACGTTGTAGCGCGCCTGCGCCAGGTCGCGCTTGGTCTGGTAGAGCTGGCTTTGGGCGTTGAGCACGTCGATGTTGATGCGCACACCCACCTGGTAGCCGAGCTTGTTGGCGTCGAGCGCGCTCTGGCTGGAGGCTTCGGCGGCCTCCAGGGCGCGCACCTGGCCCTGGCCGGACTGCACGCCAAAGAAAGCCGACCGCGTGGTCTGTGCGACGTTGCGACGCGTGGTTTCCAGGTCGGCCTGGGCTTTTTCTTCGAGAGCCAGCGTTTCCTTGATGCGGTTTTGCACGGCAAAGCCGGCAAACAGCGGCAGGTTGAATGCCACGCCCACGCTGGCGTTGTTGGTGCGGCTGTTCATGCCGGGCGCGGTGACGGTGCCGCTAGGGTTGCGCGCAATGTTGTAGCCGGCCTGCAGGTCCACCGTGGGCAAGTGGCCGGTGTTGGCCTTCTGGGTTTCCAGGCGCGCAATGTCGAGCGCGATTTGGGCCTGCCGCACGCCGGGCTGCTGGTCTTGCGCCGTTTGCACCCAGGCGGCCACGTCGTCGGGCTGCACGGCGGGCAACTGCACCGGCTGGGCCAGCGGCAGGGGCTGGGTGCCGGTGATGCCCACCAGCTGGTCGAGCGCCAGCTTTTTCACGCGCAGGTCGTTCTCGGCGGCAATTTCCTGGGCGATGACCAGGTCGTAGCGGGCCTGGGCCTCGCGCTGGTCGGTGACGGTGGAGGTGCCCACCTCGAAGTTGCGCTTGGCAAAGGCCAGTTGCTCGGAGACCGCCGTTTTTTGCGCCTGCACAAAGCTCAGTGTGTCCTGGGCTACCAGCACGTCAAAGTAAGCCTGGCTGACGCGCACCAGCAGGTCTTGCGTGGCGGCGTCCAGCTGGGCGCGGGCCACGTCGATGCCGCGCTGGCCTTGCTGATAATTGATGCGGTTGGCCGGGCGGTACAGCGGTTGCGAGGCGCTGACGCCCACGCTTTGCGTGCTGCCGTTGAAGTCCACCGGGGGCGGGTGACTTCGGTGTTGGATCGGGACACGCCGGCTGTCAGCCCGGCACTGGGCAGCAGCCCTGCGCGGGCCTGCTCGGCGCGGCTGGAGGCCGCATCCAGCTGGAGCCTGGCCGCCTGCCAGACCGTGTCGTAGCTGCGCGCTGCTTCCACCAGTTGCGACAGGCTTTGGGCCTGCGCCGGCGCGCAGAGGGCGGCAGTGAGTGCCAGGGTCAGGGGAAGCAGCCGAAGCGGGGTCATGGTGGTCCTTCAGGTCGTTCAGCGCGCAAGGGGGGGAGGAACACGGCGGTCGGCTTCGGTTCAGTACCGTGGCACGCGGGGATCGTGTTCGCGGGACCAGGCATCGATGCCGCCCGTGATGTTGGCCAGCGTTCCAAAACCTTGCTGCGCAAGGAAAGCCGCCACGCGCAGGCTGCGGGCGCCGTGGTGGCACAGGCAGGCCAGGGGGCGCGACGGGTCCAGTTCGCTCAGCCGGCCGGGCAGCTCACCCATGGGAATCGCCACCAGTTCAAACCCGTCTGCCCGCACGCTGGCGGTCTGTAGCTCCCAGGGCTCGCGCACGTCCAGAACCAGGGGCTGGCCTTCGGCCGATGCATCCGCAAACCAGGCGGACAGCTGTGCGGGGCGGACGTGGTCGATCATGCAGAACTCCGTGGTGCCAAATCAGAAGGAAAAGCCCGAGGGTTCGGCAAAACCGACCAGGCGCGGCGCCATGGTGTCCCAGGGCTGGGTGGTTTCAAAACGGTCACCGGTGCGGCGCACCAGGGTAAAGCGCATGACGGGGTCCTGGCCCACGATGGCGCCCAGGCGACCGCCTTCGCGCAATTGCGCCAGCAGGTTTTGCGGAATGCTGGCCACGGAGCCGCTGAGCACGATCACGTCGAACGGGCCTTCCGGCACGGCATCGCGGGAGCCGTCGGACACACGCACATGGGCGTTGGTGATGCCGGCACGCTGCAGGTTGTCGCGCGCCATGTCGGCCAGTGCGGGCACGATTTCGAGCGAGACCACGCTTTGTGCGCGGTGGGCCAGCAGCGCCGCCATGTAGCCCGAGCCCGCGCCGATTTCAAGCACGCGGTCGGTTGGCACGATCTTCAGGTCTTGCAGCATGCGGGCCTCCACGCGGGGCTGCAGCATGCTGTGGCCCAGGCGCACAGCCTCTTCGGCATCGCTGCCCAGCAGGGGGACCTCGATGTCCATGAACGCCATGCTGCGGCAGGCTGGTGGCACGAAGTCTTCGCGGCGCACGGCAGCCAGCAGGTCCAGCACGTCGGCGTCCAGCACATTCCAGGGGCGGATCTGCTGCTCAATCATGTTGAAGCGGGCCTGTTCAATAGGGTCGCTGATGTTGGCAGACGTGTTCAGAGGCATGTTCATGGAATCTCTCCGGGGAAGGCGGGTCAGGACAAACCCTTGATTTTAGGCTGCACGGGGGCAGGCTGGCCGCGGCCCATGCGGGCAAGTGCCCAGCGGGCCAGATCGTCCATGTAGCAATACACCACAGGAACCACCACCAGCGTCAAAAGCGAAGACGTGATGACGCCGCCGATCACCGCCTGGCCCATGGGCGCCCGCTGCTCCGAGCCCTCGGACAGTGCAAAGGCCAGCGGCACCATGCCGAAGATCATGGCCAGCGTGGTCATGACGATGGGGCGTAGCCGCACGCGGGCCGCCAGCAGCAGGGCCTCGGCGCGGGGCAGGCCGGGCACGGTGTGGCCGGCCTCGTCGATGTGTTCTTCACGGGCGCGGATGGCAAAGTCCACCAGCAAGATGGCATTCTTGGTGACCAGGCCCATCAGCATCACCACGCCGATGATGGAAAACATCGACAGCGTGGAGCGGAACATCAGGAGCGCCAGCACCACGCCGATCAGCGTGAGCGGCAACGAGGTCATCAGCGCCAGCGGCTGCAAGAAGCTCTTGAATTGGCTGGCCAGGATCATGTAGATAAACACGATGGCCAGCACCAGCGCCGAGATGGCGTAGCCAAACGACTCGGCCATGTTCTTGGTGGAGCCACCAAACTGGTAGCGGTAGCCGGGTGGAAAGGCCACGCTGTCGAGCGCCTTCTTGATGTCGTTCGATACCTCGCCCGCCGAACGGTCGGCCACGTTGGCCGTGACGGCCACCTCCCGCGTGAGGTCGCGGCGGTTGATCTGGTTGGCGCCGGTGGATTCGGTCACGCGGGCCACCTGGTTCAGGCGCACGATGCGGGTGCTGCCATCGGCTGCCGCCAAGGCAAAGGGCAGGCGTTCCAGGTCCTCTGGAGTGGTGCGGGCTTCTGGGGCCAGGCGCACATTGACGTCATAGGTCTGGTCATCGGGCGCGCGCCAGTTGCCCACCGTGGTGCCGGCCACCAGCGTGCGCAGCGAGGCGGCCAGCTGCGCGACCGACACCCCCAGGTCCGACGCCGCATCGCGCTGCACATCAAGCGCGATCACGGGCTTGTCGGGCTTGGCGCTGGTGTCGAGGTCCACCAGGCCCGGAATGCCGTGGATTTTTTCGGAAACCGTTTTGGTCAGGCGCTCCAGCTCCTGCAGATCAGGCCCCTGCAGCGAAAACTCCACCTGTTTTTGGCCACCCACCGGGTCGAGCAGGCCAACGTGGGTGACGGTGATGCCCGGCACCTGTTTGAGGCGCTCGCGCAGCACGCCCGACATGGCGTCCACGCTGCGGCTGCGGTCCTTGCGGTCCACCAGGCGCACATAGATGCTGGCGTACATCTTGCCCTGCGCGTTGCCGGTGTTGATGGTCGACAGCGTGTAGCGCACCTCGGGAAACTCGCGCAGGATGCCTTCCACCTGGCCCGCCTTGGCCTCGGTGGCTTCCAGCGACGAACCCACAGGCGTGTAGAAGTTGACGGTGGTTTCAGAAAAATCCGCCTTGGGCACGAACTCGGTGCCCAGCAGCGGCACCATGAACACGCTCAGCACAAATATGGCCAGCGCAATGCCCAGGGTGGCCAGCTTGTGCACCAGCGACCAGCGCAGGATGCCCTGGTAGGCCTCGGCTAGGGCATCGGTGGCGCGGTCAAACCAGCCGGTGACACGGCCGATCGTCTTGTCGTAGAAGGTGACAGGCGCCGTCTTTTGGCCGTGCGCATGGATGCTGGGGTCGTGCCAGATGCTCGACAGCATGGGGTCGAGCGTGAAGCTGACAAACATCGAGATCATCACCGCCGCCACGATGGTGACCCCGAACTCGTGAAAAAACTTGCCGATGATGCCGCCCATGAAACCAATGGGCATGAACACCGCCACGATCGACAGCGTGGTGGCCAGCACGGCCAGGCCGATCTCCTGCGTGCCGTCCATCGCCGCCTGATAGGCGCTTTTGCCCATCTGCACATGGCGCACGATGTTCTCGCGCACCACGATGGCATCGTCGATCAGCAGGCCCACACACAAGGAGAGCGCCATCAGCGTGATCATGTTGATGGTGAAGCCAAACATGTTCATGAACAAAAACGTGCCGATCAGCGCAATGGGCAGCGTCAGCCCCGTGATGACGGTGGAGCGCCACGAGTTCAGAAACAGAAAAACAATCAGCACCGTGAGCAAAGCGCCTTCGATCAGGGTCTGGCGCACGTTGTTCACGGCCACGCGAATGGGGCGGGCACTGTCGCCAATGGTTTCCAGGCGCACGCCGGGCGGCAACTGGTTGCGCAGCTCGACGACTGCGGCGTTGAGCCCATCCACCACCTCGATGGTGTTTTCGCCCTGCGATTTCTGCACCGACAGCAGCAGCGTGCGTTCGCCGTTGTACAGCGCCAGGCTCTCGACCTCTTGCGCGCCATCTTGCACGCGGGCCAGTTGCTCCACCCGCACGGGCGCGCCCGCGCTGGCCTGGCCTGCGGTTCCGGTGCCCTTGCGCGCCACGATGATGCGGCCAAAGTCTTCGGGCCGCTGCATGCGCGCATCGATCTGCACCACGCGGTCCTGCGCCAGCGAGCGGATGGCGCCCACCGGCAAATCCTGGTTCTCGTTGCGCACGGCAGCGACCACCTGGTCGGGGGTCACGCCAAACGCTTCGAGCGCCTGCGGGTTCAGGTAGATGTTGATCTCGCGCTTGGTGGCGCCCACCAGGTTGACGGCGCCCACGCCGCGCACGTTTTCCAGGCGTTTTTTAAGAATCTGCTCGGCCCAGGTGGTCAGCTCCACGGCGCTTCGTATAGATGTACCGGCCTTGTCGTCGGGCAGCACGGCCAGCGACCACACAGCACGGCTGGCCGGGTCAAAGCGCAGCACGCGCGGCTCTTTCACCTCGGTGCGCAGAGTGGGGCGAACAATCGCCACCTTCTCGCGCACATCCTCGGCCGCCTTGCGTCCGTCAATGTGCAGCTGAAACTCGATGATGACGACGGCGGTGCCCTCGTAGCTGCGCGAGGTGAGGGCGTTGATGCCGGCAATGGAGTTGACGCCTTCCTCGATCTTCTTGGTGACTTCGCTTTCAACGATTTCCGGCGAGGCGCCGGGATAGTCCACCGTGACCACCACCACCGGAAAATCGATGTCGGGAAACTGGTCCACCTTCAGGCGCTGGTACGAAAACAACCCCAGCACCACGATGGCGAGCATCACCATGGTGGCGAACACTGGGTTCTTCAGGCTGACCTGGGTGAACCACATGGCGGGCTAGGGCGCAGTGCGCGATGCTGCAGGGGTTGCGGCTGCGGCAGGCATGGCTGGCACGCTGTTCTGGATGCGTACCGGCGTGCCCTCGCGCAGCGAACCCATGCGCCCGGTCACCACTGCCGTGCCTTCAGGCACGCCCTCTATGGCCACCAGCGTGTCGCTTGCCACCACGGCACGGGCGCCGGTTTTCACCGGCAAATACACCACACGGCCGTTCTGCACCGCCTGCATATAGGGCGCTGGCTTGTCGGTGCGCACGGCATCCAGCGGCAAGGCCAACACATCGGCGTGGCCGGTGTCGAGCGTGCCCTGCACAAACAGGCCCTGGCGCAGCACCGATGTCGCTGCGCCTTGCTCGATGACAAGGTACACCGGCACGGTGCGGCTGCCGGCCTGGGCACTGGGGTTGATGCGGGCCACCGTGGCCTCGATGGGGGCGGCCACACCCTCGATCTGCAGGCGGGCCTTCTGGCCCACACGCACGGCCAACGAATCGGCCGGGCTCAGCAATGCTTCAAGCTCCAGCCGGGACAGGTCCACCACCTCGACGATGCGGGCGTCAAGGGCTACGCGCTCACCGGGCTGCACGAACCGCTGCGACACCTGGCCCGCCAGCGGGCTGCGCAGCACGGTGTCGTCCAGCGACTTGCGCGCCACATCGGCAGCGGCCAGCGCCGCCTGGTAAGTCGATTGCGCGGCCTCCAGGCTGGCCTGCGAGGTGGCCAGTGCCGTAGCAGAAATGAATCCCTGGTCCACCAGCGCGCGGTTGTTGGTGAACTGGCGCTGGCTGATGTCCACCTGGGCCTTTGCCGCATCGGCCTGCTGCTGGGCCTGGCGCAGGCGGGCACGCGCCTCGGTGCTGTCGATGCGGGCGATTTCTTGCCCGGCGCGCACGCTGTCGCCCTCGCGCAGGGTCAGGCCCTGCAGTTCGCCGGCGGCACGGGCCTTGACCATGGCCGATTCGACAGCGCGCAGCGCGCCAGACACTGGCACCCCCAGCGCAATGCGCTGCCGCTGCACCGTGACCATTTCACCGGGCGCCAGGTCCAGGGTGGCTTCTTTGCGTTGCGCGCTGGACTCGGCCAGTGCCTTTTGCTGCGCCTGCCGCGCGGCCAGCGCGCGCCAGACGCCGCCGCCCACCAGCACGACAGCGATGCAGATGGTCACCCAGAGAATCCAGCGTTTCATGGTGTCAGGCCGGTGGTGTGGCAGGGGAGGGCACCGCCCCATGCAGGCCGTGCAGGATGTTGTCTGCTTGCATGGCCAGGTATTTTTCGGGGTCCAGGGCGAGGGCGTCCGGCACGCAGGCGCCCATGGAGTGTTTCCACAGCATCAGAAACATCAACGGGGCGAGCACCAGATACACCGCATAGTCCATGTCGAGGGGGCGAATCTCCTTGCGGTCCACGCCCCGCTGCAGGATGCGGCGAATCAGCGCCTGGCCAGGGCGCATCACTTCGCGCTGGTAGAACTGGGTAATCTCGGGGAAGTGGTGCGCTTCGCTCAGCATGAGCTTGGTGATGCCCGAAGCCTTGGTGTTGCCAATGCGCTCCAACCACACTTTGTAGCAAGTGCGCAGCAAGTCGTCCGTGCTGCCCTCAAAAGCGTCCAGCTCCAGCGTCCATTCGGCAAACCGGCCCGCGATGTTTTCGCGCACCACGGCCTTGAACAGCTCTTCCTTGCTGGAAAAATACAGAAACAGCGTGCCTTTGGACACCCCCGCACGCGCCGCCACCTCATCCACCCGGGTGGCTGCAAAGCCCTTCTCGACAAACAACTCCAACGCGGCTTCGATGAGTTCGCCGGGGCGCGCCTCCTTGCGCCGTTCGCGCTTGGCCGCAGTGGTGGGAGGAGGAGAGGTTGGTACTTGCATTTTTAATGACTGACTGGTTAGTAATGTAGCGAGCGCCTTCAGCGTCGTCAATTCATAATGCAGCGCTGCACATCCACCTTGGCAAGGAAACGTCCATGACACAGCAAACCATCACCCTGGGAGGCGGCTGCTTCTGGTGCACCGAAGCGGTTTTTGACCGCGTGCGCGGCATCACCGATGTGGAAAGCGGCTACTGCAACGGCCATGTGCTGCGCCCAACCTATGAGCAGGTGTGCGGCGGCGACACGGGCCACGCCGAAGTGGTGCGGCTGACCTTCGATGCCGATGAAATCAGCCTGCAGGAGATTCTGGAAATCTTCTTCCACACCCACGACCCCACCACCCTCAACCGCCAGGGCAACGACGTGGGCGCGCAATACCGCAGCGGCATCTATTTTGAGAACCCCGAGCACGGCGACATTGCCAACGACATGATTCGCCAGATGTCACAAGACAAGCTGTTTGGCGCGCCCATCACCACCGAAGTGCAGCCCCTGGCCAACTACAGCGCGGCCGAGGCCTACCACCAGGACTATTTTGCGAACAATCCCAACGCCGGGTATTGCGCGTTTGTGGTGGGGCCGAAGGTGGAGAAATTTCGCAAGACGTTTGCGTGGTATCTGAAGCGCGATTGAGAGAATCCGGTGTATTTTGAACCGTTCGCACTTCCTTGCGCTTCCTACCTGATTGACAGCGATAAAGTGAAGTCATCTGGTGTGACCGACCTGAGATTCTGATACACGATCAACTCGTAAACTTTCTTCTCGCTGGTGAACTCGATGCGATCCCTATTGTCGGCGACGTCATTGATCGTAAACGCCACATTCCCGCTTTTGGATTGAACGGCAAGACGCACCGATTGGCCCTTGCCGGTGCCAAATCGAAAGCACTGCTGATCTTCTGGCTGCACCGCGCCTTGAATTTTTGCCGAGGTAGCGCCCGGGTTGAATCTGATCGTCCGACATTCCGATGCTCTGGCCAGATGACCGCAGCCAAGAAGGAAAAACAAGATTGTGACTGCGGCCGAGAGGCGCATGTCATACCTGAGTTGATACGTTGATCTCATGAAAACTCCGTCTGACTTGAACTATTTAGATAGGTGATCAAGTAGCCACAGCGGAGCCGATGATTTGCCTGTTTTTGCGATCTCGTCGCAGAAGTCGCGTTGGGTGAACGCTGCAGGCGCGCGATTGGCCGGAATCGAGACCCACTGGACCGTCAAGCCGACTGCGTATTTCTCTGGTAGTACGACCAGATTCGCGTCGTCACGCTCGGCATAGCCAGCCACCGCTTTGCCCGGCTTGTCGCCGTCCACTGGCCAGGCACAGACCATGATGAAACGCGGCAACTGCTTTGCGTCCAGCGGTGGCTTGGCTGTCATGACCTTGCGACGAGCACCAGCGGGCACGAGTGTTGGCACGTATCGGGCATGCGTCAGGAGCATGACCAAGCCGCCCTCAAGGATGCCGAAAGACGCGGTACCGCCCGGCTTGCCAGGGTCTGGATCGTAAGCCACATGAGTTAGCAGTGTGTAGTTCTGCTTCGCACTCCTGCCGTGCCAGGCGAACCCCGTCAAGAATCCCGACGTCGCCTGTGCCTGTGCCTCTGCCGAATGCACATCCTGCGATGTGATTGCCAGCACCACAGTGACAATTGCCGATGTCCATAATCGAAAAAGGGAAGAACAGAAAGCGTTCATGGGTTGCCTTTATCGCTTGAATAACTTACCGGCAGACGATCGCGGTCGCCATGATCCCTTCAGTTAGCTTGTGAAAGACTTGTCGTTTGCAGCGGCCTCTGCATGCCGAGGCGCCTCAGTAGAGCGTGCCGTCTGCAGGCCGCAGCTTCATGACAAACCAATCAGCGTGGCCGGTACTCGGGTTCGGTGCACCGAACGTGCCTATGCTGTCCCCCACTACAAACAGGTCACCGGCCGGGTCGAGCGCGATGCCGAAGGCGTGGTCCCACAGGTTCATGATCCCGGCGGTGGACGGCAGCGATGAGCCAAACTGTCGAACCCAGGTGCGAGTCCCGTTGCCTTCATAGCGCGCGACGAACGGGTCATAGAAGCCCTTGGACGTCTCACCCGGCATGGCGCCATTGGTGTAGCCAGCGATAAATGCCACGCTGCCGGTTGCGTCGGTCGCAACACCAAAACCACGGTCGTCGAAGTGGGTAGGCCCACTGCTTGGCGACGACAGGTTATGTATCCACTGCAAACTACCGTTTCCGTCAAGCCGGGCGATGAATGCATCTGGCGTGCCGCAGCAGAAAATCGTCTGAGCCGGGAAGCCTGGCAGGTCGAAGTCGCTGTTGGTGCGTCCGGTGAGGTATATCGTGTTGCCGTCGCCAGCGACGGCGATCGCGTTGCTCTGGTCGTTTCCCATGCCTTTGAATCTCGAAAACCAGACCTGGTTGCCATTGCTGTCGTATTTCGCGGCGAATGCATCGCCGCTTCCGCCTGGAGTAGTCCCGGCATAGTTGAACGGGATGTAGCCCGTCATATAAGCGTTGCCCGCCGCGTCGACGGCGACACCGTTACTGGCATCCCGGTTGGCTCCGTCCCCGCCGGAACCCCACTGATGAATCCACTGACGACTCCCGTTGGTGTCAAACTTGGCGATGAAAAGTTCGCCGACTCCTGGTGGCTGCAGCGGCAGTCGTCCGTCCGACGCGCCGACGATGTAGGCGTTGCCGCTGCCATCGACCGCGATGGCTCGCGCCTGGTCCGTTCCCGTCGTACCGAGCAGATGCGCCCAGAGCCGATTGCCATTGCCGTCGAACTTGGCGATGAAGGCATCGCGCCCGCCCGCCTTCGTCTCGCCCGGGAGCGTATCGACGGTGTCGCCCGTGACGTAGACATTGCCGATGCTGTCAGTGGCCACACCATAGGCCGAATCGGTGGTGCCCAGTCCGCTTCGCAGGGTCAGAATCGAGCGGATCCATAGCAGATCGCCACTGGCACTGTACTTGGCGACGAACGGATCGGGCAGCCCGCTGCCGGTCGAGCCCGGCAGGACGCCTTCACTCTTGCCTGCGACAAAGACATTGCCGGATGCGTCGGTCGCTACCGCATAGGCGGTATCGCTTCCGGGTTTTGGCGCGCCGTCCTCACGGATGCCAGCCCAAGCAGCGCCAACGGGTCCAGCGGCCACGATTGTCCAGCTCAGAGCGCCTGGACTAAAAGCCACCGTCCGATCCTGCCGCAAAGTGATCGTGTCTTGTGGTGTGACGGTAACTCCCGCCGCCAGATTACCCAATTGAACGGTGCCATCGACAATGGTCGTGCCTGCTCCAACGCCTTTCAGGGTTGCGGTAACACCGCTGAGAGCTTGAGTTCCATTGTTCTTGACACTGATTTGAAAAACATAATCAAACACCGTCCTGCTAACGCGGGTCTCACTCAATTTTGTAATGCTTGTCAGGGTGACATCCGGCGCGGCCATGGTCGATGCTGTTGCGCTCTTCACCGAAACTGAGACAACATCCTTTAGTTCTTCACTGTCACCGCCGCCGCACGCAGCAAGGGCTAAAGAGAGACAGAGCGTGGCGACTCTATGCACCCAGCGGTCAAGGCGCGCTGGCGTAGCTGATGTAAGGGATTGCATTTTTCATCTCCTCAGGAATTTGACGCCAATTAACAGGCTCGCTGACTGCGGTTTGACGTAAAACGACTTCGAAAACCCAGTAGCAAAGCAAGCGCAAGACCGGCCAACGCCAGCGCGCTGGGTTCTGACACATCGGAAGTTGGCGGTACGACCGACGCTGCAGAGGTAAATCCAGTCTGCAGTGTTACGAATGTCGTGGGATCGACGATGTCAAACCGTTGTGCTCCCGGTGATCCCGTGCCCAGGAAATCAAATAAAACGGCGAATCCGCCCAATGAGGTTGCGGGGCTGATGCCATCGATCAACGCCAGCGCATCGAAAAAACCGTTTGACGGTATCCCGGAATCGGGCTGAATGACCAATGGATCCCAATCCTGAGGCGCTGCCGAAACAACGAGATTTTGATAGAGCGTTGAGTCAAAAAAAATAGTAAATTCCTCAACACGGGGCTCACCAAGGGCAACGGTGACCGAATAGGCATACATCCATTGGTTTCCTCCCACGGGGGATGGCGTAAAAGAAACAACTGCTGCTGACGCCCCGATGGGCAGGGCTGCGAGCCAAAGTAAAGAAAGTAAAGCGACCAAATACCCAACGATCTTCCGGAAAGCACCACTCAGCCGGAGTTCGTGGTGATTCGTTAGAGCTGTAAACCTAGTAGCTACGTTCGTAAAATTTTTCATGATTTTGGTCGCCTCATAAAAGAACACAACGCGCCATTGCCAAAGAATTTCGGGTGAAAAATTACCCTCACCCTCGCTGGATGATCAACTCCGCTGGGCTCAGTCGAATATTTATTGACAACGTGTGCTGATCAAGCAACAAACGTTCCACATTAAAATAAATCAATAAAATCAACGAGTTGAATGAACGCAACCACAAAAAAAGACTTTTCGGCAACCTGACTGTAAAAAATGCCGTCACTTTGGCTAGGGCTCGACTGAATTCTTGGCCGATGCCATTCGCAACCACCTCGCATGCTTTCAATCATTTCTAAATAACCCACCCAATCCAGTGCGATACCTATGCGCTGATACCATCCAACCCCATGCTTTCCCACTCCCCCGCGTTGTTCCAGTCAGGCCCCCTGCGCGGCTGGCTGTGTGTGGGCGGGGGCGCCGTGGTGCGTGAGATCTGGCCCTACAAGCCGGTCGCACATTCCTCAGCCCGGCGATAAACCTTCTTTCCCTCACATTTGCGCAGAACATCCATCGCCGGGCACCAGCCCAGCGCGATGGCGGCCGGTGGCTTTGTAGCGCACGCCGGGCCGCTCCTTCAGGAGATGCGTTCTCATGTACCCCCAAGACCTTGCTGGTGGCACCACGCCCATCTGCGCCTTATTCGCTTCGTGCGTCCAGTTTTTCGTAGCCGCCGCCGCGCTGCGCACGGAGTGATGGCCATGGAATTCACCAAGAAGTTTCTGCGGGCCAAGAGCCCGTGTGCGGACGGCTTTCGCTGGTTCAGCCGCCATGTGGCGGACGGCAGCGGCTACCAGGAGGCGCTGGACACGCTGGTCAATGCCGGGCGCGTAGAAGACGCCTGCTGGCTGCTGGGCCAGTTTGGCCCCACCAATGCAGTGCTGGCGGTGGATGCACTGGAGGCCGAGGCCATCGTGTTTGCCGGCACGGTGGAAGTGCGTGGCTCCATCGACGTGACCACAGTGATTCAGACCGGGCGGTCGATCCGCGCGGGCGGTGGCCTGCGGGCGGGGCGCGCCATCGTGGCGGGCGAGGACATCCGCGTGGCGGGCAGCATCATCAGCCAGGGCACGCTGCAGGCGGGCGGCGACGTGCGCGCAGACTGGGGCGTGGAGGTTGGGGGCAACATTACCTGCGCGGGCGACCTGCGCGCCGCCTGGGATGTGGTGTGCCACGGCAAGCTGTCGCTGAAAGGCGGCGCCTTTGTGGGGCAAGACTTCATCGTGGATGGTTTGGTGGAGTGCGGCAAGGGCCTGCGCGTGGGCGGCCACCTGACAGGGGCCGAGAGCCTGCGGGCAGGGCAGGGCATTGTGGTGGGCGGTGCCATTACCGGCGTGGCGCACCTGGAGGCGGGCTGGGGCATCAAGGCGGGCGAATGCATTCACACCCAGGGCGCCATCAAGGCCGGCGAAAGCCTGTGTGCGGGCGAAGACATCCGCGCGGGCCATGGCTACGGCGTGTATGCCGGACTCAATGTGCAGCAGGAAACCTGGGATTCCAGCGCGCAGGTGTGGTCACCGCAGTTGCCCGAGGGCTTGCGCAGCGGCGTGTGGCTGGGGGCCAGTCCCCTGAATCCCTGAAATCGAGAGGAGCAGACGTTCTGTGATACCCGACAAAATGTAAGTAATAATTTCAGCCTTATTGACCAGGATGGATTGAACATGTCCGACGTGAGCGATCTCAGCAAAGACGATGCGGTTTACCGAACCCTTCTGGAATCGACCAAGGCCATCCCGTGGAAGATTGATTGGGCTACCAAAAAGTTTGCCTACATCGGCCCCCAGATCGAAGCGCTGCTGGGCTGGAGCCCCGAAAGTTGGCTGACCGTAGAAGACTGGGCGACCCGCATGCACCCCGAGGACCGCGATTACGTGGTGAATTTCTGCGTAGCGCAATCCCAGGCCGGTATCGATCATGAAGCCGACTATCGGGCGTTGACCAAGGACAACGGCTACGTGTGGCTGCGTGATGTGGTGCATGTGGTGCGCAATGAAAACGGTGAACCCGACGCGCTGATTGGCTTCATGTTTGACATCAGCGAACGCAAAAAGACCGAAGAAAAGTTGCTCGTTCTGCAAAAAGAGCTGGAGGCGCTTTCATTCAAGGACGGGTTGACGAACATTGCCAACCGGCGCAGGTTGGATGCCAGTCTCGAAGTGGAATGGGAAAGCGCACGCAGCAACGGGCAGCCGCTGTCCATCCTCTTGTTCGACATCGATTTCTTCAAGCAATACAACGATCTTTACGGGCATGTGCGCGGCGACAAAGCCCTGATCGAGATTGCGCAAACGCTGAGCCTGGCGCTCGATGGTCCGCGCGACCTGGTTGCGCGTTTTGGCGGCGAAGAGTTTGTTGTGCTGTTGCCGCAAGCGGATGCCTCGGTGGCACTGAAAGTTGCCGAACGCTGCCAGCGGCTGATTCAAAAGCAAGCCATCACCCACGCGCAATCGCCGCTGGATCAGCGCATCACCGTCAGCATCGGCGTTGGCACCGTCACGCCAGGCGCCCACATGAAACCCTCCAGCTTCATCGAGGCCGTGGATCAGCAACTCTATGCGGCCAAGAAAAACGGCAGAAACCGGATCGAAACGGTTCAGGTGGCGGCTTGACCGCGCTGGCCCAGCCCATGCTGGGTGCGATGGGCGTGTGTCCCCCTCGGCGCATTGCGCATTGGTAGGGTTCTGATTGACCACCATGCCTCAACACCCGCCGGCAACGGCCGCCACGCCCCCTGTCCACACCGGTGCCTGGCAGGTGTTCTGGATTTTCTTGCGCCTGGGCCTCACGTCGTTTGGCGGTCCGGTGGCGCATCTGGGCTACTTTCGTGATGAGTTCGTGCAACGCCGCCAGTGGCTGACCGAGCACAGTTATGCCGACCTGGTGGCGCTGTGCCAATTTTTGCCTGGCCCCGCCAGCAGCCAGGTGGGCATGGCGCTGGGGCTGATGCGGGCGGGTATGCCGGGGGCGCTGGCCGCATGGCTGGGGTTCACGCTGCCGTCGGCGCTGGTGCTGGCCTTGTTCGGCCTGGGGCTGGCGGGCGGGCATGCCGTTTTGCCCGCAGGCGCCATCCATGGGCTCAAGGTGGTGGCGGTGGCCGTGGTGGCGCAGGCGGTGTGGGGCATGGCACGCAGCCTGTGCGTGGGGCGCGCGCGGGTCACGCTAATGGCGCTGGCCTGCTGCGCGGTGCTGCTGGTGCCCGGTGTGTGGGGCCAGGTGGGCGTGATGCTGGCAGCGGGCGTGGCTGGGTGGTGGCTGTTTGGGCGGGGCAGGGCGGCAACGCCAGAAACGGCCATCAACGTGCCGGATGGCCTGCTGGTGCCGCTGCACCGCCGCACGGGGGCCGCGCTGCTGGTGGTGTTTGCCGCCTTGCTGGTGCTGCTGCCGCTGGCCGTGCGCCTGTGGCCTGGTTCGCTGCTGGCCATGGTGGATGCGTTTTTCCGCGTGGGCGCACTGGTGTTTGGCGGCGGCCATGTGGTGCTGCCGCTGCTGCAGGCCGAGGTGGTGGGGCCGGGCTGGGTGTCGGCCGATGCGTTTTTGGCCGGCTATGGCGCCACGCAGGCGGTGCCGGGGCCGCTGTTCACGTTTGCGGCGTTTCTGGGCGCGTCCATGCAGGTCTGGCCGGGCGGCTGGCTGGGGGCGGTGGTGTGCCTGGTGGCGATTTTTGTGCCGTCATTTTTGCTGGTGGTCGGGGCCCTGCCGTTTTGGGCGCCCCTGCGGCGCAGCCCGCATGCGCAGGCGGTGCTGGGGGGCGTGAACGCGGCGGTGGTGGGGCTGCTGCTGGCGGCGCTCTACAACCCGGTGTGGACCAGCGCCATCCACAGCGGCGGTGATTTTGGCCTGGCGCTGGCCGCGTTTGTGGCGCTGGTGTTCTGGCGCGCGCCGCCCTGGGCGGTGGTGCTGGTCTGCGGTGTGGGCGGCGCCGTGTTGGCCGCGTGGTTGTGAATTTTGAGTCAAAATAGCCTCTAGCGCTTGATGGATAAGCGCTACCAGCTATCAAAACAATAGTTACGGCACACGCAGGGTGCCGGGCTGATCCCGTCGTTTTCAGCGCACCGCGCCCGCTACACCGTGAACTCTCCCGTCTTTGCGTCCCTGATCCCGGTCATTTTGTTCATTGCGCTGGGCTTTTTTGTGGGGCGGCGCGGCTGGATCCGGGCCACATCGGTCAAGGACTTGTCCAACCTGGTGTTCATGGTGCTCACGCCCGCGCTGCTGTTTCGCACCATGAGCACGGTGCGGGTGCAAGACCTCGACTTTGGCCCCGTGGCCGTTTACTTCGCCGCCGCCGGGCTGATCTTTGTCGCCACGCTGGGGGTGCTGGGTTTCAGCAGTCTGGCGGCAGCGCGGGGGCTGGCCAATACCTTCAGCAACACCATCATGATCGGCGTGCCGCTGGTGGGGCTGGTGTTTGGCCAGGCGGGGCTGGTGACGCTGTTCACGCTGATTTCGGTGCACTCGCTGATTTTGCTGACGGCCGCCACGGTGGTGTTCGAGCTGGCGCAGGCGCGCGAACGCGCCCGATCGGGCGAAGGCCCGCAGCATTCGATGCTGCGCACGGTGTTGCAGGCCATCGGCAGTGGCATCGTGCACCCGGTGCCGCTGCCCATCATTGTGGGCCTGCTGTTTGCCCAGACCGGGCTGGTGGTGCCCGAGGTGATTGGCAAGCCGCTGCAACTGCTGGGCCAGGCACTGGGGCCGCTGGCGCTGCTGCTGGTGGGGGTGACGTTGGCCTTCAGCACCGTGGGCACGCATTTCAAGGCCGCGCTGCGCATTGCGCTGGTCAAGAACATCGTGCACCCGCTGCTGCTGGGCGCATTGGGGTGGGCGTTGGGCCTGTCGGGGCTGTCGCTGGCCGTGATGGTGGCCACGGCGGCGCTGCCGGTGGGCGCCAATGTGTTCCTGTTCGCCCAGCGCTACGGGGTGGCGCAGGACGAGGTCACCGCCAGCATTGCCGTGTCCACCGCGCTGGCGCTGGTCACGGTGCCGGTGGCGCTGCTGCTGGCGGCCCGGCTGTGATGTGGTTCAGGGCGCCAGGCGCTCGCGCACCCAGGCGTCGCCTTCCTGGCGGTAGCGCAGTCGGTCGTGCAGGCGGCTTTTGCGGCCTTGCCAGAACTCCCATTGGTCGGGCTTCAGGCGGTAGCCACCCCAATGCGGCGGACGGGGCGGCTTGAGCATGAATTGCGCGCCATATTTGGCCGCGTTGGCCACCAGCACACCCCGGCCAGCGATCACCTGGCTTTGCGGGCTGGCCCAGGCGCCGATGCGCGAGTCCAGCGGGCGGCTGGCAAAGTAGTCGTCGCTTTCTTCGTCACTGACCTTTTCCACAAGGCCTTCGATGCGCACCACGCGTTCGAGCTCCACCCAGTGGAACTGCAGCGCCACATACGGGTTGCCGGCAATCTGGCGGCCCTTGCGGCTGTCGTAGTTGGTGAACCAGACGATGCCGCTCTCGTCATAACCCTTGATCAGCACCACGCGGGTGCTCGGGCGCAGGTCGCTGCCCACGGTGGCCACGGTCATGGCGTTGGGCTCGGGCACTTCGGATGCAATGGCTTCTTTCAGCCACTGGTCAAACTGCTGCAGGGGGGCGGCGTGCGAGGCGTCTTCGTTGAGTTCGGCGCGCTCGTAGCTCTTGCGAAGGTCGGCAATGGAAGTGGTCATTGGCACGATTGTGCACGCCCATGTGCAGGCAGGCGGCCCAGCCGATGCACCAAGTAACCTTCTGCGAGCGCAGGGATGCACAAAAGGCGTAATGTGCCATGCTGGCTGAATGCGCGCCCCTGCGTGCACCCCATGAATTACCTCTTTCCCCCAGGGGAACCCACGATGCCCACCCTCAATATCAACGGCAAAGACACGGCTGTGGACGCCGATGAATCCACCCCCATCCTCTGGGCCTTGCGCGACACGTTGGGCATGACTGGCACCAAGTTTGGCTGCGGCCAGGCCTTGTGCGGCGCCTGCACGGTGCACCTGAACGGCGCGCCGGTGCGCTCGTGCATCACGCCCATCTCGGCGGCGGCGGGCCAGAAGATCACCACCATCGAGGCCGTGGCCCAGGACAAGGTGGGCCAGGCCGTGCACGCAGCCTGGGTGAAGCACGATGTGGCGCAGTGCGGCTACTGCCAAAGCGGCCAGATCATGAGCGCCACCGCGCTGCTCAAAGGCCAAAAGAAGCCCACCGACGCCGACATTGACGCCGCCATGGCGGGCAACGTGTGCCGCTGCGGCACCTATGTGCGCATCCGCGCCGCCATCCACGACGCTGCCAAAACCCTGGCTTGAAGGAGAAAACCATGCACTTCGATTCCAACGCCCTGCACGGTCAGGCACACCGCTTCATGCCAAAACACCTTCAAGCGCTTATGGAGAAAGCGCAAGGCGCTACTGATTCAGGAGCGTTCGATGCGCCAGACGGCGTGGCACGCCGCACCTTTCTCAAGCTGTCGGCAGCGTCGGGCTTTGCGCTGGGCGCGTTTCCACTGGTGGCTGGCGCGCAGAGCGCTGCGGCAACCACTGCGCCCGCAGGTCTCAAGCCGTTTGAGCAGCCCTCGGCCTTTGTGCGCGTTGACGCCGATGGCACGGTCACCGTCACCATCAACCGGCTGGAGTTTGGCCAGGGCGTGCAAACCGGCCTGCCCATGATCCTGGCCGAAGAGCTGGATGCCGACTGGAGCAAGGTGCGCAGCGTGCACGGCGATGCCACGCCGGCCTATGTCGATCCTGCGTTTGGCATGCACCTCACCGGTGGCTCCAACTCCATCAAAAACTCCTACACCCAATACCGCGAGCTGGGCGCCCGCACCCGCGCCATGCTGGTGGCGGCGGCTGCCGCGCAGTGGGGCGTGGACGCATCGGCGCTGCGCACCAGCAAGGGCTTCGTCGTCGGCCCCGGTGGCAAAAAGCTGGGCTACGGCGCGCTGGCCGAAGCCGCCATGAAGCAGCCCGTTCCCGAAAAGGTCACGCTCAAGGACCCCAAGCAGTTCCGGCTGATCGGCAAGCCCACGGGCCGGCTCGATGCCAAGGCCAAGTCAAGCGGCCAGCAGGCCTTTGGCATTGACGTGCGCCTGCCCGGCATGCTGACGGCTGTAGTGGCGCACCCGCCGGTGTTCGGCGCCAAGCTGAAGTCGCTGGATGACAGTGCCGCCAAAGCCATCAAGGGCGTGAAAGCCGTGCTGCGCGTGCCCACCGACCGGGGCGGCGAGGGCGTCGCCATCGTGGCCGACGGCTACTGGCCTGCCAAGCAGGGGCGTGATGCGCTCAAGGTGGAATGGGACACCAGCGCGGTCTCCAAGCCCGACTCCACCGCGCTGCTGGCGCAGTTCCGCGAGCTGGCCGCCAAGCCCGGCAACGTGGCCATGCAGGCCGACATGGCGCCGCTGGCGGGCGCTGCCCACAAGATCAGCGCCGAGTTCGTGTTCCCTTATCTGGCGCACGCGCCCATGGAGCCGCTGAACTGCACCGTCAAACTCGATGGTGACCAGGCCGAGCTGTGGGTGGGCACCCAGATGCCGGGCTTGGACGCCATGGCCGCCGCCAAGACGCTGGGCTTGCAGCCGCAGAACGTGAAGGTACACGTCCAGATGGCCGGTGGTGGCTTTGGCCGCCGCGCCATTCCCACCAGCGACTATGTGGTGGAGGCCTGCGGCGTGGCCAAGGCGGCGCGCACGGCGGGCATCAACGCCCCGGTGCGCACGCTGTGGAGCCGCGAGGACGATATCAAGGGCGGCTACTACCGCCCCATGCATGTGCACCGTGCCGAGATCGGCTTTGACGCACAGGGCAAAATCCTGGCGTGGGACCACACCATCGTCGGCCAGTCCATCACCAAGGGCTCGCCGTTCGAGGCCTTCATGGTCAAGAACGGCATCGACGCCACGACCACCGAGGGCATGAAGGAGCCCTACGACGTGCCCATGAAGCTGTCGGTGCACCACCCTGATGTGAATGTGCCCGTGCTGTGGTGGCGCAGCGTGGGCTCCACCCACACGGCCTACGCCATGGAGACCTTGATCGACGAAGTGGCCCGCACCACGAAACAAGACCCGGTGGCCTACCGCCTGGCCCTGATAGGCGACAAGCACCCGCGCCACAAGGCCGCCCTGCAACTGGCCGTGGCCCAGTCGGGCTACGGCAAGAAGAAGCTGGCCGCAGGCCGCGCCTGGGGCGTGGCGGTGCACGAGTCGTTCGAGTCGGTGGTGGCCTATGTGGTCGAGGCGTCCGTCAAAGACGGCACGCCCAAGCTGCACAGCGTGACAGCCGGCGTGCACTGCAACCTGGCGGTCAACCCGAAAAGTGAGGTTGCCCCTGAAAAGTGGAGTTCTTAACCCTTGTTGA
>NZ_JAGKSE010000021.1:0-48564 GCF_017939685.1 Acidovorax sp. JG5
AATTGCTCATTCGGGGTAGATGGGGTGGCCGGACGGATACCTTTCAGTGGCTGGCCCGGCCGGTGCACACCAAGACCTGCGCCATCGTGGGGCTGGTCTTGCTGGCGGCCTGCAACCTGCTGCTGATTGCCACCACCTACACCAATTTGCCGCTGCTGTTTGTGCTGAGCGTGCTGTGCACCGCCGCGGGCCATGGCCTGGTGAACCTGGCCGGCATTGCCATCGTGAACAAGGTGGCAGGCCCGCAGAATCGGTCCGGGCTGCTGTCCACTTACCTGGTGGTGGGCTACCTGGGCACCATCGTGCCCATTGTGGGCGTGGGCTGGCTGTCGGACCACCTGGGTCTGCGGGTGGCGATCGTCATTTTTTGCGTGGCGATGGCGGCGTTGACCAGCGCGCTGGCCTGGCTGGCCCAACGCACGCCGGTGATCGATCAGGCCTGATTCAGGGGCGCGGTCATCCCGTGTGACCCGCGCCGAGCAGTTGGGCTAAGAACCTGTTCAAGATCTTTTCGGGGTCGCGCAAGCGCCTTGCCGGGAAGGGATGCAAGGCGCGGTGTGCAGTTGATAGCTCGGCTATCAACAAGCGCCGCAACGCTGCAGACCGCCCGGCAAGGCGCTTGCCCGAAGGGTTGGAGTGAAATCGGGCGATTGGACGTCCCGGCTGCTTGCATGGGCATGAGCCCATGCGGCGCATCCGAAGCATCCACTCATCCCGATTGCACTCCAACGCGATCCCCGAAAAGATTTTGAACAGGTTCTAAGGCCTGGGCATCCTGCGGCCGCACCACGCGCGCCACCTCCTGCCCATCGCGCAGCAATACCAGCGTGGGCCAGAGTTTCACGCCAAAACTGCGGCCCAGGCGCTGGCCGGGGCCGTCTTCCACCTTGACGTGGGCCACGTCGGCGCGGTCGCGCAGGGCCTGCGCGATGAGCGGCTGGGCGCGTTGGCAATGGCCGCACCAGGGCGTGCCGAATTCGAGCACGGTGGTGCCGGGCAGGCGGTCCACTTCGGCGCGGGTGGGGGCTTGGGCGAGGTGTTGGGCTGCGTAGGGCATAAGGGCGAAGACTTCGGAAAGTTGGCTCAGGAGTAGCCCATTGTGCTGCGCGTCACCCCCGGCGCATGCCACTGGCGCGTCCCCGGCCAGGGATGCTGAGCCAGGGCCGCCCCGCAGCGACACAGGGGGGGATCAAATGACCCCGTCAAACACCATCACATCCACCGCATCGCCCGGCGCCACATTGCCCTGGCCGTGGTGCAGCACGATCAGGCCGTTGGCCTGCACCATGGAACTGAGCACGCCCGAGCCCTGGTTGCCCGTGGTGCAGACCTGCAGCGTGCCGTCGGGTGCCGTGGTCACACTGCCGCGCTGGTACTCGGTGCGGCCGGGTTTTTTGCGGATGGCCTCGGTGCTCACGGCGCGCAGCAGCGGCGGGGCGGGGCGGGTGCTGCCCATCATGCGCAGCAGGGCGGGGCGCACAAAGGCAAGAAAGGTCACCATGACGGCCACGGGGTTGCCGGGCAGGCCGAAGAGGATGGCGCCACCAGTTTCCGGTTTGGTATCTTTTTGATAGCTGTCAGCGCTTGCTGTATCAGCGCCAGAGGCCTCTTTTGCCTGCAAAGCAGAGGCTGCGATGCGCCCCACGGCCATGGGCCGGCCGGGCCGCATGGCGATGCGCCAGAAGGCCACGTCGCCCAGCTGCTTCATCATGCTGCGCGTGTGGTCGGCCTCGCCCACGCTCACGCCGCCGCTGGTGATGATGGCGTCGGCCTGTAGCGCGGCAGTGCGAAAGGCGGCCTCCAGCAGGGCGGGGTCGTCGCGCACCACGCCCAGGTCGATCACCTGCACGCCCAGCCGGGTGAGCAGGCCGAACACGGTGTAGCGGTTGCTGTCGTACACCGCGCCTTCGCGGGGCGGCTCGCCCAGGCTCAAAATTTCGTCGCCGGTGGAGAAATACGCCACGCGCAGGCGGCGGTGCACCGTGACGGTTTTCAGGCCCAAACTGGCCACCAGCCCCAGCGCAGCGGGCGTCAGCAGCTCTCCTTTTGAGAGCGCCACGCTGCCTTCCATGAGGTCTTCACCCTTGAAGCGGCGGTTGTCGCCCTGGCGCAGCACATCGGCGGCGATGGTGATGTGTCCGTCGGCTGTGGTGGTGGTGAACTCTTGCGGCACCACGGTGTCCAGGCCCGGGGGCATGATGGCGCCGGTCATGATCTTCAGGCATTCGCCCGCACCCACGGTGCCAGACCAGGCCTTGCCGGCCAGCGCGGTGCCGACCACGCGCAGCGTGAGCGGCTGGCCCGCCACCAGTTGCATGCCGGCCAGCGCATAGCCATCCATGGCCGAGTTGTCGTGGGGCGGCACGCTCAGGGGCGAGACCACATCGCGGGCCAGCACGCGGCCCAGGGCTTCAAAAATGCCGACTTCTTCGGTGGCCGTGACGGGCTGCACCAACCGTTCAAGAAAGGCCGACACCTGGTCGGCACTGAGCGCCTGCGGGTCGTAGCCTTGCAGCTCGGCGGCAATCTGGGCAATGGTTTTCATGGGGAAATGCGCGCAGTGCGAGAGGGGTTGCAACCGGTGCACTCGGTCAGGGAATGCCGGCGCTTTCAAGTCGGTGCAGTTCGGCCAGCGTGTTGGCGTTGAAAAACGCCAGCGGGTCGTCGCCTGGCTGGTCGAACGGCACCACCACCTGATGGTGCTGCGCGGTCCAGGCGTCGATCTTGCGGCCGCCCGCCTGGGTGAAGGCCACCAGGCTTTCGAGCAGGTCCACGCGCAGCAGGCAGAAAACGGGCTGGGGGCGCACGGCGGTGCCGCTCGCGCCATCGTCCTCGGGGGCGGCCGCCATGGCGATGTCGGCGCCCGCCTGGTCGGCGGCAGTGGCCAGCCGCGTGGCCAGGTCCAGCGGAAACAGCGGCGTGTCGCAGGGCACGGTGAGCAGCCAGGGCGTCTCGCAGCGTTCCAGCCCGGTCAGAAAACCGGCCAGCGGACCGGCATAGTCGGCCAACACGTCGGGCCAGACCGGCGCGCCAAAGGCCTCGTAGGCCGCCAGGTTGCGGTTGGCATTGACCATGGTGGCGCCGGTCTGCACCTGCAGCCGCATCAGCGTGTGCAGCGCCAGCGGCAGGCTGCGAAAGTTCTGCAGGCCTTTATCGACCCCGCCCATGCGGGAGCCGCGGCCACCGGCGAGGACCAGGCCGGTGATGTCTTGGGTGTCAATCATTCGTTCAATCGTTATCCGCCGATGTAGCTCATTTCGACGCGGCGTGCGCCTTGGGCTGTATCGGCAGGCAGGCTGCTGCGCAGCTCCGAGTAGCGGTCATTGCGCTGCTGCCAGATGGGGGCGATAGCCGATGCAATCGCTTCGTCGGTGGCGCCGCCGCGCAGCAGCGTGCGCAGGTCATGGCCTTGGGTGGCAAACAGGCACAGGTAGAGCTTGCCTTCGGTGGACAGGCGCGCGCGGTTGCAGTCGTGGCAAAACGCCTGGGTCACGCTGCTGATCACACCCACCTCGCCCAGCGCCGGGTCGTGCTGGCCAGCGGCATCGGCATAGCCCCAGCGTGCAGCGGTTTCGCCGGGGCTGCTCGGGTCCAGCGGCACCAGGGGCAGTTCGGCGCGCAGGCGAGCAATCAGTTCGGCCGAAGGCAGCACCTCGTCCATGCGCCAGCCGTTGGTGGCGCCCACGTCCATGTATTCGATGAAGCGCAGCGTGGTGCCCGTGCAGCGAAAATGCCGCGCCATGGGCAAAATTTCGTGGTCGTTGGTGCCGCGCTTGACCACCATGTTGACCTTGATGTGCGACAGGCCCGCCGCGTGCGCCGCCTCGATGCCGGCCAGCACGTCGGCCACCGGAAAGTCCACATCGTTCATGCGGCGAAAGATCGTGTCGTCCAGGCCATCGAGGCTCACCGTCACGCGGTTCAGGCCCGCGTCCTTCAGCGCCCGCGCCTTGCGCGCGAGCAGCGAGCCGTTGGTGGTGAGCGTGAGGTCGGGCGCCACGCCGTCCACCGTGCGCAGCTGGGCCAGTTGCGCCACCAGTTCTTCGAGGTTTTTGCGCAGCAGGGGCTCGCCGCCCGTCAGGCGGATTTTGCGCACGCCGTGTGCAAGAAACAGCCGCGCCAGCCGCGTGATCTCTTCAAAGCTCAGCAGGGCGCTGTGCGGCAGGTAGGCATGGTCCTTGTCGAAAACTTCCTTGGGCATGCAGTAGTTGCAGCGGAAGTTGCAGCGGTCGGTCACGCTGATGCGCAGGTCGCGCAGCGGACGGCCCCGGGTGTCGGTCAGCAGACCGGTGGGGGCGGTGGCCTGCGTGGGCACCTTGGCCACCAGGGCCGCGATGCGTTGGTCCACCAGAGGAATCACACGTTCAGACATGGGGCGATTTTGCCCCACTTGCTGCGCAGGGGGATTGCGCAGCGTGGCTGTTGCTTGATGGGCATCAAGTTCTGGCCCGCTCCGGTCGGGCCGGTGTCGACTGTGGTTTCCAGCCCGTGAAAACGTTCTCAGACGCAGCGCGCGCCATCCACCTCGATGCATACGCCGCTGACAAACGCCGCCTCGTCGCTGGCCAGGTACAGCGCGGCGTTGGCCACGTCGAGCGCGGTGGAGAAGCGGCCCAGCGGGATGGTGGCCAGAAACTTCGCACGGCGGGCCACGGCGTCGGCATCGCCAGTGCCTTGCGCATTGGCCACCGGGCCGCCGGCAAATTCGGCGGCCAGGCCGGTGTCGGGGTTGAACACGGGGTTGATGCAGTTCACGCGGATGTTGTCGGGGCCCAGCTCGGCGGCCATCGACTTGCTGGTGATGATGACGGCGCCCTTGGAGCCGTTGTACCAGGTCAGGCCTGGACGGGGGCGCAGCCCGGCGGTGGAGGCGATGTTGATGAAGCTGCCGCCGCCCGCTGCACGCATGGCCGGCACGGCGTGGATGGCGGACAGGTAGATGCTTTTGACGTTGATGGCATAGACCTTGTCGAACTCTTCCTCGCTCACTTCGAGGAGGGGGCGGTTGCGGTGTGTCCAGCCCGCGTTGTTGACCACCACGTCGAGCCGGCCATGCAGGCGCACGGCCTCGTTGACCAGGGCCTTGACCTCGGTGGACTGCGTCACGTCGGCCTTGAAGAAGGCTGCGGTGCCACCGGCAGCGGTGATCTCGGCCACCACGCGCTGGCCGCCGGCTTCGTTGATGTCGTTGACGATGACCTGGCCGCCCTCGGCCGCCAGGCGCTTGGCGATGCCTTCGCCAATGCCGTTGCCGGCGCCGGTGACGATGATGGATTTGTGCTGCACGCGCATGGTGTTGTCTCCTGGGTTTTTAATTTCATAGCAGCTCGCGCTTGCTGGGTAAGCGCTGGAGGCATTTTTTACTGTATTTTTTGCCCCCAGAGCGCTGGCTATGGCTGCAATTTGGCGGGCGCGTCGGTGGCCGGGTGGGCCGTTTCGATCTGGCCTACTGGCACGGCCAGACCGTCGGGGCCGCGGCGGTAGAACTGCGGAAAATATTCCTTCACGCCGTTGCCGTTGAAGTCCCACCCGGTGCACTGGCCCAGATGGCGGGGCGGCTCGTCTTCGTTGGCCGACGCAAACACCGCGGGCACCGACTGGAAGGCGGCGGTGGCCAGGTTGAACAGCAGCTCGCGCAGGTGGGTGCAGCTGACCACGCCGCCCAGGTTTTTCTGGATGGCCTGGCGCCAGCCGCGTGCCATGCTGCAGCCCACCATGGATTGCAGCGCGGGCTGGGCCTGGGGGCAGTCCTTGAGCGGGTGGGTGTCCATGGCCACTTCAATGGCCTGCACCACCAGTTGGGGGGTGACGGTGACGCGCAGCCACATGTGGTGGATGGGCTCGCCGGCGCGGCGCAGGCCGGCTTCGCGGAACGAGGGCGCGTCGTGCATCTTGCTGTCGTGCAACTCGCCTTCGATGTCCCACAGTCCATCATCGCGTTCAAAGCCGTGGTAAGTGACGCGGCGCAGGTGCCGGGCGGTGCGGGGGGCGGGGGAGCTCAGGGGCATGGAGAAAAAAGACCGTCGTGCGAAAGGAGAAGGAAAACGGGGATGGGGCACATGCTACCGACACTACGCCGATCAGCCTTGCGCCGGTGTGACAGGACTGCCGAGATCAGCCGTGCCGGATGGCCACGGTTTTGAGCGTGGTGAAGCCATACAGCGCCTCCAGTCCTTTTTCACGCCCGTAGCCGCTGGACTTGACGCCACCAAAAGGCAGCTCCACACCGCCGGCGGCGCCGTAGTTGTTGATGAACACCTGGCCGCTCGCCACGCGCTTGGCCATGCGGAACTGGCGCGCACCATCGTGCGTCCAGATGCCGGCCACCAGGCCGAACTGCGTGGCGTTGGCCAGCTCTACCGCGTGGTCTTCGTCCTGGAAGGCCATGGCTGACAGCACGGGGCCGAATACTTCTTCCTGCGCCAGGCGGTGGCTAACCGGCACATCGCGCAGCAGCGTGGGGGCTTGGTAGAAGCCGGTTTCTGGCGCATCGTCCACGATCTGGCCCTGGGCCACCATGGGGATGCCGGCCACCTGCGCATCCGACAAAAAGTCCCACACGCGCTGCTGTTGCGACTGGCGGATCAGCGGGCCCACATCCAGATCCATGGCGGCCGGGCCCACGCGCAGCGCTTCAAAGGCGCGGCCCAGGCGCTCCAGCAGCGGTTCGTAAATCAGCGAGTCGATCAGCACGCGCGAGCCGGCCGAGCAGGTCTGCCCGGCGTTCTGCACGATGGCGTTGATGACCACGGGGACGGCGGCATCCAGGTCGGCATCGGCAAAGATGATCTGGGGGCTTTTGCCGCCCAGCTCCAGCGTGACCGGGCAGTGGCGCTCGGCGGCCACCTGCTGGATCAGCGTGCCGATCTGGGGGCTGCCTGTGAAGCTGATGTGGGCGATGCCCGGGTGGCGCGCCAGCGCGTCGCCCACCTCGTGGCCATAACCGGTGACGATGTTGATGGCGCCTGCCGGAAAGCCCACTTCGGCCGCCAGTTGCGCCACGCGGATCAGGCTCAGGCAGGCGTCTTCGGCGGGCTTGACCACGCACACATTGCCCGCCGCCAGGGCGCCGCCCACGCTGCGGCCAAAGATCTGCATGGGGTAGTTCCACGGAATGATGTGGCCCGTCACGCCATGGGGCTCGCGCCAGGTGAGCACGCTGTAGCCGTCGGCGTAGGGAATGGTCTCGCCGTGCAACTTGTCGCAGGCGCCCGCGTAGAACTCGAAGTAGCGCGCCAGCGCCAGCGCATCGGCGCGCGCCTGCTTGGTGGGCTTGCCGCAGTCGCGCTGCTCCAGGGTGGTCAGTTCGTCGGCATGCTCCAGGATCTTGGCCGAAAGCTTTTGCAGCAGGCGGCCCCGTTCCACCGGCGCCAGCTTTTGCCACACGGCCTGGTAGCACTGGCGCGCCGCGTGCACCGCCGCGTCGATGTCATCGGCCGTGCCGCGCTGGATGTCGTCAAATGGCTGGCCATCCGACGGGTCGATCACCGGGATGGTGCGGCCGGACGTGGACGGAACGGGGGCGTTGGCGATGAAGTGCAATTGCATGGCCAAATTGTGCGGCAAAGCAATGGGACCTTGCTGGTTGCATGGCAAATTGGGCTGTAGCGCTTGTTGGTAAAGCGGTAGTAGCTATCAGGTTAATAGCGGTTGGCGCGTCGCGGGCCCACATGGCGGGTGGCGTACATCGGCTGGATGGCGTCCGGCACGGGCAGAAAAAAGGCCCGCCGCAGCGAGCCTTTGGACAGCCGTGGAGGCGCAATCACCCGCCGTGGAACTTGACCACCAGCGGCACGATCAGCAGCGCCACGATGTTGATGATCTTGATCAGCGGGTTGATGGCCGGGCCGGCAGTGTCCTTGTAGGGGTCGCCCACGGTGTCGCCCGTGACGGCGGCCTTGTGCGCCTCGCTGCCCTTGCCGCCGTGGTGGCCGTCTTCGATGTATTTTTTGGCGTTGTCCCAGGCGCCGCCGCCGGTGCACATGCTGATGGCCACGAAGAGGCCGGTGACGATGGTGCCCATCAGCAAGCCCCCCAGCGCCTTGGGGCCGAGCGCCAGGCCCACCACGATGGGCACCACCACGGGCAGCAGGCTGGGGATCACCATTTCCTTGATGGCGGCGGTGGTCAGCATGTCCACGGCGCGGCCGTATTCGGGCTTGGCCGTGCCTTCCATGATGCCGGGGATGTCGCGGAACTGGCGGCGCACTTCCACCACCACGGCGCCGGCCGCGCGGCCCACGGCCTCCATGGCCATCGCACCAAAAAGATAGGGGATCAGGCCACCGATGAACAGGCCCACGATGACCATCGGGTCGGAGAGATTGAACGTGATGGACTGGCCATGGCTTTCGAGCTTGTGCGTGTAGTCGGCAAACAGCACCAGCGCGGCCAGGCCGGCCGAGCCAATCGCGTAGCCCTTGGTCACCGCCTTGGTGGTGTTGCCAACGGCGTCCAGCGGGTCGGTGATGTCGCGCACGCTGCTGGGCAGCTCCGCCATCTCGGCAATGCCACCCGCGTTGTCGGTGATGGGGCCATAAGCGTCCAGGGCCACCACGATGCCCGCCATGGACAGCATCGACATGGCCGCCACCGCAATGCCGTACAGGCCCGCGAGCTGGTAGGCCGACAGGATGGCCAGGCACACGAAGATGACGGGCCAGGCCGTGGAGCGCATCGACACGCCCAGGCCCGCGATGATGTTGGTGCCATGGCCCGTGGTGGACGCCTGCGCGATGTGCTGCACGGGCGCGTATTGCGTGCCGGTGTAGAACTCGGTGATCCACACCAGCGCGGCCGTCAGCACCAGCCCGGTGGCGCAGGCGCCAAACAGCTTGATCTGGCTGCCGCTGGCGGCGATGGCGTTGTCCGGCATGATCCAGACGGTGACGAAGTAGAACGCGATGAGCGACAGCACGCCGGCAATCGCGAGGCCCTTGTACAGCGCGGGCATCACGTTCTTCATGCCGGGCGAGGCCTTCACGAAAAAGCAGCCGATGATGCTGGCCACGATGGACACCGCCCCCAGCGCCAGCGGGTACACCACGGCGTTAACGGGTGCGCTCACCACCAGCAGCGCGCCTAGCACCATGGTGGCGATCAGCGTCACCGCATAGGTCTCGAACAGGTCGGCCGCCATGCCGGCGCAGTCGCCCACGTTGTCGCCCACGTTGTCAGCGATCACGGCCGGGTTGCGCGGGTCGTCTTCAGGAATGCCCGCCTCCACCTTGCCCACCAGGTCGGCGCCCACGTCGGCGCCTTTGGTGAAGATGCCGCCGCCCAGGCGCGCAAAGATCGAGATCAGCGACGAGCCAAACGCAAAGCCGATCAGCGGGTTGAGCAGGGTGGCCAGGTGGGCCGTGGGCGTGAGGTTGCCGTTGCCCGCCAGAAACCAGTAAAAGCCCGTGACGCCCAACAGGCCCAGCCCCACCACCAGCATGCCCGTGATGGCGCCGCCGCGAAACGCCACATCCAGCGCCGGGCCGATGCCGTGGGTGGCGGCCTGCGCCGTGCGCACATTGGCGCGCACCGACACGTTCATGCCGATGAAGCCGCAGGCGCCCGACAGCACCGCGCCCACCACAAAGCCCACAGCCGTGGTGCCATCGAGAAAAATGCCGATGAGAATGGCCAGCACCACGCCGACGATGGCGATGGTCTTGTACTGGCGGGCCAGGTAAGCGGCGGCACCGGCCTGGATGGCGGCGGCAATCTCCTGCATGCGGGCGTTGCCGGGGTCTTTGGCCAGGATCCATCCGCGGGCCCAGATGCCGTAGGCCACCGCAATCAATCCGCAAGCCACAGCCAGGATCAAAGGGGCAGTCAGCGTTGTATTTCCAGCCATTCGTCACTCCTTGAAGTAATCCGTCGCACGGAAGGAAACACAACGCATCGGCGTGCTTGTGCTGCGTTGCTCCCGCGTGCTCCAGTGGCTGGAGTCGATTGGCCAACGGACCCAATTTACAGCCAAACGCCTATTTGCAAGCCGGCAGAAAGGGGCGTGCGCCTAAAATCAGGGTTAATCCCGACGCTGCATGCTGCGTGGATTGTCGTCAACCCACTTCTTCTACAAGATATACAAGACATGTCCCTCAACAACGTCACTCCCGGCAAGAACCTTCCCGATGCATTTAACGTGGTCATCGAAATCCCGATGAATGCGGACCCGATCAAGTACGAAGTGGACAAGGAGTCGGGCGCCATTTTTGTGGACCGTTTCATGACCACGGCCATGCACTACCCCACCAACTATGGCTACGTGCCGCAAACGCTGTCGGGCGACGGCGACCCGGTGGATGTGCTGGTGATCACGCCTTACCCCCTGTTCCCCGGCGTCGTGGTGCCTTGCCGCCCCCTGGGCATTCTGATGATGGAAGACGAGGCTGGTGTGGATGGCAAGGTCATTGCCGTGCCCACGTCAAAAATCCTGCCCATGTACGACCACTGGAAGAGCATCGACGATGTGGACACCATGCGCCGCAACGCCATCGCCCATTTCTTCGAGCACTACAAGGATCTGGAAAAGGGCAAGTGGGTCAAGGTGCTGGGCTGGGAAGGCATTGACGCCGCCAAGAAGGAAATCACCGACGGCATCGAGAGCTTCCAGAAGAGCGTGGCCTGAATAGACCCCAAAAGTTTTGGAGTGAAATAGCGGCCTGGCGCTTTGTCAGAAAGCGCTTTAAGCTATCAAAATGAAAGCATGCAACCCGAGAGGGTTGCATGCTTTTTTTATGGCCACCGCGTTGCGCGGCACTGGCACGCAAGCTTTGCTTTTACGAAAACTGGGGTAAATCCTGAATGGTTGAGGGCGACGAAGGGTTATATGCCATCGTGTAAATAAATGAAACAGTCTGTCGCTATGCTGAAATCGTACTTGTGCGAACTTTGGCGTGTGTCCATCGACTGCATGCAAGCAACGGCTAAAACATCATGAATCAACTGAAAATTTCAACCCGGCTCGCGGTGGCGTTTGGCGTCATGGTGTTGTTGCTGATTGCGCTGGGTGCAGTCAGTCTGGTCCGATCATCCAGCCAGCGCGCTGAACTCAAGGATGTGATTGAGTTTCGTATTCCGATCACCAAAGCTTTGGGCATGGTGGTCGATCGGGTGAATGTGCAGGCCATCCAGTTTCGTAACCTGGCCCTCTTCAACTCTGAAAGTATCACCAGGTCGTCGCTGGAGCAGGTGACCTCAGCGCGGGCTGTGATTGCGGAGCAAATGAAGACCCTTGAGACCCTCGTCCTCTCCGAAAGAGGCAAGGAGGTCATGGGGCGCATCCAGCAAACCCGCGCAGAGTTCCTCAAGCTGGGTGACCAGTACCTGGCCATGGTCCAGCAAGGCCAGAAAGAAGAAGCACTGAAACTGCTTGAAGAGCAACTGCGCCCTGCGCAGCTGGCCTACCAGGCCACCCTTCAGGAGCAGGTCGAGCTCCAGGCCCAAACCACGGCGATTGCCGGCCAGCGGGCCGAATCGACCGCCGCCGCTGTGCAGCGGGATGTGTTGATTGCCGGTGTGCTCGCCATCGGGCTGGCCATCTTTCTGGCCATTGCCATCATTCGCTCCATCACCCGCCCCCTGGCCCAGGCGGTGCAAGCGGCCGACAGCGTGGCCGGTGGCGACCTCAGCGGCCAGATCGTCGTGCAGTCCAAAGACGAAACCGGTTACCTGCTCAGCGCCTTGCAGCGCATGCAGCAAAGCCTGGTGAACACCGTGAGCGCAGTGCGCAGCAACGCCGAAGGCGTGGCATCGGCCAGTGCGCAGATTGCGTCGGGCAACAATGACCTGTCCAGCCGCACCGAACAGCAGGCCAGCGCGCTGGAAGAAACCGCAGCCTCGATGGAAGAGCTGGCCTCTACCGTGCGCCAGAACGCCGACAACGCCCGCCAGGCCAACCAGCTGGCCATGACGGCATCGACCGTGGCCGAGCAGGGTGGCGAGGTGGTGGCCGAAGTGGTCGAGACGATGAAGGGCATCAACGCCAGCAGCAACAAGATTGCCGACATCATCAGCGTGATCGACTCCATTGCCTTCCAGACCAACATCCTGGCGCTGAACGCCGCCGTCGAAGCCGCCCGGGCCGGCGAGCAGGGCCGCGGCTTTGCCGTGGTGGCCAGTGAGGTGCGCAGCCTGGCTGGTCGCAGCGCCGAAGCCGCCAAGGAAATCAAGGGCCTGATCACCGCCAGCGTGGAACGGGTGGAACAAGGCACGCTGCTGGTGGACAAGGCCGGCGCCACCATGACCGAAGTGGTGGCTTCCATCCGCCGCGTGACCGACATCATGGGCGAGATCAGCGCCGCCAGCAGTGAGCAAAGCGCGGGCGTTGCGCAGATTGGCGAAGCCGTCATGCAGATGGACCAGGCCACGCAGCAAAACGCAGCCCTGGTCGAGGAAATGGCTGCCGCAGCCAGCAGCCTCAATGCCCAGGCCGGCGAGCTGGTGCAGTCGGTGTCGGTGTTCCGGCTCGACGCCCGCTTCGCAGGCGGCGCGGCGCCAGTGGCGGCACGGGCTCGTCCGGCGGCGGTGCCCGCTCCGTCGGCTTCGGCACTGCGGGCCACGGGCGCCGTTCGTGCAGCAGGCAAGGGGCAGGGCGCCTCCAAGGCACCCACCCGCCTGGCAGCACCTGCGGCCGCAGCGCCCAAGTCTGCTGCGCCGGCGCACAAGAGCGGTGCCGAGGACGACTGGGAAAGCTTTTAAGCCACCTACGCGCCGACTCTCGACCTTGCCGCCGCTGGTGCGGCAACGCCGGCCCACGATGCCAGGGCGCTGGTTCCCCTGACTGGCGTGGCCACCCGCCTGCCTCCACCGATTTTTTGAAAGATGCGCACATGATTTCTGCCCCCACGGCAACCCGTTCCGAGCCGTCGTCGCGCACCGCTGCCACAGCCCCTGCGGCGGAATACCTGACCTTCCGCCTGGGCCAGGAGGAATACGGCATCGACATCTTGCGGGTGCAGGAAATCCGTTCGTATGAGCAGCCCACGCGCATGGCCCATGCGCCCGACTTCATCAAGGGCGTGATCGATCTGCGCGGGCGCATCGTTCCCATCGTGGATTTGCGCCTGAAACTGCGCTGCCCCACGGCCGAATACACCGATTTCACCGTGGTCATCATCCTGAATGTGGGCGGCACTGTGCTGGGCGCCGTGGTGGATGCCGTGGCCGATGTGGTGGCCCTCACGGCCGATGCCATCAAGCCGGCGCCACAGTTTGAAAGCCAGGTGGATTCCGCCTTCGTCATCGGCATCGCCACGCTGGGCGAGCGCATGCTCATCATGATGGACATCGCATCTTTGTTGAGCAGCGCCGAAATGGGCCTGGTGGCCCAGGTCGCGCAGTAATCGGCCGCGCTGGCATCGCACTGTTGCAGGGGGGCGCCGGGTCGCGCTGCGGGGCGCTATGCCACCCGAAACGGGCTGCGCGCCTGCAGGTGGTCCAGATAGTCTTCCACGCCAGCGCCCTCGCGGGCCAGAAAGCGTTCCACTGCGTCGGCAAAAGCCGGGTGTGCCAGCCAGTGCACGCTGGTCGCCTGCACGGGCAGCAGGGCGCGGGCCATCTTGTGTTCGCCTTGGGCGCCGCCTTCAAAGCGCTGCACGCCATGCGCAATGCACCAGGCCAGCGGCTGGTAGTAACAGGCTTCGAAATGCAGGCAGTCCACGCGCTCCAGCGCGCCCCAGTAGCGGCCGTATGCTGCGCGGGGCGAATTTTTGGAGCAATTTGTGCCGCTAGCGCTTGCTGGTTCAGCGTCAATAGCTATCAAACTGCTAGCAATTGGCCGGCCTTCGCGCTCGGCGATGAACAGCAGCCAGTGCTCTGGCATGTGCTCGGCCATCTGATGAAAGAAGGCGCGCGTGAGGTAGGGCGGGTTGCCGTGCTCCAGATAGGTGCGCTCGTAGCAGCGGTAAAAAAAGTCCCAATCCGCTGGCGTGATGTCGGCCCCCTGCGCCCAGCGGAAGGTGACACCGGCCTCGGCCACGCGCCGGCGTTCCTGGCGGATCTTCTTGCGCTTTTCCTGGGTGAGGCTGGCCAGGAAAGCATCGAAATCCGGATAAGACGCATTCTTCCAGTGAAACTGCACCGTGTGCCGCAGCATTAGCCCTTGCCGGGCAGCGGTCAGCACATCGTCATCGCTGGCGAACAGCGCATGCAGTGAGGAGATGCCTTCGTCTTCGCACCACTGGCACAGCGCCTGCACCAGCCGCTGGCGCGCAGCGTCGTCGCGCGCCAGCAGCCGGGTGCCGGGCACGGGGGTGAAGGGCACGGCCACCACGGCCTTGGGGTAATAGGGCACGCCATGCTGCTCGTAGGCATTGGCCCATGCCCAGTCGAACACGTATTCACCGTACGAATGGCTCTTGAGGTACAGCGGGCAGGCGGCCACCAGTGCATCGCCTTCCCACAGCGTCATGAAGCGGGGCGTCCAGCCGGTTGGGGGAATGGCGCTTTGGCTCTGGTGCAGGGCGGCCAGGTATTCGTGGCGCATGAAGGGCGTGGCGTGCGATTGCTGTGCCAGCAGGGCGTTCCAGGCCGTGGCGTCCACCTCCAGCGGGGATGCCAGCACGCGCGCGATAATGGCGGCTTCAGCCATGCTGCCTCCATGGGCCACCGTTTAGCGCGGGGCACCGAGGGGTGGCGGTGTCCAACCTGGCCGCAAGGGCCGATCCCAGTTCCATGACGCTCTCCATTTGCACCGCTCAGCTCAATTTTGTCGTGGGCGACATGCCCGGCAATGCGCAGAAAATCATCGCTGCAGCGCGTGAAGCCCATGCGCAGGGCGCGCGCCTGTTGCTGACGCCCGAACTGGCTATTTGTGGCTACGCGGCAGAAGACCTGTTCCTGCGCCCCGCGTTTCTTGCGGCCTGTGATGATGCCGTGAAAACCGTGGCCCGCGAGACCGCGGGGTTGAATGGCCTGGCGATCGTGCTGGGCCATCCGCAAAAGCTGGCTGCTGGCGACCCGGCGTTCAGCCCCTGCCTGAATGCGGCCAGCGTGCTGCGCCATGGCCAGATCGAGCAGACCTATGCCAAGCGCGAGCTGCCCAACTACCAGGTGTTTGATGAGCGCCGCTATTTCGTCGCGGGCCAATCGCCCTGCGTGTTCGAGGTGGAGGGTGTGAAGGTGGGCGTGCTGATCTGCGAAGACGCATGGTTCGCAGCGCCCGCCCGTGCTGCGGCGCAGGCGGGGGCGCAACTGCTGGCGGTGATCAATGCCTCGCCCTTTCATCTGGGCAAGAGTGCCGAGCGCGAGCAGACCATGCGCGAGCGCGTGGCCGAAACCGGCCTGCCGCTGGTCTATGCCCACTTGGTGGGCGGGCAGGACGAGGTGGTTTTCGAGGGCCGCTCGTTTGCCCTGAATGCCGACGGCGCGGTGGCGGGGCGCGCCCCCGGTTTCAAGGAAAAACTGGTGTTTGCGCAGATAGATAAAGCGCAAGCAGCTATCAAAATAGAAGCAGAAGTGGTGCCCGAGCGTAGCCTGGAGGCTGATTTGTGGGACGCGCTGGTGCTGGGCGTGCGCGACTATGTGGGCAAGAACGGCTTTCCAGGCGCCTTGCTGGGCTTGTCCGGCGGCATTGATTCGGCACTGGTGCTGGCCATCGCGGTGGACGCCCTGGGCGCCGACAAGGTGCGCACCGTGATGATGCCCTCGCCCTACACGGCCGACATCAGCTGGATTGACGCGCGCGACATGGCCGAGCGCATGGGCGTGCGCTATGACGAAATCTCGATCGCGCCCCAGTTCGAGGCCTTCAAGGCCGCGCTGGCAAGCCAGTTTGCCGGCCTGCCCGAGGACACCACCGAAGAGAACCTACAGGCCCGGATCCGCGGCACGCTGCTGATGGCGCTGTCGAACAAGTTCGGGGCCATCGTGCTGACCACCGGCAACAAGAGCGAGATGGCCACGGGCTACTGCACGCTCTACGGCGACATGGCCGGCGGCTTTGCTCCCATCAAGGACGTGGCCAAGACCCGGGTGTTCGCCCTGGCACGCTGGCGCAATGCCCACGACCCTTATGGCACGGGGGCCAACCCCATCCCTGAGCGCATCATCACGCGCCCGCCCAGTGCCGAGTTGCGCCCCGACCAGAAAGACCAGGACAGCTTGCCGGCTTACGAGGTGCTCGATGCCATCGTGGCGCGTTACATGGAAAATGACGAGCCGATAGAGGCCATCATTGCCGCCGGGTTCGAGCGCGCCGATGTCGAGCGCGTCACCCGGCTGATCAAGATCAACGAATACAAGCGACGCCAGGCGCCCGTGGGCGTGCGCGTCACGCGCCGCAGCTTTGGCAAGGACTGGCGCTACCCTATCACCAGCCAATTCAGGGCCTGACGGGCATCTGCCAGGTTCAACCTCTTTTTATCTTCCAGGAGCCACTCCCCATGAAAATGATCACTGCCGTCATCAAGCCGTTCAAGCTCGAAGAAGTCCGCGAAGCCTTGGCCGAATGCGGTGTGACCGGTCTCACCGTGACCGAAGTGAAGGGTTTTGGCCGCCAGAAGGGCCATACCGAGCTGTACCGGGGGGCCGAGTATGTGGTCGATTTCCTGCCCAAGGTGAAGGTCGAGGTGGTGGTCAAGTCTGAAGATCTGGAGCGCTGCGTGGACGCCATCGTCAACGTGGCGCGCACAGGCAAGATTGGTGACGGCAAGATTTTCGTGACCGCCGTGGAGCGCGTGGTGCGCATTCGCACGGGCGACCTGGACGACGCGGCAGTCTGAGCGACTTCCTGGGTGCCTCAGCCGGGCGCAGAGCGGGGCCGATGGGCCAGTGGCCCGTTGTTCCAGCCGTCCCGGTTGCGCTTCAGATGACGGAGCGCAGCGGCACCTGTTCCTGGCGGTGGTCGGCCGACTGCACCAGCGTGCGAAGCAGCGCATTGCTGTCGGTTGCAGTGTTCAGCAGGTCCATTTGCCAGGGCCCCATGAAGCCGCTGGCCACACTGGTCTGCAAAAAGGCCAGCAGGCCGTCGTAGTAGCCAGCCACATTGAGCAGGCCCACCGGCTTGTCGTGGTAGCCCAGCTGGCGCCAGGTCCACACTTCAAACAGTTCCTCAAAGGTGCCGATGCCGCCGGGCAGGGCCACGAAGGCGTCGCTGCGCTCGGCCATCATGGCTTTGCGCTCGTGCATGGTCTGCACGATGTGCAACTCGTCGCACTGGCGGTTGGCCTGCTCTTTGTCGACCAAGGTCTGCGGTATCACGCCCACCACCCGGCCGCCGGCCAGGCGCGTGGCCTCGGCCACGATGCCCATGAGGCCGCTGCGCCCGCCGCCATACACGAGCTGGCCGCCATGCGATCCGATCCAATGGCCCACGGCGGTTGCCGCCTGGGCAAACGCCGCGTTCTCGCCAGGGCGGGAACCACAGTACACGCAGATGGAAAAAGTTGGCTCAGCCATGGAAAAACCTCTGAAAAAGAGCTGCAGACCAGATGCCAACGCACAGCAGCAGCGACAGCAGCACCGCAGCGCTGCCCATGTCCTTGGCACGCTTGGAAAGGTCGTGCCACTCGGGGCCGATGCGGTCGATGGCGGTTTCGATGCCGGTGTTGAGCAACTCCACGATCATCACGATCACCACAGAACCGGCCAGCAGCGCCACTTCCACCCAGCGGTGGCCCAGCCAGAACGACAGCGGAACCAGCACCACTGCTGCAATGGCTTCCTGGCGAAACGCTTTCTCGCCCCAGCCGGCACGCAGGCCTTCGAGCGAGTAGCCGGTGGCATGCCAGATCCGGTTCAGCCCGGAGCGTGCCTTGTGCGGGTTGGCGGGCGCTTGGGGCGATGGGTCGAGTGATTGCATGCGGCGATTGTCAGGCGCGGATGTGTCTGGCAAGCACATGTCCGGCCAGGGCTTATTTTTTGGTGGGTTCATGGTGCACCAGGCGGGTACCCGCGAGTGCGTCGTGCCAGAACTGTTGCTGCGGGTGAAAGCGGCTCAGCAGCGCCCACACCGCGACCCAGCCCAACACAATCACCGCGGACTCGCCGCCCGGCAGCGAAAAGGGCGCTACGGCGGCCAGTGGCGGCAGAAACCACAGCCAGGAAAGAACGTAGCGCAGCAGTGCGCGCCGCTGGGTGAGCGGACGGCCAGCGTGGTCCACCACGCGGACGTTCCAGGTTTTCATGGCCAGCGTCTGGCCTTTCGCCCAGAACCAGGTGAAGTAGATGCCAAACACTACGAACAGGAAGGCCTGCAGGGCGTGCCGGTTGTCCATGGCATTGCGGGTCTGGCTCAGGGTTCCAAACAGGTAGCCGGCGATGAAGACCACGCCAAACATCAGGATGCCTTCGTACATCCAGCAGGCCATGCGGCGCACCAGGCTGGGGGCATGCAGGTTCGAGGGTGCGGCGACAGTGGAAGTCTGCACGTCAGGCGAAGACAAGGCGGGCATGCAGATTACTGGGGAGTGAGGAGGGGCACATCGGGCGCCACAGGGGCCGCATGGTCGTTGGTTGCGGGCGTGCCCGACAGTGGCGGCAGTGTGATGGGCACGGCCACAGGCACGTTGACGGGGGCGGTCTCCACCACGCCAGCAGGGGATGGAGCGGGGGAGCCATGGGCGCCCGCACCCGCCGCAGGAGCCGTTGGCAAAGGCATCGCAACGCGCGGAGACAGATTCTGGATGGGGGGAATCTTGGGCTGATTGGCGCGATTGGGGTTGGCTTCCGAGGCTGCTGGAATCTGCGCCAGCTTGCGGGGAGACACTGGTTTGAGCGCAGTGGCTGCTCCTTGGGGCTTGGGGGCTGCGCGCGCAGCCAGCTTGCGCTTTTCTTCGTCGCTCAGTGCCTGGTAGGCCTGCCATTGGGCGAGTTTGTTGTCACGCGCCAGGCGATTGGAATCGGCGTAATTGAGCCGTGCCTGATTGCGTTGTTGGGCACTCAGGCTGGCCCATTCCGTCATGCGGTTGTGCAGTTTTTCCTGTTCTTGTTCTGGCAGTGTCGAGAAGGTATGGGCCAAAGCGAGCCAGCGTTTTTTTTGCACCTCGCTGAGCAGAGCCCAGCGTTCCGCCAGTGGGTAAAGCGCCAGTTTCTGGGGTGTGTTCAGGACTTCCCAGCCCGGGCCGGCAGGAGTGAGCGTGGACGGATCGACCACCCTGCCGGATGTGCCTTTGCCGCTGGATTTGGGTGCCAACGCAGCAGCTGGCAGGACGGTGCCGGGGGCCATGCGCACCTGATTGAGCACCGCCATGCCACCTGCTGCGAACGCACCTAAAAGCACCAAAGCCAGCACAAAGGCTGGCATGGTGGGGCGGGCTTCAGGTGGACTTGCGTACATGCAGTAAAAGCGAATGCAATCAGTTGCTGGTGTGGGTGGTTTTTAGGAACTGTACAAAACCTGGGTCGGAGTAAGCCGCTGGGGGCAACTCGTCGGTCAGCAGGGCGGCATCAACTTCCGCCACTTCATTGTTACCCTGCTCGTCCTCGGCCATATTGATCACCACTAGGCCCACCAGCAGGGCCATCACGGGAACCGCCGAAACCAGTGCACTCCACCAGCCACCCCGCTCGTTACCACCACCGAGCACTGCGGTGTTGCCAGTGTGCATGACCGCAGGCGCGGCGCGACGCACTGGCACAACCACTTTGCGCTTGGCCAGCGCTTGCATGCGCGCGGCGCGCAGCCGCTCGGAAATATCGTAGGGCAGGTCGTCCGTTCCACTGGTCAGCCGCGCAGTAACGCGGCGTGCGAAACGATCCGCCGCCAATTCAGAGGGGGGGGTGTTTGCGGTGTTCATGGTTCGATTCCTTTTGCCTTCAGTGCCTTGCTGAGGGTCTGTACTGCACGAAAACAGTGCGTTTTGACGCTGCCTTCGGAGCAGCCCATGGCGGCTGCTGTTTCTGCGACATCCATTTCTTCCCAGTAACGCATGAGAAACGCTTCCCGTTGACGTGCAGGCAGCTCCTCGATTTCTTCTTCGATGCCCTTGAAGATCTGCGCACGCCGTGCCAGATCTTCCGCGCTCTCGGCCCGCTCTCCGTTGTCCGGGCCGGCATAGGCTTCGAGCAGATCAAATTCCGTGCCAACGTCTCCCGGTCCATCGAAGTCGCTCATGCTCGAAAACAGTGCGTTGCGGGTCTTCTGGCGGCGAAACCAGTCCAGCGTGCAGTTCGACAGAATGCGTTGAAACAGCATGGGCAGTTCGCCCGGGGGCTTGTCGCCGTAGTGCTCGGCCAGTTTGAGCATGCTGTCCTGAACGATATCCAGGGCCGCTTCCTCATTGCGGACGTGGTAGACCGAGCGCTTGAAAGCGCGCTTTTCTACACTTTTGAGGAATTCGGAGAGTTCTTGTTCAGTTGCCAAGAGGAGTCAGCCCGGGAGGATCAATGCTGTCATGCGAAAAAGCGCGGTGCAGCACGCACAATTCTTCAATTATCGCATTGGGTGCTGAATTTTCTGAAAATGGCTGGTTTTGGACATGTTGCAGTGCGATAATCCGCGCTGCAATTCAAAAGGCAAACGGGTCACGGTCCGGCGCGGCAATCATCCCGCCCATGTCCTTGGCCTCAAGTTCCGAGCTGGCTTCACAAGAGCGCGTGCAAGGAGCACCCAAGGTTTTTCGTTAGAGAAATTCACAAAGGTTGATCGATCATGGAAATCTCCAAGGCTGAACTCACTTCAGCAGCCGCTGCCTCCCACGGCAACTCTTCCGCCTCCGGCTCGCAGGACCTCATGGGTTCTGAAATCCTCGTCAAGGCGTTGCAGGCCGAGAACGTGCAGTACATCTGGGGCTACCCCGGCGGCGCAGTTCTCTATATCTACGACGCGCTGTACAAGCAAGACACCATTCAGCATGTGCTGGTGCGCCATGAGCAGGCCGCGGTGCATGCCGCCGATGGCTACGCGCGCGCCACCGGCGAGGTGGGAGTGGCACTTGTCACATCTGGCCCTGGGCTGACCAACGCCGTCACCGGCATCGCCACGGCCTACATGGACAGCATTCCCATGGTGATCATCTCCGGCCAGGTGCCCACGGCGGCCATCGGGCTGGATGCGTTCCAGGAATGCGATACGGTGGGTATCACGCGCCCCATCGTCAAACACAACTTCCTCGTCAAGGACCCGCGCGATCTGGCCATGACGCTGAAAAAGGCCTTCCACATCGCCCGCACCGGCCGTCCTGGCCCCGTGGTGGTCGATATTCCGAAAGATGTGTCGTTCAAGAAGGTGCCCTACACCGGTTATCCCGAGAGCGTGGAAATGCGCTCGTACAACCCGGTGAGAAAGGGCCACGGCGGCCAGATTCGCAAGGCGCTGCAACTGCTGCTGGCGGCCAAGCGCCCCTATATCTACACCGGCGGCGGCGTGCTGCTGGGCAATGCCTCCAACGAACTGCGCACGCTGGTGGACATGCTGGGCTACCCAGTGACCAACACGTTGATGGGCCTGGGCGCCTATCCCGCGTCGGATCGCAAGTTCCTGGGCATGCTGGGGATGCACGGCACCATCGAGGCCAACAACGCCATGCAAAACTGCGATGTGCTGTTGGCCGTGGGCGCCCGTTTTGACGATCGCGTCATCGGCAACACCAAGCATTTCGCGCAGAACGAGCGCAAGATCATCCATGTGGACATCGACCCGTCGAGCATCTCCAAGCGCGTCAAGGTCGACATCCCCATCGTCGGTGACGTGAAGGATGTGCTCACCGAGCTGATTTCCATGATCCGCGAAAGCAGCACGCGTCCCGACGCCGGCGCGCTCGCTGCGTGGTGGGACACCATTGAAGGCTGGCGCAAGCGCGACTGCCTCAAATACAGCATGGGCAGCGGCGACGTGATCAAGCCGCAGTATGTGGTCGAGACGCTGTGGAACATGACCAAGGACGCGGACACCTATATCACGTCCGACGTGGGCCAGCACCAGATGTGGGCCGCGCAGTATTACCGTTTTGACGAGCCGCGCCGCTGGATCAATTCCGGTGGCCTGGGCACCATGGGTGTGGGCATTCCGTACGCGATGGGCATCAAGTTGGCCAAGCCGCAATCCGAAGTGTTCTGCATCACCGGCGAAGGCTCGGTGCAGATGAACATCCAGGAACTGTCCACCTGCCTGCAGTACAACACGCCGATCAAGATCTGCTCGCTGAACAACCGTTATCTGGGCATGGTGCGCCAGTGGCAGGAGATCGAGTACTCCGGCCGCTACAGCCACAGCTACATGGACGCACTGCCCAACTTCGTGAAGCTGGCCGAGGCCTACGGCCATGTGGGCATGCTGATCGAGCACCCCAAGGACGTCGAGCCCGCACTGCGCGAAGCACGCAAGCTCAAGGACCGCACCGTGTTCATGGACTTCCGTACCGACCCCACCGAGAACGTGTTCCCGATGGTGCAGGCCGGCAAGGGCATCACCGAAATGCTGCTGGGGTCGGAAGACCTTTAAGCCAAATCGGCCTCCAGTGCTTGTCCTTCAAGCGCTACCAGCTATCGAATAAATAGCACTCACTTTTTTGACGAATCTATTGCCTGCCAAGCCCGTGCATTACCGTGCACGGGGGAGGGCAGCGAAAAACGGCAGTTTTCAGCGACCACTTCTTGATCGTGCTGCCGTCGCAAAAAGAGGAATCTCTTCATCATGAAACACATCATTGCCGTTTTGCTGGAAAACGAACCCGGCGCGCTGTCGCGCGTCGTGGGCCTGTTCTCTGCCCGGGGCTACAACATCGAATCGCTCACCGTGGCGCCCACCGAGGATCCATCGCTGTCGCGCATGACGATCCAGACCACGGGCTCCGACGATGTGATCGAACAGATCACCAAGCACCTGAACCGCCTCATCGAGGTGGTCAAGGTGGTGGACCTCACCGAAGGCGCCTACACCGAGCGCGAGCTCATGATGGTGAAGGTGCGCGCGGTGGGCAAGGAGCGCGAGGAAATGAAGCGCATGGCCGACATCTTCCGTGGCCGCATCATCGACGTGACCGAGAAGAGCTACACCATCGAGCTCACCGGCGACCAGTCCAAGAACGACGCTTTTTTGCAGGCCATCGACCGCACGGCCATCCTGGAAACCGTGCGCACCGGTGCCAGCGGCATTGGCCGCGGCGAGCGCATCCTGCGCGTGTAACGGATTTGCCTTCAACCTTCTAACGTCGTTGCGTCGCCTTGCCGTGCTAGAGCACCGTCCGCGGCTCCCCGCCTGGTTATCCGGTTGAATTCAAATCCTATGTAAGACAATCCACTGTTTATTTTTCACCCCCCACAACGCATTTCAACCGGAGCGACCCATGAAAGTTTTCTACGACAAAGACTGTGACCTGAGCCTGATCAAGGGCAAGACCGTGGCCATCATCGGCTACGGCTCGCAAGGCCACGCCCATGCACAAAACCTGAACGACAGCGGCGTGAAGGTCGTGGTCGGCCTGCGCAAGGGCGGCGCCTCGTGGGACAAGGTCGGCAAGGCCGGTCTCACGGTGATGGAAGTCAACGACGCCGTGAAGGCCGCTGACGTGGTCATGATCTTGCTGCCCGACGAAGACATCGCTGGCGTCTACAAGAACAACGTCGAGCCCAATATCAAGCAAGGCGCATCGCTGGCCTTCGCCCATGGCTTCAACGTGCACTACAACCAGGTCGTGCCCCGCGCCGACCTCGATGTGTGGATGGTCGCCCCCAAGGCACCTGGCCACACCGTGCGCAACACCTACACCCAGGGCGGCGGCGTGCCCCACCTGGTGGCCGTGCACCAGGACAAGTCCGGCAAGGCCCGTGACCTGGCATTGAGCTACGCCATGGCCAATGGTGGCGGCAAGGCCGGCATCATCGAGACCAACTTCAAGGAAGAAACCGAGACCGACCTGTTCGGCGAGCAGGCCGTGCTGTGCGGCGGCGCCGTCGAGCTGATCAAGATGGGTTACGAAACCCTGGTCGAAGCCGGCTACGCGCCTGAAATGGCCTACTTCGAATGCTTGCACGAGCTCAAGCTCATCGTGGACCTGATCTACGAAGGCGGCATTGCCAACATGAACTACTCGATCTCGAACAACGCCGAATATGGCGAGTACGTGACCGGCCCTGAAGTGATCAACACGCAGTCGCGCGAAGCCATGCGCAATGCCCTGAAGCGCATCCAGAACGGCGAATACGCCAAGATGTTCATCCTGGAAGGCCGCACCGGCTACCCCAGCATGACGGCGCGCCGCCGCAACACGGCCGACCACTCCATCGAAAAGGTGGGCGGCCAGTTGCGCGCGATGATGCCCTGGATCGCCAAGAACAAGCTGGTCGACCAGACCCGCAACTGATGCAGCGTCGCTGACGCATCACGCGCACCCAAAGGCCACTTCGGTGGCCTTTTTTGTGGGCGGGGCACAGCGTGGCTGGCGCTACACTGCTGCCTTCGCCTTGTACCCGTTCGGCGTTATGCCTGGTCTGCGGGTGAGAACCAAATACTATAAATTTGAGAGCTGCTTGCGCATGACTGGCAAGCGCTGGAGGTCTATTTGATGCATGACGGCAATGAATCCACCGAAAACCCCGGTGTGATGGTGCGCAAGCGGCGCAAGGGCATCTACATCCTGCCCAACTTGTTCACGCTGGCGGCATTGTTCGGTGGGTTCTATTCCATCGTGATGGCCATGAACGGGCGTTTTGACATGGCCGCTGTGGGTGTCTTCTGTGCCATGGTGCTCGACAGCCTCGACGGGCGTGTGGCCCGCATGACCAATACGCAAAGTGCTTTTGGCGAGCAAATGGATTCACTGTCCGACATGGTGTCGTTTGGTGCAGCGCCGGCGCTGATTGCCTACGAATGGGCGCTCAGGGGGCTGGGCCGCTGGGGCTGGATTGCCGCGTTTGTCTATTGCGCATGCGCTGCGCTGCGTCTGGCGCGGTTCAACGTCAACACCAGCGTGGTGGACAAGCGCTATTTTCAGGGCTTGCCGTCGCCTGCCGCCGCCGCGCTGGTGGCGGGCTTCATCTGGCTGATGACCGAGTTGGGCGTGCATCGGGGCGAAGACGCGTGGCTTGAGTGGTCGCAAGTGAGTTGGGTAATGTTTGCCTTCACGCTGTATGCGGGGCTGACCATGGTGACCAATGTGCCGTTCTACAGCTTCAAGGACGTGCAGATGAAGAGAAGCGTGCCCTTCGCGGTCATCGTGCTGATTGCCCTGGGCATTGCCATCATCAATATCCATCCGCCCATCGTCCTGTTTGGCGTCTTCGTGCTGTATGGCCTGAGCGGCTACGGCGTGTATGCGTGGCGCAAGGCCAAGGGGCAGCACAGCAGTGTGATCAGCATGTCGACCGATGAACCCGATGAACGGGGTCTGCACCGGTGACAGCGGCAGGGCGCAAAAAACTGTGCTACATTGGAACGCATGAACACGTTTGCACTGGCTCTACTGCTATCTCCCCACGGGCGGAGACTGTAGGCGCACGCGCACACTTTTTCCACAAAGGCCCGTATGCACCCGCAACGGGCCTTTTGTTTTGGGCGCCAGAATTTTGACGTTGCGGGCAACAACCCACCAGTATCAGGAGAAACCACATGGCCGACAAACTCATCATTTTTGACACCACCTTGCGCGATGGCGAACAGTCCCCAGGCGCGTCGATGACCAAGGACGAAAAGCTGCGCATTGCCCGTCAGCTCGAACGCCTGAAGGTGGACGTGATCGAAGCCGGCTTTGCTGCCAGCTCCAACGGGGATTTCGAGGCGGTGCAGGCCATCGCCAATGCCATCCGGGAGTCCACCATCTGCTCGCTCTCGCGCGCCAACGACCGCGATATTTCGCGTGCCGCCGAGGCCCTTCAAGGCGCCGCCAGCGCGCGCATCCACACCTTCATCGCGACGTCGGCGCTGCACATGGAAAAGAAGCTGCGCATGACGCCAGAGCAGGTGCTGGAGCAGGCCCGGCAGTCGGTGCGTTTTGCGCGCAATCTGGTGGGCGATATCGAATTCAGCCCGGAAGATGGCTACCGCAGCGATCCGGACTTTCTGTGCCGCGTGATCGAGGCCGTGATTGCCGAGGGTGCCACCACCATCAATGTGCCCGATACCGTGGGTTATGCCGTGCCCGAGCTGTATGGCCACTTCATCAAGAACTTGCGCGAACGGGTGCCCAACAGCGACAAGGCCATCTGGTCGGTGCACTGCCATAACGATCTGGGCATGGCGGTGGCCAATTCGCTCGCGGGTGTAAAGATTGGCGGTGCACGCCAGGTGGAGTGCACCATCAACGGCCTGGGCGAGCGCGCGGGCAACTGCTCGCTTGAGGAGGTGGTCATGGCGGTCAAGACACGCCGCGACTACTTTGGCTTGGATGTGGGCATCGACACCAAGCACATCGTGGCTGCGAGCCGCATGGTCAGCCAGACCACGGGCTTTGTGGTGCAACCCAACAAGGCTGTGGTGGGTGCCAATGCATTTGCCCACGCCAGCGGCATCCACCAGGACGGCGTCCTGAAGGCCCGTGATACCTATGAAATCATGCGCGCCGAAGACGTGGGCTGGAGCGCTAACAAAATTGTTTTGGGCAAGCTCAGCGGGCGCAACGCCTTCAAGCAGCGCTTGCAGGAGCTGGGTGTGCAGCTGGAAAGCGAAACCGACGTCAACAATGCTTTTGCCAAGTTCAAAGAACTGGCCGACCGCAAGAGCGAGATCTTTGACGAAGACATCCTGGCGCTGGTGAGCGATGAAAGCGTGACCAGCGAAAAGGAACAATTTGGATTTGTTTCGCTTTCTCAGCACAGCGAGACGGGCGAGCGACCTCAGGCCTCGATCGTGTTCACCGTGGACGGCAAGGAGGTTCAGGGGCAATCCGATGGCAATGGACCGGTGGATGCATCACTCAAAGCCATCGAGTCGCATGTCCAGAGTGGTGCCGAGATGGTTTTGTACTCGGTGAACGCCATCAGCGGTTCGACCGAGAGCCAGGGGGAGGTCACCGTGCGACTGCAAAACAGCGGTCGTGTGGTGAACGGCGTGGGATCAGACCCGGATATCGTTGTGGCGTCCGCCAAAGCCTACCTGAGTGCATTGAACAAACTGCAAAGTAAAGCCGACCGTGTGGCCGCTCAAGGTTGAGATGTGAATCTATAATTCACTCACTTTATTGAAAAGTCGTGCAAGGTGTTGATCTTGCGCGACTTTTTTCGATTCTGTACACTGCCCACACTTTTTACCGTTTGGAGCACTTTGATGCACCATCGCCGCCCCACCGCATTGAATCGTTTTTTCCAGACTATTGGGTTGTTCGTGGTGAGCGTCGCGCTGCTGTCTCCAGCCGCCCAGGCGAGCGAACGCAAGAAAGCCTCCGTCAAAAAGCAGCAAGCCCAGTCCGTCAGCGCAAAGCGTGCTGCGGTAACGCGCAAGTCTGCAGGCGCGGGCAGGGCGTTGCGCGCTACGGCACGCACCGCAAAGGCCCCTACACGGGTTGCCTTTGAGCCCGCCAAGCAGTCCTTTGGCCAGATGGCGGGACTGCATCAAGTCACCGATCCCCTCGATCTCAAGTCCAGTGTGGCTTTCGTGATTGATCAGGACACGCACGAGGTTCTGGTCAGCAAGAACGACCATGCGGTGCTGCCCATTGCATCGCTGACCAAGCTCATGACGGGCCTCATCATCACCCAGGCCCGCCTGCCCATGGATGAACCCCTGACCATTACCCAGGATGATGTGGATACTGAAAAGGGGAGCCGCTCGCGTCTGAGCGTGGGTACCACTTTGACCCGTGGCGAATTGCTGCATCTGGCGCTGATGTCCAGTGAAAACCGCGCAGCCCACGCATTGGGCCGCACCTATCCCGGTGGACTGAATGCTTTTGTGGCACTGATGAACAGCAAGGCACGATCCATTGGAATGACCGACACGATCTATGTCGAGCCCACGGGGCTTTCAAGCCGCAACCAATCGAGTGCGCGCGATTTGGCCCGACTGGTGAATGTGGCCCACGGGGATCCGGTGATGCGGGAGTTTTCCACCTCTCCGGGTTATGAGGTCGCGGTGGGGCAAAAAACCCTGCAGTACAACAACACCAATGGGCTGGTAAAAAACCCGGAGTGGAACATCGGGTTGCAGAAGACCGGTTATATCTCTGAGGCGGGCCGATGCCTGGTGATGCAGACGCACATCGCCGGACGCAAGCTCATCATGGTTTTTCTGGACTCGGCGGGCAAGTTCAGTCGTCTGGGGGATGCGCAGCGTGTGCGCCAGTGGGTAGAGTCTTTGCCGGCGCTCGGGCCCAAACTGCAGGGCGCCCGCGCGGGCTGATCGGTGCGGCATTGCCCTGGCCTGGCGGTGTCAACCAGGGCTTGCGGCATATTTCAGGCTTCGGAAACGTTGCCGCCGGTCGTGTCTTTGGTGGAGAGGTAGCCCAGCGCCAGAGAAATTTCGTGTGCCGTGGCTTGCAGCTTGGGCAGCCAGCCCTCATCAAGGCGATCGGCCGGGGCCGATATGGACAGGCCTGCCACCAGCTTGCCCTGGTCATCAAAGACGCCTGCTGCCATGCAGCGCACGCCAAGTTCTAATTCTTCATTGTCACGGGCAACGCCATACTGGCGGGCTTTGGCCAATTCACGTTCGAGGATCGGCAGCTGGGTGATGCTGTTGCGGGTGTGCCCTGCCAGCCCGGTGTGTGTGGCGTAGGCGCGCACACGTTGCGGATCATCGAGCGCCAGAAACAGCTTGCCGGTGGATGTGAGGTGCAGCGGCGCCCGCCCGCCGATGGCACGTACCACCTGCATTCCAGATCGCTCGCTGTAGGCGCGTTCGACGTACACAATTTCATCGCCCTGGCGCATGCTCAGGTTCACCGGCTGCTGAATCAGCTTGTGCAGATTGCGCATGGGCGCAAGTGCCGCGTCGCGCACACTCAGGCGGGCCTTGACGAGATTGCCCAGCTCCAGCAGCCGCATGCCCAACCGGTAGCTGCCCGATTCTGGCCGGTCAACGAATCGGCCAATGGTCAGATCGTTCAGGATGCGATGGGTGGTGGAAGGATGCAAGCCGGTTTTCTCGCTGATTTCCTTGAGCGAAATGGCTTCTTCGCGAGATGCCAGGACATCGATCAGCGTGAACATGCGTTCGAGCACCTGAACGCTGGGTTTCACGGGAATGCCTGGATCTTTTTTCTTCATGGGGTGCGATGAAAGGGGAGTCTGTGCATTTTATCTTGTGAAATTTGATGGGCGCTACAGAGCCCCGGACACGCGCTGATCTGGCTGGCAGATCCATGTATTTGCCACCCGGATTTCATGGGGAATGAACCGGGCTTTGTAGTTCATCTTTGCGCTTTCCTGGATCCAGTAACCCAGGTACACATGGGGCAGGCCCAAGGACCTGGCCTGGTCAATCTGCCACATCACGTTGTAGGTGCCATAGCTGCACTGTGCGTCTGGCGCATAGAACGTGTAGACGGCCGAGAGACCATCTTCCAGGATGTCCAGGATGGACACCATCTTGAGTGCTCCCACCTCGCCAGACGCATCGAGCTCACGAAATTCGACGAGACGGGAGTTCACGCGGCTTTGCAGCAGAAACTGTGTGTATTGGTCGATGCTGTCATGGTCCATGCCACCGCCGGGGTGGCGGGCATTCTGGTACAGCCGGTACAGCTGGTAATGCTCGGGAACAAAGCACAACCTCAGTACCCTGGCCTGCAGGTGCCCATGGCGGGCAAAAGCGCGGCGCTGGCTGCGATCGGGCTTGAAATCGTGGACCTTGATGCGCAGGGGCACACAAGCCTGGCAACCGTCGCAGTAGGGGCGGTATGTGAACATGCCGCTGCGCCGGAATCCCTGGGCCACCAAGGCCGAATAGACATCGGTTTGAATCAGATGGCTGGGCGTGGCGACCTGTGACCGCGCCTGCCTGTCAGGCAGATAACTGCACGGATAGGGGGCTGTTGCGTAGAACTGAAGCGTTTGCAGCGGGAGGTCGTTGAGTTGCGTCATGCCGTGGGCACCGGGGATTACAACAGCTCGTTCCAGTATACGGGTTCAAAATGCCAAGGAATGGGTGGCCGACTGCACTGTCTTTGGACATGTCGCACGAACTCCGCGCGTGGCATTTCGCGAGCGCCGAGGGATGCCAGGTGCGATGTGTTTTGCTGGCAGTCAATCAGTTCGATGCCATTGCGACGGCACATGCACACCAGCGCGGCCAGCGCGATCTTGGAGGCGTCCGTGGCATGGGCAAACATCGATTCGCCAAATACGGCGTGGCCGATTGCCACGCAATACAGCCCACCCGCCAGCTTTCCTTCCACCCATGTTTCGACGCTGTGCGCCATTCCTTGTGCGTGCAGCGCTTCGTAGGCAGCCACCATGTCGGGGACGATCCAGGTGCTGTTCTGTCCGTCCCGTGGGGTGCTGGAGCATGCCCGGATGACCTTGCCAAAGGCGGAGTCGATACGGATTTCACAGGCTGCGTTTGTGCGAAATCTCTGCAGGGTTTTTCGCAGGGAACGATGCAATCGGAATGCTGCCGCCTCCAGCACCATGCGAGGATCCGGTGCCCACCAGAGAATGGGCTGGCCGGTGCTGAACCATGGAAATGTGCCCTGAGTGTAGGCAGCGCGTAGATGCGCTGCGTCGAGGGTCCCGCCCGCTGCCAAGAGGCCAGGAGCAGGGCTGTCCGCTCCCCATGCGGTGGAAGGATCTGGCAAAGAATCCTCTGGCTCCAGCCAGGGCAGTTGAGGGGGCATATTGCTACGTGTCAGGGGAGTAGGTAAAACACCTGGCTCAGTTTTGCGTTGGTATCAGGCTCAAAAAGTGGCTCAGTTCTCCGTCGGCGTCAACACCCGGTGCCGCAAAGCAAAAAGGCCACCCGTAAGGGTAGCCTTTAGCTGCCAATAGATGGCTCCTCGACCTGGGCTCGAACCAGGGACCTACGGATTAACAGTCCGGCGCTCTACCGACTGAGCTATCGAGGAATATGCTGTTCAACACACGTTGAAGCCCTGATTGTATAGTAAGTTTGCTACTGTTTTATGGGACCGGTTTTTGCGAATGATTGCTGATTGTTGTAGTTTTTCGCTGGTTAGTGTCCTACCAGTGTCCCATGGGACACCGGCAGGACCCTGGGAGAGGGCAGGCCGACAGAACAAGCGGCGCGGAAAGCGCCGTGACGACGTGGCTGACCCAACGCATGGGGTTTGATGCAAACTGCTTCGCGAATGTAAGGGCCAAGCGCTCGAAACCGGTCAAGCGCGGTCCGTTCAGCGTCTGACTCTCCCTAACCTCCAGCGTAGCTGGTCCCAAAAAAAGGGCGAGCACATAAGCTCGCCCGGAATCATGCAGCTAAACGTTTATGCGACGCACCTCCTGCACGGCACCTTTCTTAAACGGCGGCGCTCCATTGCATACCTGGAGCATCACTTTGAGCCGAGCCCAAATGACAACTTCAGGGCAGAGCCACCTGGGTCTGACGTTTTCTGAAGTCGCCGCGTGGGCGGTGCACTTTCAGCGCCTGGGTCTCAACCCACCGGCTTTAGCCGGTGGTTGTTGAGTCCCGAATCGTAGGGGGTGGTTTCGAGGTTGCTTCGATGCCGACACTTGAAGCTGAGGCTTCTCCGCCAACAACGAAGAACGCAAGTTGCCCGCTATGTTGGATCGGTGACCTTGCCGGATTCATCCAGCGAAAACTCGGCGATCTGGCTTTTGTTGGCGGCCTGGATCGCCGCGCCGCTCGTGAGCATCCGCTCGACTGCTTCGCCTTCGACACCGAGCTCGGCGAGGACCTTCGAGGTTTCCCAGCCGCGGGGCTGTGCGGCACCCCGGGTCGATGGGTAGTCGCCGTCGAAACGGATCGATGCGCGGATGACCTTTGTCTTGCCTTCCGTGGGATGGTTTTCTTCCCGCAGAAGACCCACGGCGACGAGGTGCGGATCCTCTGGCAGCGACTCCAGGGTGTTGCAGGGTTGGACTGCGATGTCGGCGGCACGGAAAAGCGCCAGCCATTCAGCGCTCGTCTTTGCAACAAGCGGCGCGCCCCGGATCTCGAACCACTCCGATACATTGCGGGCCCGTGCCGCGACGGTGTTGAACCGGGGGTCGTCCAGCAGGTCGTCTCGCCCGGTGGCGGCCAGGAATGCCCGTACTTGCGAGTCCGTGTTGACGGTAAAGGAGATCCAGCCGTCCGCGGTGGCGACCGGCCTGTTGTGCGGACTGAGCAATCGCAGATCGCCGGCCGGTCCGACCGGCGGGTCGAAGCTGTGCTGCGCCAGGTGCTCCTGCATGACAAACGCGGCCATCGTCTCGAACATCGGGACTTCGATGCTGCAGCCTTCGCCACTCACGCCGCGCTGGACGAGCGCAGAGAGGATCGCGCCTGCAGCGATTTCTCCAGCGACATGGTCACAGATCAGCATGGGGACATAGGCCGGTGCGCCGTCGCGGCGCAGTGCCAGGCCCGCCATGCCGGTGGCGCCCTGAATGACGCTGTCGTATGTCGGCAGGCCGGCATATGGCCCATCCGTTCCGTACCCCGTGATCAGGCAATGGATCTTGTCGGGGTGGCGCGCCCGCACGGTCTCGGCGTCCAGGCCCAGCCGGGCCAGCGCGTCCGGCCGCATGTTCGCGACGATGACATCGGCTGTTTCCAACAGCTGGTTGAGCGCCGCGCGTGCCTCCTTCGCCTTCAGGTCGAGACAGACGTTCCGCTTGCCACGGTTGAGGTGGAGGTAAGTGCCGGAGTGTTCGCCGGTGGGCGAAAGTCCGCCGAGGCCACGCATCAGGTCTCCTCCCGGGCTTTCGACCTTGATGACTTCCGCACCGTACTGGCCCAATCGCCAGGTGCATACCGGCCCGACCACCACGCTGGTCAGGTCCAGTATGCGGATGCCTTTGAGTGGTTCGAAACTCATGATGTTTGCACCTCCATCACCGCGCAAAGGCGCCCGTCGTCGTCCAGCACATGGACCTCGAAATGGTCGGCAACCTTCGCTCCGACCAGGTTCAGTGGACGATTGCAAAACAGCGGCGCGACATGCCGCGTCTTCCAGTGGCGGGGCGCCAACTGCATTTCGCGCAATGCGAACTCGGTCATCAGCAGGTTCGTCAGGCCACCGTTGACCACCAGGTCGGGCAGACCTTCGACGTCCCTTGCGTACTGCCTGTCGAGGTGGATCTTGTGCGAGTTGAAGCCCAAGGCAGAGTATTGGAACAGCAGGGTTTCGTCGGCGACCAAGGTCTTCTTCGCCAACACTTCGCCCGGAACCGGTGACGCCGGAATGCTTTTGGTGGCCGCAGCGGCCGTTGCGGGTGCAGCCCCCAGGAGGGCATAAGTCTGCGTTTCGCTCAAGGCGAGCACTCCCTCGCGCATGAGCCGATGCCCGATGGTGACGAGCGCCATGCGTCCGCCAGCGCCCTCCTTTTCCACAATCTTCTCTACCGAACTGAGCCGCTGTACAACGGCGCCGATTGGGATGTCCGAGACGCAGCTCACGGCGCGCCCGACGATCATCAAGCGCGGCAGGCCCAGGTCAGGAAGAGGGACCCCCAAGCCTGGAAAACCGTCGCCGCGCAGTGCGCTGCGCTGCGTATCCGCACCCATCAGGATGAATTGCCAGCCCCGTGGCAGCGAGGCGCCTTCGCGCAGGAGGTCTGGGTCCTGATCCAGCATGGCCGCAACCCGCCTTGCTGAAGCTAACGCGCAGATTTCCGTGCGGACGACCGAATTCCCGGTGCCGCTTGTCAGTTCGGCGTTCATTCGCCGACCTTTACATCCGCACGGCGGACCACGTCTTCCCACTTGGCCCGCTCCGCCAGGATGTACCTGGCGAATTCTTCCGGCGTGGAGCCCACCGGCTCGGCTCCCATCTCGACGTATTGCTTGTGAATGTCGGGCTGCTTGAGGGCCAGGGCGGCCTGTTTCGACAGTTGGGCGACGATCGGGCCCGGAGTGCCGTGGGGCGCCCACAGGCCATACCAGGTGCTGATGTTGAAACCGGGCAGGCCCGACTCGGCCACGGTGGGCACGTCCGGCAAGGCGGAGGAGCGCTTGGCGGTAGTCACGGCAATGGCGCGCAGCTTGCCCGATTTGATGAACGGCATCGCCGAAGGCATCGAGTCGAACATCAGCTGGATCTGCCCGCCCATCAGGTCGGTCAAGGCCGGGGCACTGCCCTTGTATGGCACGTGCTGCATGGCCACCTTGGCGGCGAGCTTGAAGGATTCGCCCGCCAGATGCTGCGAGGAAGCATTGCCTGGAGATCCGAAATTCAAGCGCTCGCGTCCGGACTTGGCCAGCGCGATCAGGTCGGCGACCGTCTTGATCGGCGAGTTGATGTTGACCACCAGGACCAGCGGCACCTCGGCCAGTTGCGTGATGGGCTCAAAGTCTTTAACGGCGTCGTATCGCATCTTCGTCTGGACGATCGGCGTGATGATGTGCAGCGAAGCGTTCGAGAGAAGGGTGTAGCCATTTGGAGTGGCGCGTGCCACTGCTTCGGCCCCGATCATTCCGCTCGCGCCCGGCTTGTTGTCTATGACGAAGGTCTGGCCCATCGCAGCGCCCATCTTCACGGCGACAAGCCGGGTCAGAAGGTCGGTGGGGCCGCCCGGCGGGAAGGGCAATACCAGGCGGATCGATTGACGGGGGTAATCCTGCGCGTGGCTCGATAACGGCAATGCGCCAAGAGCGCTCAGCAGGGGCAGCGTAATCCACGCACGGCGCCGGGAAAGGCCATTCAATAAATCGTTCATGTTTGTCTCCTTGGTCATGGCCGCCCGTCGCCCGCCGCCGGTGGCGGATGCGCGATGGCCCATTTGCAGCGCAAATCTTATTCGTGCATCGCGTCGGCGACAATCTCGCAATTTGTGCCACATATGTTGACCCATGATTGACAATCAGCTGGACCTGAACCTGCTGCGGCTGTTCATCACGATGGTGGAGTCGCCGTCGCTGACAGCAGCGGCCGCAGCCAGCGGCATGACGCGATCCAACGCGTCGCGACGTTTGAAGCTATTGGAGAACGCGGTCGGGGCGCAGTTGATGCGGCGTACCACCCGCCATGTGGAATTGACCGAGGCAGGACAATTTCTTTACACGCACGCCCTGCGAATGCAGGAAGAGTTGGACGCGGCCAGGAGTTCGATCGATAGCCTCGGGCAGACATTGAGAGGCGATGTCCGAATACGTGTGCCGACAGGGCTGGCGCATCTGTATCTCACCCCAGTCCTCCTCGAATTCGCCAAAAGCCACCGGCAGATTTCCTTGCGGGTCGCGATTAACGACAGTATCGGCGACCTTATCTCGGCGGAAGTCGATGTCGCCCTCAAGGTAACCTCGCAGCCGCCGGAAGACCATGTCGCAAAACGGATTTGCGACGTCAGTTGGTGCCTGTGCGCATCCACCGCTTTTTTGAATGCCCGGCCTCCAATCACACAACTGGCAGACCTGGAAGGATGCGACCTGATAACACCCCAATCCCTGGGCCGTCGGTTCAACATGAAACTGCGGATAGACGGCGTGTCTCACACCCTTCGGGCAAATCCGAGAATCCAGTCTGGAGACTATCCTTTCTTGTTCGAGTCCATGATGGCGGGGCTCGGCGTTGCCCTTCTGCCTCGGTATGCGGTCTGGCGGGCGATTCAAGCGGGCGGGGCGAGGGAAGTTTTCGAAAATTGTGAAGCTGTCGGTGTGGGCGACAGTATTTACATGCTGACAACGTCCAATCGCTATCCCACCCTTGCAACGAAAGCACTCATGGACTTTGTCAGCGATCACCTGAAAAACCAGGCGCCTCAATGGCATGCCCGTTGAAATTCGGTTTCAGACCTTTGTCCAACCCCTGCTTTTTTGACGGTCGATAGGGCTAAGAATCCCACTTTTCAGGGGCAAGGTCACCGCGGGTAACACCTTGAAAGGGGGGCTAAGGCTGAGGGGCGCTTTGTCTGCACACCGCTGGTGCGTTTTGGTTTGTCGTCACCGAACCATGCAGGGGGTCTGCAGCGGCGCTTTTTATATCAAATTGGGTTCTTACGCTTGTTGCACAAGCGCAAGCAGCTATAAATTTGATAGTTGATTGTGTTGAAAACCCCACCCAATAGCCGTTGCCACAGGTTGGCCCTTTTCTTGCTGTGTATTGGCAGCATCACTTTCAGCTGTTTTTGGTGTTTACCCTGTATAGACAGGTATACCAGGGTGCCATGATGGCGGCCGATGTGCACGGGTGCACCGGCTGGAGTGGGGCAAGGTACTTTCTTCAAACAGGAGCAGATGATGACTCGATCGGTTGTGAAATGGACGTCGCTGGCAGCGGCAACGGCATGCATGATGGCCCTGGCCGCACCGGCCCAGGCGCAGGACACCAAAATCGTGCTGGGCATGTCCGGCTGGACGGGCTTTGCGCCGCTCACCCTGGCCGACAAAGCGGGCATCTTCAAGAAGAATGGGCTGGACGTGGAGATCAAGATGATTCCGCAAAAGGACCGCCACCTCGCCCTGGCATCCAAGTCCATCCAGTGCGCCGCCACCACGGTCGAAACGCATGTGGCCTGGAACGCTAATGGCGTGCCCATCGTGCAGATCTTCCAGATGGATAAGTCCTATGGCGCTGACGGCATCGCGGTGCGCGGCGACATCAAGAGCTTTGCCGACCTCAAGGGCAAGACCATCGGCGTGGATGCGCCCGGCACCGCCCCGTACTTTGGCCTGGCCTGGATGCTGAGCAAGAACGGCATGAGCCTCAAGGACGTGAAGACCACCACGCTGTCGCCCCAGGCGGCTGCACAAGCCTTTGTGGCGGGCCAGAACGATGCCGCCATGACCTACGAGCCGTACCTCTCCACCGTGCGCGACAACCCTGCTGCGGGCAAGATTTTGGCCACCACGCTTGACTACCCCATGGTGATGGACACCGTGGGCTGCGACCCTACCTGGCTCAAGGCCAACGGCAAGGCCGCGCAGGCGCTGGCCAACTCGTACTTCCAGGCGCTGGACATGATCAAGGCCGACCCTGCCAAGTCCAACGAGATCATGGGTGCTGCCGTCAAGCAGACGGGCGAGCAGTTCGCCAAGTCGTCGTCCTTCCTGCGCTGGCAGGACAAGGCTGCCAACCAGAAGTTCTTTGCGGGCGAGCTGACCACCTTCATGAAGGACGCCACGGCCATCTTGTTGGAGGCGGGCATCATCCGCAAGGCGAATGAAGATTTGGCAGTGACCTTCGACGCGAGCTTCATCAAATAAGAGCAGGAAGAAGAACGCGCCATGTCTGCTGTGCAACCCCTGTCTGTGACCACGCCAAAGGCCCCCGGGCGCCGACGCTCACTGGCCCCTCTGGAGCCTGTGAGCGCCCGTGCCCGCTGGCTGCTGGGCTTTGGTTTTTTTGTGTTGTTCGTGCTGGTGTGGGCGTTCTTCACGCTGGGCGGCTTCGTGTCACCCACCTTCCTGGCCAGCCCCGTCACCATGGCCAAGGAGGGCTGGCTACTGTTCAGCGAATACGGCTTTCACAAAGACATCGGCATGACGGTGTGGCGCGTGTTCGGCGGCTTCATCCTGGCCGCTGTCATCGCCGTGCCGCTGGGCATCGCGATGGGTGCCTACAAGGGCATTGAGGCCTTCTTTGAGCCCTTCGTTTCGTTCTGCCGCTACCTGCCTGCATCGGCCTTCATCCCGCTGTTGATCCTGTGGGCGGGCATTGGCGAGGCACAGAAGATCCTCGTCATCTTCATCGGCTCGGTCTTTCAGATCACGCTGATGGTGGCCGTCACCGTGGGGGGGCGCGGCGCGACCTGGTGGAAGCTGCTTACACCCTGGGCGCGGGCCACAAGGGCATCGTCACGCGCGTGCTCATCCCTGGCGCTGCGCCCGAGATCGCCGAGACCCTGCGCCTGGTGCTGGGCTGGGCCTGGACCTATGTGATCGTGGCCGAGCTGATCGGCTCATCCAGCGGCATCGGTCACATGATCACCGACAGCCAGTCGCTGCTCAACACCGGCCAGATCATCTTCGGCATCATCATCATCGGCCTCATCGGGCTGGTGTCCGACTTCGCCTTCAAGGCGCTCAACCACCGTCTGTTTGCCTGGAGTTTTGTGCGATGAGCCGCGTATCTATTCAAGCCGTCTCGCGCGTCTTCGAGACCGCCAAAGGCCAGCGCACACAGGCGCTGCAGCCGGTGGATTTTGAAGTGCGTGACAACGACTTCGTGACCATCCTCGGCCCCTCGGGCTGCGGCAAGTCCACGTTGCTGCGCATCGTGGCGGGGCTGGACCACGCCACCAGCGGCCGTGTGCTGCTCGACGGCATGCCAGTGGAGGGCCCTGGCGCAGAGCGCGGCATGGTGTTCCAGAGCTACACGCTGTTCCCCTGGCTCACCATCGAGCAGAACATCCGCTTCGGCCTGCGCGAGCGGGGCATGCCCGAATCGCAGCAGAAAGAGCGCGCTGCGTACTTCATCGCCAAGGTGGGCCTGCGCGGCTTCGAGCAGCATTTCCCCAAGCAGCTGTCGGGTGGCATGCAGCAGCGCACCGCCATTGCGCGCGCGCTGGCCAACGACCCCAAGATTTTGCTGATGGACGAGCCCTTTGGCGCGCTCGACAACCAGACCCGCGTGCTAATGCAAGAGTTGCTGCTCGGCATCTGGGAAGCGGAGCGCAAGACCGTGCTCTTCGTCACCCACGACATCGACGAAGCCATCTTCATGGCCAACCGCGTGGCCGTGTTCAGCGCCCGGCCTGGCCGCATCAAGACCGAGCTGGCAGTGGACTTGCCGCACCCGCGCCATTACACAATCAAGACCAGCCCTGAGTTCATGGACCTCAAGGCGCGCCTCACGGAAGAGATCCGCGCCGAATCCATGGCGGCGGATCTGCATTGATCTGAAAACGCACATCCCATGAGCGCCCGTCTTTCCCGCAGCACCGTAGCCACTGCATCCCGCAGAGCCTCGCCTGCCAAGGCCGTGGCAGCCGTGGCTGCGCCCGCACCGGCGATGGCGCTGTACGAGCAGATCAAGGACCACATCTCGCGCAAGATCCAGGAAGGCATCTGGCGCGCGGGCGACCGCCTGCCGTCCGAAAACGAGCTGGTCACCCAGTTCGGCATCTCGCGCATGACGGTGAACCGCGCGCTGCGCGAACTGGTGGAGCAGGGCCGCATCGTGCGCGTGGCCGGCGTGGGCAGCTTCGTGGCGGAAGACAAGCCCCAGTCCACGCTGCTGCAGATCGCCAACCTCGCGAGCGAAATCCGCCAGCGGGGGCACGACTACCGATGCGACGTGCTGGCCGTGGAGCGCATCTCGGCCACGCTCGAAGTGGCGGCAGCGCTGGACCTGCGCACGGGCGAGTCGGTGTTCCACTCGCTGTGCATCCACCGCGAGGACGGCCTGCCCGTCCAACTGGAAGACCGCCACGTGAACCCGCGCCAGGTGCCCCAGTTCGCCGCGCAGGACTTCACGCAACTGCAACCCTCCGAATACCTGGTGCGCAACGTGCCGTTCGACCAGATCGAGCATGTGGTCGATGCCGTCATGCCCACCGCCGAGCAGGCCGCGCTGCTGGAGATGTCTCCGCAGGAGCCTTGCCTGCTGCTCACCCGCCGCACCTGGTCGCGCGGCGTACCCATCACCGTGGTGCGCTGCCTGCACCCCGCCACCCGCTACCGTTTGGGCAGCCGCTTCCGGGCCGACGGCAACCCCGTCGCTGGTTGATGGCTGTTGGTCAAAAGCCCCAGAATTTCTTTCGCTTGTACCTACTTGTATATACAGGATCAACGCCATGACAAAAGCCACCACTTCCTCCCTGACCCTGCTCCCCGGCCATGTGTCGTTGGCCGCGCTGCGCAGCATCTATGCCGCGCCCGTGCAATTGTCGCTGGACCCGTCCGCGCGCGCCCTCATGCAGGCGTCGCTGGCCACGGTGCAGCGCATCGTGGACGAAGACCAGGTGGTCTATGGCATCAACACCGGCTTTGGAAAGCTCGCCAGCACCAAGATCGCCCACGCGCGCCTGGCCGAGTTGCAGCGCAACCTGGTGCTGTCGCACAGCGTGGGCACGGGCGATGCGCTGGCGGACGATGTGGTGCGCCTCATCCTTGCGACCAAGGCCATCAGCCTGGCGCGCGGCCACTCCGGCATCCGGCCTGAGATCGTGGATGCGCTGCTGGCCATGGCGAACGCCAATGTGCTTCCTGTTATTCCGGCCAAGGGCTCGGTCGGCGCGTCGGGTGACCTGGCGCCGCTCGCCCACCTGGCCTGTGTGCTAATCGGTGAAGGGCAGGCCAAGGTGAATGGCACGGTGGTGTCGGGGGCCGAGGCCATGCGCTCTATCGGCCTTGCACCGTTCGTGCTGGGTCCCAAGGAAGGGCTGGCGCTGCTCAACGGCACGCAGGTGTCCACCTCGCTCGCGCTGGCCGGGCTGTTTGGTGCCGAGAGCGTGTTCGCTGCCGCGCTGGTGGCAGGCTGTCTGTCGCTCGAAGCCATCAAGGGTTCGGTCAAGCCGTTTGATGCACGCATCCACGAGGCACGCGGCCAGACCGGGCAGATCGCCGTGGCCGCTGCCGTGCGCGCGCTGCTCGATGGCAGCGCCATCGATACCTCGCACCCGAACTGTGGCCGCGTGCAAGACCCGTATTCCATCCGCTGCGTGCCGCAGGTGATGGGCGCGTGCCTCGATAACCTGCACCATGCCGCACGCGTGCTGACGATCGAGGCGAATGCGGCGTCTGACAATCCGCTCGTTTTTGACAACGGCGACGTGATCTCCGGCGGCAACTTCCACGCCGAGCCCGTGGCCTTCGTGGCAGACATCATCGCACTGGCCGTGGCCGAGATTGGCGCCATCTCCGAGCGCCGCCTGTCGCTGCTGCTGGACCCAGGTCTCTCAGGCCTGCCCGCCTTCCTGATCCGCGACAGCGGCGTCAATTCAGGCTTCATGATCGCCCAGGTCACCGCCGCCGCGCTGGCGGCCGAGAACCAGTGCCTGGCCAACCCCAGCAGCGTGACCAGCCTGCCCACATCGGCCAACCAGGAAGACCATGTCTCCATGGCCACCTACGGCGCGCGCCGCCTGGGTGACATGGTGCGCAATGCGGCCGTGATGGTGGGCATCGAGGCCATGGCCGCTGCGCAGGGCATGGAGTTCGACCGCAGCCTGAAATCCTCGCCCCTCATCGAAGACCAGTTCGCCGCCATTCGCCAGCGCGTGGCCTATCTGGAGCAAGACCGCTTCCTTGCTACCGACATCGAAGCCATGCGCGGATGGGCCATGGAGACGCCATGGCCTGTGCCGTTGCTGCAGTGCCTGCCCAGCCACGCCTGATCTTTTCTGTTCACACCCATTGATTCACAGGAGTCCACCATGAACGCCAACGACGCCATCATTGCTGCCGCAGCTTCGTCCAACACCGACCCCCGCCACGACGCCAGCCGCGTGATCCGCGCGCCGCGCGGCAGCCAGCTCACCTGCAAGAGCTGGCTCACCGAAGCGGCCTACCGCATGATCCAGAACAACCTGGACTCCGAAGTGGCCGAGCGCCCACAAGACCTGGTGGTGTATGGCGGCATCGGCCGCGCCGCGCGCAACTGGGAGTGCTATGACCAGATCCTCGCCTCGCTCAAGGACCTGAACGACGACGAAACCCTGCTCATCCAGTCCGGCAAGCCCGTGGGCGTGTTCAAGACCCACTCCAACGCGCCCCGCGTGCTGCTGGCCAACTCCAACCTGGTGCCCAAGTGGGCCAACTGGGAGCACTTCAGCGAGCTGGACCAGAAGGGCCTGTTCATGTACGGCCAGATGACGGCGGGCAGCTGGATCTACATCGGCACGCAGGGCATCGTGCAGGGCACCTACGAGACCTTTGCCGAGGCGGGCCGCAAGCATTACGGCGGCTCGCTGGAGGGCAAGTGGATCCTGACTGCGGGCCTGGGCGGCATGGGCGGCGCACAGCCGCTGGCCGCCACCTTTGCGGGTGCGGTGTCGCTCAACATCGAGTGCCAGCAAAGCAGCATCGACTTTCGCCTGCGCACACGCTACGTGGACAAGCAGGCGCGTGACGTCGACCATGCGTTTGAACTCATCCAGCAGCACACGGCGGCCAAGGAAGCTATCTCCATCGCGCTACTGGGCAATGCGGCCGACGTGCTGCCTGAACTGGTGAAGCGTGCCCAGGCAGGTGGCTTGAAGCCCGATTTGGTAACCGACCAGACCTCGGCCCACGACCTCGTCAACGGCTACCTGCCCGCAGGCTGGACCGTGGCGCAGTGGCGCGCCGCGCAGCAGGACGTGACGCAGCACGAAGCGCTGAAGAAAGCCGCCGCCAAATCCTGCGCCGTGCATGTGCAGGCCATGCTCGACTTCCAGTCGATGGGCATCCCGGTGGTGGACTATGGCAACAACATCCGCCAAGTGGCATTTGATGAAGGCGTTAAGAACGCGTTCGACTTCCCTGGCTTCGTGCCTGCCTACATCCGCCCGCTGTTCTGCGAAGGCAAAGGGCCGTTCCGTTGGGTGGCGCTGTCGGGGGACCCGGAGGACATCCGCAAGACCGACGCCAAGATCAAGGAGCTGTTCCCCGAGAACAAACACGTGCATCGCTGGCTCGACATGGCGGGCGAGCGCATCGCCTTCCAGGGCCTGCCCGCGCGCATCTGCTGGCTGGGCCTGGGCGAGCGCCACATTGCGGGCCTGGCCTTCAATGAGATGGTGAGGAACGGCGAGCTCAAGGCGCCCATCGTCATCGGCCGCGACCACCTGGACACTGGCAGCGTGGCCAGCCCCAACCGCGAGACCGAAGGCATGAAGGACGGCACCGACGCCGTGAGCGACTGGCCGCTGCTCAATGCGCTGCTCAACACTTCGGGCGGCGCCACCTGGGTCAGCCTGCACCACGGCGGCGGCGTGGGCATGGGCTACTCGCAGCACTCGGGCATGGTCATCGTGGCCGATGGCACCGAAGCGGCGGCTCAGCGCCTTGCCAATGTGCTGGTCAACGACTGCGGCAGCGGTGTGATGCGCCATGCCGACGCGGGTTATGAACTGGCGGTGGAGACGGCCAAGAAGCAGGGTCTGAAGCTGCCGATGGTGAAGTGAATGGCCAGCTTTGCACAACGCCTGCAGGAGCGACTGAGCGACGCGCAGGTGGCAGACTTCGCCCGCGACGGCGCCATCTGCATCAAGCAACTGCTCACGCCCGATGAAGTCGCGCTGCTGCGCGAAGGCATCGATGCCAACCTGGCCGCACCCAGCCTGCGCGCCAAGGTGGCCAGCCGCCCCGATGACCCGGGCCGCTTCTTCGAGGACTTCTGCAACTGGCAAGACATCCCGCAATTTGGCCGCTTCGTGCACGAGACGCCGCTGGCCCTGGTCGCGCAGCGGCTTATGCAATCGCGCACCGTGCGGCTGTACCACGACCATGTGTTGGTGAAAGAGCCGGGCACGCGCCAGCGCACACCGTGGCACCAGGACCAGCCCTACTACAACATCGAAGGCATGCAGAACGTGAGCATGTGGATTCCGGTCGACCCGGTGTCGCGCGCTGCCACGCTTGAATTCGTGGCCGGTTCACACAAGGGCCCCTGGCTCATGCCGCGCACCTTCATGGACAACCAGGCCAAGTGGTTCCCCGAAGGCAGCCTGCAGGACTTGCCCAATGTCGAGGCCGACCGCGACGCCTTCCCCATCGTGGGCTGGGAGACCGAGCCCGGCGACGTGGTGTGTTTCCACATGCTCACGCTGCATGCGGCGGGTGGGGTGGACGGCACCAACCGCCGCCGCGTGTTCTCGGTGCGATTCCTCGGTGACGACACGCGCCATGCGCCCCGCCCGTGGAAGACATCGCCCGAGTTTCCGGGCCTGGCCGATGAGCTGCCCGCCGGGGCGGAGATGAATCACCCGCTGTTCCCTCTGTTGGTGGATGGTGCGCCGGCGCAGCGGGGTAACGTCGCATGACGGCGTTTTTTGACCTGGCCGACCTATCTTCTGTGCCCTGGAAGAACGGTGGTGGCAGCACGCAGGAGCTGGTTTGCTGGCCACCCGGTGCCGGCATGGACGATTTTGAATGGCGTGTGAGTGTGGCCACCATTGCCACCCCCGGACCTTTCTCGGCCTTCCCCGGGGTGGATCGGCAGATCATGCTGCTGGGGGGCGATGGTGTGCATCTGCAGGGTGCTGGTGGCCGTTGGGAGCATACGCTGGACCAGCGTTGGCACCCGTTTGCCTTCTCGGGCGATGAGCCCGTGAATTGCCGCATGCGGGGTGGCGCCTCGACCGACTTCAATCTCATGCTGCGCCGGGGTGCCTGGCGCGGCACGCTGCAAGTGGTGCGCGACGCGCAGCAGCTTGCACACGCCCCTGCTGGCCTTTGTATGGTGCTGCAGGGCACCTGGGTTTTTTGCGGCGACGGTAGCAACCCGCGTTCGCTGATGGCGGGGCAGGGGGCCTGGTGGGTCAATGGACCTGCCGAAGCCAATGGCAATGGCGCGCAGGTGGGCGACGGCGGGGTTGCGAGCACCCGCCTCGAACCCCTCGGTGACACGAGCCGTGTGGGGCAGCAAGGTGCTGACCCTGTTCTGGTCTTTGTGGCGCTGCAGCCTTTCATTTCGATAGAAATATGATTAAAAATGGCCGCTAGCGCTTTATTTATAAGCGTAAGCAGCTATTAATTGAGTAGCAATTACATCCATGAACACGTTTGCAAACCCGCAGATTCAGGGCGAGCTCTCCCGGCTTTCATCGGCCCCCATGGCGGACGGCGTCTGGTCGGGCCTGCGACCCGTTGCCCCTTTGTGGGTGGCCGATGTGGCGGTGCCTGAGGGGCAACCCGCCAGCGTGGTGGTGCAAAGTGGCATGGTGCGCTGGGTGGGGCCGCACGCGCAGTTGCCATCGGCCTTCAGCGCTTTGCCCCGGTTTGACGGCCAGGGCGCCATCGCCACGCCCGGCCTGGTCGATTGCCACACCCATTTGGTCTACGGCGGCCAGCGTGCCAACGAGTTCGCCATGCGCCTGGCCGGCGCCACCTATGAAGAGGTGGCTAAGGCGGGCGGGGGCATCGTGTCGTCGGTCAAGGCCACGCGCGAGGCGTCGGAGGACGAACTGTTCGCGCTGGCCTTGCCGCGCCTGCAGGCCTTGCTGGCAGAGGGCGTGTGCGCCATCGAGATCAAGTCTGGCTATGGGCTGGCTTTGGCCCATGAGCGCAAGCAGCTGCGCGTGGCGCGCCGCCTGGGCGAGGCGTTCGGCGTGACGGTACGCACCACCTTTCTCGGCGCGCATGCGTTGCCACCCGAGTACGCGGGCCGCAGCCAGGCGTACACCGACCTCGTCTGCCACGAGATGCTGCCCGCGCTGGCGGCCGAGGGCCTGGTGGATGCAGTGGACGTGTTTTGCGAACGCATCGCCTTCACCTTGGCGGAAACGGAGCAAGTGTTTCAGGCGGCACAAAAGCTCGGCATCCCCGTCAAGCTGCATGCCGAGCAACTGTCGGACATGGGCGGCGCAGTGATGGCCGCGCGCTATGGCGCGCTGTCGTGTGATCACATCGAACACTTATCGGCCGACGGCATCGCCGCCATGAAGGCGGCCGGCACCGTGGCCGTGCTGCTGCCGGGCGCCTACTACACGCTGCGCGACACGCAGCTGCCCCCCATCGCGCAGTTGCGCAAAGCGGGCGTGCCCATGGCCGTCTCCACCGACCACAACCCGGGCACCTCGCCTGCACTGAGCCTGCTGCTCATGGCCAACATGGCCTGCACGCTGTTCCGCCTGACGGTGCCCGAGGCGCTGGCAGGCATCACCACCCATGCCGCGCGCGCATTGGGGCTGCAGGATTCGCAGGGGCTCATTGCGTCGGGCCGACCCGCCAATTTTGTGCTGTGGCCCGTGGGGGAGGCTGCAGAGTTGGCCTACTGGTTGGGCCACAAGCCCGCCTGCACCATCGTGCGCCAGGGCCGTGTGGCCGCCGACGGCCTGGGCATTCACACACACCAGGGAGTTCGCCATGGCGCTTGACGCTTCACACAGCCTTTTTGCGGCCGATGCGCTGCTGCCCACCGGCTGGGCGCGCAATGTGCTGGTGCATTGGGATGGGGCGGGGCGCATTGGTGCGGTCACTGCGGACACCACCGCGCCACAGGGCACGCCGGTGGCAGCCGGGCCTCTGCTACCCGGCATGCCCAACCTGCATTCGCATGCGTTCCAGCGCGCGTTTGCCGGACTCACTGAATACCGGGGAGAAAGCCAGGACAGCTTTTGGAGCTGGCGCAATCTGATGTACCGCTTTGCCGCGCGCATCACGCCCGAGTCGCTGGAGGCCATTGCCACCTGGCTGTACGTGGAGATGCTGGAGGCGGGCTACACCTCGGTGTGCGAGTTTCACTACGTGCACCACGACCGCGATGGCAGGCCCTATGCCGACGACGCCACGCTGTCTCTGGCCCTGCTGCGCGCCGCGCGCAACGCGGGCATGGGCATCACACTGCTGCCGGTGCTGTACCAGACCAGCGGCTTTGGCGCCAAGCCGCCGCGTGCCGACCAGGCGCGCTTCATCCGCAGCACGGACAACATGCTCTCTTTATTGGAGCGCCTTGCGCCCGCTGCACAAGCGCAAGGGGCCGTTTTGGGTCTGGCGCCGCACTCGCTGCGGGCTGTGCCGCCCGACAGCCTGGCCGCTGCCGTGCAGGGCCTTACCGCCTTGAACCCGCAGGCTCCCATCCACATCCACATTGCCGAGCAGACGCAGGAGGTGGATGACTGTGTGGCCTGGAGCGGCCAGCGCCCCGTGCAATGGCTGCTCGACCATGCACCCGTGGACGCCCGTTGGTGCCTGGTGCACGCCACGCACATGACGCCGGATGAATACGCCGCTGCCGCACGCACGGGCGCCGTGGCAGGCATCTGTCCCACGACAGAAGCGAATCTGGGCGATGGCATTTTTGACATGCCGCTGTGGCTGCAACATGGCGGCCGCTGGGGCGTGGGCTCGGACAGCCATGCCTGCGTGAACGCGGCCGAAGAGTTGCAGATGCTGGAGTACAGCCAGCGCCTGTCGCGGCGTCAGCGCAACGTGCTGGCCAGTGCGGCGCAGCCCGAGGTCGCCACGGCCATGAGCTTGCAGGCCGTGTCGGGTGGCGCGCAGGCCGCCGGGCGCGCTGTTGGTGGCCTGGCCGTGGACCAGCAGGCTGACATGGTGGTGCTGGACGCGCAGCATGTGGCGCTGCGTGATCTGCCTGTGCACAGCATGCTGTCGGCCCATGTGTTTGGCAGCCACCGCACTTCGGCCGTTGATAGCCTGTGGGCAGGTGGCGTGTGCCGTGTGTCCAAAGGCCGCCATGCGCTGCACGAGGCCGCCGCGCAGGCCTTTGTGGCCGCGCGCTCTGCCACCATTGCACGCGACTGATCCCTTCCCCCCTTTTTTTCTGAACCCGCCATGACCAATACCGCCAATACCGCACCACCACCGTCGTTCAATTTTTACCAGGGCACGCAGCCGCTGCTGATCTCCATGCCCCACGCAGGCACCTATGTGCCCCCGGCGCTGGCCGCTCGCTTCACGGAAGAAGCCCGCCAGGTGCCCGACACGGACTGGCACATGGAGCGCCTCTACGCCTTTGCCAAAGACATGGGGGCGTCCATCCTGGTGGCCACGCATTCGCGGTATGTGGTCGATCTGAACCGTCCGCCCGACGGCGCCAGCCTGTACCCTGGCCAGAGCGTCACCGGCCTGTGTCCTGTCGATACCTTTGACGACACACCCATCTACGCCAACGGTGATGTGCTCGATGACGCTGAGATCGCCGCGCGCCGCGACGCCATCTGGGCGCCGTACCACGCGCAACTGCGTGCTGAGCTGGACCGCATCCGCGCGCAACACGGTGTGGCAATGCTGTGGGACGCCCATTCCATCCGCTCGGTGCTGCCGCGCTTCTTTGAAGGCAAGCTGCCCGACCTGAACCTGGGCACGGCCAACGGCGAAAGCTGTGACCCTGCGTTGGCGCAAGAAGTGCTGTCGATTGCGAAGCAAGCCAGTGGGTATACGGCAGTGCTCAATGGCCGCTTCAAGGGCGGGCACATTACACGCACCTATGGCCAGCCGGGGCAGGGCGTGCATGCCATCCAGTTGGAGATGACCCAGTGCAGCTATATGCAAGAAGCATTGCCATTTGACTACCTGCCCGAGGTGGCTGCGGGCGTGCAGCCGCACCTGCGGCGCATGCTGGAGGCCGTGCTGGCGTTTGCCGCGCGCCAGGCGCCCAAAGGCTGACGGGTTTGCCCGGCACTGGCTATGAGGGTGGACGCCCGGTGTCCAGAACGTTATTGATTCGACGCAGTTTATTAATAGCAGGAAAACCCCGGTTCTGCCGGGGAGGCAGTAGGAGTTTGACTTTTCAGGAGTTGTCCATCGCAGAGACTTCCAGACGTGAGCCGCCCAGCAAACGAAAGGAATAATGAGGATGGACAAGTATGAGAGTTTGAATCACACGGCATGGGACTGCAAATATCACGTGGTTTCATGCCGAAATGTCGGCGAAGGACGCAGTACTACCAACTGCGCCAGCACCTTGGAGAGGTGTTTCGCAAGCTGGCGGCGCAAAAGGAGTACAGGGTGGAGGAAGGGCACCCGATGCCTGATGAGGTGCATGTGATGCTATCGATCTGTCCTGGTCAAGTTTTTTCGGACATTCCGATAGGGGAATT
>NZ_JAGKSE010000022.1:0-46116 GCF_017939685.1 Acidovorax sp. JG5
GCATGCCATGCAAGCGCTCTCCCAGCTGAGCTATACCCCCACTTGATAACCTCGATCACACTGCAACCGTTGTCATCATCTGAGCCTTGAATTATAGACAGATTTTTAGCGGTTTCGCAAACGCGCTACAACTTTTTCGCGTCCGACCAGTTCCAGCACCGCATCGACCGATGGCGTGTGGGCCGATCCGACGGTCAGAACCCGCACCGGCATGGCCAGCTGCGGCATCTTCAGCCCCTGCGCCGTCAACACCTGCTTGAAGGCCGCACTGATAGACGCTTTGTCCCATTCGGATGCGGACAACGCATCGGCCAGCGCATCCAGAGCAGGAGCGATGGCATCGGTCACATGCTGTGCGCGCTCTGCCTCCAGGACCGAAACGGGCCCATAGAACACAAAGGCCCAGTCCGCGAGGGCCACCGTGGTATCGCACCGGTCTTTGAACAGTGCACAGATACGTGGCAGACGGCCATCGGCCAGGTCTGCCGCAGCAATGCCGCGCTTTTCCAGCTGGGGGGCGACCAGTGCCGCCAGCGCATCATCGGCCATGGCCTTGAGGTGTTGGGCATTCACCCAGCGCAGCTTGGCTTCATCAAACTGCGCGGCGCTGCGCCCCAGATGGTCCAGGTTGAACCACTGCAGAAACTGCGCGCGGCTGAAAATTTCGTCGTCCCCATGGCTCCAGCCCAGGCGCGCCAAGTAGTTGACCATGGCGTCTGGCAAGTAACCCTCGTCGCGGTATTGCGTGACGGGCTTGGCGCCGTTGCGCTTGCTCATCTTCTCGCCCTGCTCGTTGAGCACGGTGGGCAGGTGGGCATACACCGGCGGTTCCTTGCCCAGGGCGCGGAAGATATTGATCTGGCGCGGCGTGTTGTTCACATGGTCATCCCCGCGGATCACATGGGTGATGGCCATGTCGATATCGTCCACCACTACGCAGAAGTTGTAGGTGGGCGTGCCGTCAGGGCGCGCAATCACCAGGTCGTCCAGTTCGTCGTTGCTGATCTCGATACGGCCCTTGACCTTGTCGTCCCATGCCACCACGCCGCCTTGCGGGTTCTTGAAGCGCAGCACGGGCTGGACACCCTCGGGCACGGGCGGCAGGGTCTTGCCCGCCTCTGGGCGCCAGGTGCCGTCATAGCGGGGTTTTTCCTTGGCGGCCATCTGCTTTTCGCGCAAGGCATCGAGCTCGGCCACGCTCATGTAGCAGGGATACACATGGCCTGTGGCCTGCAACTGAGCCAGCACTTCCTTGTACCGGTCCATGCGTTGCATCTGGTAGAACGGACCTTCATCATGGTCCAGCCCCAGCCAGGCCATGCCTTCAATGATCACATCCACTGCCGCCTGGCTGGAGCGCTCCAGGTCGGTATCTTCAATGCGCAAGATGAAATCCCCGCCCGTGGCGCGCGCAAACGCCCACGGATAGAGCGCCGAGCGGATATTGCCCAGGTGAATGAAGCCAGTAGGCGATGGTGCGAAACGGGTGCGCACATGCACGGGGAAATTCTGTTCAGTCATGGCAGGTAGGCCGGGCGCATCGCCCCGGCTTGGTGGTCTTGGTCTGCAATAGGGGCAGCATGCACAGGCTCATGAGGAAGCCCGGCCTGCAATCGTCGTGTCAGGCGACCTGCGCGTTGGGTAGCGCCAGGCGGGAAGTGTCTTCTTCGCCCTCCTCCCCACCCACGCGGCCTTCGTTGAGGCGCGCAATATCGTCCGCCGTGATGTCTCCGGTGACATAGACACCGTCGAAACACGAGGCATCAAACCCCGCAATGGCGGAATTGAGGGCACCGACGGCCCGCTTCATGCCATCCACGTCCTGGTAGATCAGCGCATCACAGCCAATGGCCTGGCGCACCTCTTCCACCGTGCGGCCATGGGCCACCAGTTCGCTGCTGGTGGGCATGTCAATCCCGTACACATTGGGGTAGCGCACAGGGGGCGCAGCGCTGGCCAGATACACCTTGCGGGCACCGGCGTCGCGCGCCATCTGCACGATCTCGCGCGAGGTCGTGCCACGCACGATGGAGTCATCCACCAGCAGCACGTTGCGGCCCTTGAATTCGCTGCCGATCACATTGAGTTTCTGGCGCACAGACTTCTTGCGCACGCCCTGGCCGGGCATGATGAAGGTGCGGCCCACGTAGCGGTTCTTGACGAAGCCCTCGCGGTACGGAATGCCCAGCAGATGCGCCAGCTGGGTTGCGCTGGGGCGGCTCGACTCTGGGATGGGAATGATCACATCGATCTCGTTCGGTGGCACGGTGGACACCACCCGTTTGGCCAGCGCCTCGCCAAGATTCAGCCGCGCCTGGTAAACCGAAATGCCGTCAAGCACCGAATCCGGCCGCGCCAGATAGACAAACTCGAAAATGCAGGGGTTCAGCTGCGGATTGTCCGCGCACTGGCGCGCATGCACCGTGCCGTCGAGCGTGATGAAAATGGCCTCGCCCGGATCGATGTTGCGTTCGAAAACATGCGAGGTGCCTTCCAGCGCCACCGATTCGCTACCCACCATCACGGTGCCATCCTGGCTGCGCCCCATGGCCAGCGGGCGGATACCGTGGGGGTCGCGGAAAGCCAGCAGACCATGCCCAGCGATCAGGGCGATGACGGCATACGAGCCCTTGATGCGCTTGTGCACGGCACGCACCGCCGTAAAAACGTCCTCGGGCTGCAGCGGCACACCCCGGGTGGCGCGTTCAAGTTCGTGGGCAAACACGTTGAGCAACACTTCCGAATCGCTGTCGGTATTGGTGTGCCGATGGTCGGTCTGAAAGAGCTCGTTGCGCAGGGACAGCGCATTGGTCAGGTTGCCGTTGTGCACCAGCACGATGCCAAACGGCGCGTTCACATAAAACGGTTGCGCCTCTTCTTCGCTGAAGGCGTTGCCGGCCGTGGGGTAGCGCACCTGGCCCAGCCCCACATTGCCTGGCAAGGCCCGCATATTGCGCGTGCGAAACACATCGCGCACCATGCCCTTGGCCTTGTGCATGAAGAATTTGCGGCCCTGCTGGGTCACGATGCCTGCGGCATCCTGGCCCCGGTGCTGCAGCAGCAGCAAGGCGTCATAAATCAGCTGGTTGACGGGCGCTGCGCTGACGACGCCGACGATTCCACACATAGTTCGATTCCATCCATTTGCGGGAACATCCCGCGCCAATTTTCTCGGCAGCAGCTTGTGACCGCCACCCTGTCATGAAGGCAAATGCCTTGCAAATTCTTCGGGCAATGCCGGCCTCAGGCTCTTGAGCAAGCCACCCAGCACCGGTGCGCTGTACGACGCCTGCCACCACGCAGCCTCGTGCAGGGGCGTCAAGCCCACCACCACGGCCACTGCCAGCAGCAACACCAGGCCCCGCACCACGCCAAACAAGGCCCCCAGCGTTCGGTCCGCCGGACGCAACCCCATGGCGTCCACCAGTTTCTTGGCCAGCCAGGCCAGAAAACCGCAGGCAAACACAGCGCCGACAAAAACCACGATAAAGCCCGCCGCATAGCGCAGTGCCCCTTCGCTCCCCCCCAAAGGCAGTAACGCCGCCATGTCGGAGGCAAACCACTGGGCCACAAAAAACGACGCCACCCAACCTGCCACCGACAACACCTCAAACACCAGGCCGCGCCAGGCGCCGATGGCCATTGACGCCAGCAAAACAGCTGCAAAAATCCAGTCCAGCGAGGCCACGGTGTGCGATGGGGTATGCAAGCAATCGTGCAGTCGACTGCGGCTACAGCGTCAACACCGAGGCCGTCAACCCCAGTCCCTTGATGCGGCTGGCCGCCTTGTCGGCTTCGGCCCGGCTGGCCAGCGGCCCCACACGCACGCGCACGCGCTTGCCATCCTTGGTATCCACCACCTGGGTGTAGGTTTTGAGCCCCGCGCGCTCCAGCTTGGCGCGCGCCTCACGGGCCTTGTCGGCATCGGCAAAAGCGCCCACCTGAACGATGAATCGCCCGTCCTCGGCCTGCGCGGCGGCAGCGGGCTGCGCCGCACGCCCTTCCAGCAAGGCACGGGCGCGGGCGGCGTCTTCGGCCACTGCCGGCTTGGGTTCGGGGGCCGATGGTGATTTGGCATCAGGCTTGGGTTTGGGTTCCGGCTTTGGTTCGGGAACCGCCACGGCCTTGGGCTTGACTTCGGGTTTGGCGATGGCCTTTGCAGTGGCGGATTCGCCGGCCGACTCCTTGACAGCACTGCGGCTGCTTGCCACCAGCTCTTCGCCATCCCCCAGGCCGGCCGCAGCAGCGCTGCGCTCAGGCGCTGGCGCGGCTGCCGCGGGCGCCTTGAGCGGCGGCACAGCGGGCCGCGATGACGCAGAATCAGGCGTGCCGGCGGGCACAACCAGCGGCGCCACCTTGTTGCGGTCGGGGATCTCGATGGGAATATCCACCGGAATGGGGCGCGGCTGGGTATCAAACAGCAGCGGGAAACCCACCACACCGAGCAAGACCAGCACCCCAGCGCCAATGAGCCGATGCCTTGCGCGCCGGCGCATGACTTCAATGCTCTCTGCCTGGGGCGAACGGGAGCGCTTGCCCGGCTTGTCAGCCTGCTCACTCTGACCCGGCCACCGAAACTTGAAAAATGCCATGGAATAGGGACTTGTGCGGAGCTTATGCGCCCAGATGCTTGGCGTGCAGGCGGGGGATTCCATTGATCAGCACACCACCCACCGTGTAAAACGAGCCAAAGACCACAATTCTATCAGCGGGGTCTGCCGCAGCCACCGCAGCCTGCAAGGCCTGCAGCGGGTCGGCGTGGACGCTGGAGGTCACCGGCCGCCGGCCACCCGACACCATCTGCAGCGCGTTCCATTTTTGCTGCAACGTGGCACCTGACTCGGCCCGTGGCGTGGGCAGATCGGTGAAATACCAGTGGTCCACCAGCGGCCCCACCTTGGCCAGCATGGGCGCCAGGTCCTTGTCGGCCATGGCGCCAAACACGGCGTGCGTGGCCGGAAAATAGCCCATGGCATCCAGGTTGGCCGTCAGCGCCGCCACGGAATGGGGGTTGTGCGCCACATCCAGCACCAGCGTGGGCTGCCCGGGAACGATCTGGAAACGGCCCGGCAATTCGACCAGTGCCAGCCCATTGCGCACGGCCTGCGCTGTCACGGGCAGGCGTGTGCGCACCGCTTCGAACGCCGCCAGCACCCCCGACGCATTGACCAGCTGGTTGGCCCCGCGCAGCGCCGGATAGGCCAGCCCGGCATAGCGGCGCCCCCTTCCGGCCCAGCTCCACTGCTGCTTGTCGCCCGAAAAATTGAAATCGTGGCCAAAACGCCAGAGGTCGGCCCCCATTTCACGCGCATGGTCGATGACGCTTTGCGGCGCCATGGGATCGCTCACGACCACCGGGCGGCCCGTGCGCATGATGCCGGCCTTTTCCCGCCCGATGCTCTCGCGGTCCGGCCCCAGGTATTCGGTGTGATCGATATCGATGCTGGTGATGATGGCGCAATCGGCATCGATGATGTTGGTGGCATCGAGCCGGCCGCCCAGCCCCACCTCCAGGATGGCCACGTCCAGCAGGGCGTGGCTCATCAACCGCAGGATGGCCAGCGTGGTGAATTCAAAATAAGTGAGCGAAACATCGTTGCCATTTTGCGTTCTGGCGCTTTCCACGGCTTCAAAGTGCGCTATCAGATCAGAAGCATTGACAGCTTCGCCATGCACGCGGCAGCGCTCTTCGAAATGCACCAGGTGCGGCGAGGTGTACACCCCGGTGCGAAAACCCGCCTGCTGGGCCACGGCCTCCAGCATGGCGCAGGTGGAACCCTTGCCGTTGGTGCCCGCAACAGTGATCACCGGGCAGTCAAAACGCAGGCCCATGCGGGTGGCCACTTCACGAACCCGGTCCAGGCCCATGTCGATGTTCTGAGGGTGCAGCTGCTCGCAATGGCGGAGCCAGCCTTCCAGGGTGTGGATTTTGGTGTGCATACCCGGGCAATTGTCGCCGAGGCGCGCCTTCGCGCATGATGGCGGCCATGAAGACACCTCACATCACGTTGTACGGAATCCCCAACTGCGACACGGTCAAGAAAGCACGCGCCTGGCTCACCGACCAGGGGCTGGAATACGCCTTCCACGACTTCAAGAAACAGGGCGTTCCCGCTGACCGTCTGCCCGCCTGGCTGGCCGCCGCAGGCTGGCAAAAGCTGGTGAACCGGCAGGGAACCACCTGGCGCAAGCTGGACCCGGGCGCCCAGGCGGCCGTGCAGGACGACGCCAGCGCCAGTGCGCTGATGCAGGCGCAGCCCAGCATCATCAAGCGCCCGGTGGTGGAGTGGAACGGGGGCGAGCACTGCACCATCACGGTCGGCTTTGATGCAGCGCAGTGGCAAGAACTGCAGAAAACGCTGTCCAGTGAATGAACCGACTGAACTTGCGAATTGCCGCGCTGATCTTTACGCAGATTTACGGGCCCGAGCCGAGTGATTGACGCGGCGCGCCTAAACTTTTTCCCGGTCTGGTGCGTTATGCACCGAACCGTCAGGAGTTTTGTCATGAAAAAGATCGCCCTATTTTCCGTTCTGGCCGCCGTGGCCACTGTCGCGGCAGCGCAGGAACAAGGCCGCGTGCTGTCGGCCACGCCCGTGGTGCAGCAAGTGGGCATTCCGCAGCAGGTGTGCGGCAACGAAACGGTCTATAACGGCTCGCGCAACTCGGGCGCGGGCGCCTTGCTGGGCGCCATCGCCGGGGGCGCGGCCGGCAACGCCGTGGGCCATGGCGGCGGGCGCGCGGCAGCCACCGCCATAGGCCTCATCGGCGGCGCCGTGCTGGGCAACCAGATTGAAGGCAGTGGCCAGCCCCAATACCAGAACGTGCAGCGCTGCACCACCGAGACGTATTACGAGAACCGCACCATGGGTTACGACGTGGTGTATGAATATGCCGGACGCCAGTACAGCACCCGCACCCCAACCGATCCGGGTGGCTGGATCCCCGTCAGCGTCCAGCCGCTGAACGGCAACCCGGGACAAAACTATTCCACCCAGCCCAATTCTTATGGACCACAGGGTGTGTATTCGCAGCCCGGGGTGGTCACGTCCACTTACACGGCCCAGCCCGCCTATCCGGCGCAACCTACCTACGCGAGCCCGCCAGTCACGGTGATCGAATACGGCTATGGCCGCCCCTACTACCCGGCCCACCGCAACCCTTACTGGCGCTGAACAGCATCCAGCGCCCAGCGGCACCCGAGCCCCTGCATGGGGCTCTTTTTTTTGCCCGCCACGCCAGCAAACCCCAGCCAGCGCGGACGACGCCGCCCTGCGGCCACGCCCCCTGCCCTAAAATCTTGGGTTTCCCACAATCTATCTACCCGCGCAACCATGACCACCGAAAAAATCGACGGCGTGTCCGTCACGACCAAGGCCAGTGTGTATTTCGACGGCAAGTGCGTGAGCCACGGCATCACCTTCCCCGACGGCACGAAGAAGTCGGTGGGCGTGATCCTGCCCGCCACGCTGACGTTCAACACCGGCGCGCCCGAGATCATGGAAGGCGTGGGCGGTTCGTGCGAATACAAGCTCGACGGCTCCGACATCTGGGTGAAGTCTGGCGCGGGCGAGCAATTCAGCGTGCCGGGCAACTCGAAGTTCGACATCCGCGTGACCGAGGCCTATCACTACATCTGCCATTTCGGCTGAAATTCAGAGCATTTTTGGCCTCTAGCGCTTATGCAGCAAGCGCAAGCAGCTATCATTTTTGAGAAAATTCCATGGCAACCATCCTCCAACACCTCCCCCTCGGCCAGAAGGTCGGCATCGCGTTTTCCGGTGGCCTGGACACCAGCGCGGCCCTGCGCTGGATGAAGAACAAGGGCGCCCTGCCCTACGCCTACACGGCCAACCTGGGCCAGCCCGATGAGCCCGACTACGACGCCATCCCGCGCAAGGCCATGGAATATGGCGCCGAGGCCGCCCGCCTGATCGACTGCCGCACGCAACTGGCCCACGAAGGCATCGCCGCGCTGCAGGCCGGGGCCTTTCACATCAGCACCGCCGGCGTGACCTACTTCAACACCACGCCGCTGGGCCGCGCCGTCACGGGCACCATGCTGGTGTCGGCCATGAAGGAGGACGACGTCCACATCTGGGGCGACGGCTCGACCTTCAAGGGCAACGACATCGAGCGGTTTTACCGCTACGGCCTGCTCACCAACCCGCTGCTCAAGATCTACAAGCCCTGGCTGGACCAGCAGTTCATCGACGAGCTCGGCGGCCGCGCCGAAATGTCGGCTTTCATGACCAAAGAAGGCTTTGGCTACAAGATGAGCGCCGAAAAGGCCTACAGCACCGACAGCAACATGCTGGGCGCCACGCACGAGGCCAAAGACCTGGAGTTTCTGAACAGCGGCATCCGCATCGTCAACCCCATCATGGGCGTGGCGTTCTGGAAGCCAGAGGTCGAAGTCAAGGCCGAGGAAGTGTCCGTCACGTTCAACGAAGGCCAGCCCGTGGCCCTGAACGGCAAGGAATACACCGACCCGGTGGAGCTGATCCTGGAAGCCAACCGCATCGGCGGCCGCCACGGCCTGGGCATGAGCGACCAGATCGAAAACCGCATCATCGAGGCCAAGAGCCGCGGCATCTACGAGGCCCCGGGTCTCGCGCTGCTGCACATCGCCTACGAGCGCCTGGTGACCGGCATCCACAACGAGGACACTATCGAGCAGTACCGCATGAACGGCCTGAAACTGGGCCGCCTGCTTTACCAGGGCCGCTGGTTCGACCCCCAGGCCATCATGCTGCGCGAAACCGCTCAGCGCTGGGTGGCGCGCGCCATCACCGGCACCGTCACGGTGGAGCTGCGCCGCGGCAACGACTATTCGCTGCTCAACACCGAAAGCCCCAACCTGACCTACGCACCCGAGCGCCTGTCGATGGAAAAGGTGGAAGACGCGCCGTTCTCGCCGCTGGACCGCATTGGCCAGCTGACCATGCGCAACCTGGACATCGTGGACACGCGCGCCAAGCTGATGACCTATGCCAAGTCCGGCCTGCTGACCCTGGGCCAGGGTTCGCCACTGCCCCAGCTGAGCGACGAATCCTGAACGAGCTGCCTTGCCGCTCAGCCAATAAACAAAAACCGCCTTCGGGCGGTTTTTTCATGGTCTTATTAGCCTTTGGCGCTTACAGATAAAGCGCAAGCAGCTATAAATATTGAAGCACGAAAGGTGTCAATCACCACACCACCGGCTCGGGCTCCAGCCGGATGCCGAAGCGCTCGTACACGCTGGTCTGGATGGCGCGCGCCAGCGTCATCACCTCGCCGCCGGTCACGCTGTCGTCCGGTGTGCCGCGGTTGACCAGCACCAGCGCCTGCTTTTCGTACACGCCGGCCTTGCCGATGGACTTGCCCTTCCAGCCACAGGCGTCGATCAGCCAGCCGGCGGCCAGCTTGATGCTGCCATCGGGCATGGGGTAGTGCACGATTTTCGGGTCGCGCGCAATGATGTCGGCGCACTGCTCAGGCGTCACGGTGGGGTTCTTGAAGAAGCTGCCGGCGTTGCCCAGCACGGCCGGGTCGGGCAGCTTGGCACGGCGGATGTCGCACACCCAGTCGAAGATCTGCTGCGCCGTGGGCTGGTCGACACCGGCCTCGGCCCGGCGCCGCTCCAGATCGAGATACCCGAGCACCGGTTTCCACGGCTTGGGCAGCCGAAAGCGCACATGGGTGATCACGGCGCGGCCCGCCAGGCCCATGCCGCGCGGCAGGCCGCTGCCGTCCGTCGATTCGGAAGGTGCGTGCTTGAAAACGGAGTCGCGGTAGCCAAAGGCGCATTGGGCCGCATCGAGCGTGAAACTTTGGCCGGTGGCCAGGTCCACCGCATCCAGCGACTCAAAACGGTCTTGTAGCTCCACGCCATAGGCACCGATGTTCTGCACCGGCGAGGCACCCACCGTGCCAGGAATCAGCGCCAGGTTTTCGAGCCCCGCAAATCCCTGCGCCAGCGTCCAGGCCACGGTGTCGTGCCACACCTCGCCCGCGCCCGCCTCGACGATCCAGGCGCGGTCGGTTTCTTGCACCAGGCGCAGGCCCTTGATCTCCATCTTCAGCACCACGGGTTTGACATCGCCCGTCAGGATGATGTTGCTGCCCCCGCCCAGCACAAATTTCGGCAAAGGGGCCCGTTGGGGATCTGCCAGGACGGCGTGCAAATCTGCCACGGAACGCACCCGAACCAGGGTGTGGGCGCGTGCGGCGATGCCAAAGGTGTTGCAGGGCTGCAAAGGGACGTTTTTCTCGACTACCATTGGTCCGATTGTCGCACCGGGGGCCTGCGCGCCTGTCCGGCCCACCCCGTTTTTCCAGAGACTACGAACCGCCATGCCCTCTTTTGACACCATCTGTGAAGCCAACCTCGTTGAAGTGAAGAATGCGGTGGAAAACACCGTGAAAGAGATCACGACCCGCTTTGATTTCAAGGGCACCTCGGCCAGCATTGAAATCAAGGACAAGGAAATCACCATGGTGGGCGATGCCGAGTTCCAGCTCACCCAGATCGAGGACGTGCTGCGCAACAAGCTCACCAAGCGCAACGTGGATGTGCGCTTTCTGGACATGGGCGATGTGCAGAAAATGGGTGGCGACAAGGTCAAGCAGGTCATCAAGGTGCGCAACGGCATCGAGAGCGAGCTGGCCAAGAAGCTGCAAAAGCTCATGAAGGAAAGCAAGCTCAAGGTGCAGGCCGCCATCCAGGAGGACAAGGTGCGTGTCACCGGCGCCAAGCGCGACGACCTGCAGGCGGCCATGGCGCTGATCCGCAAGGAGATCAACGACGTGCCGCTGTCGTTTGACAACTTCCGCGACTGACCTGCGGGTCTGGCCGATATCACCGCCCCCTTGCCGCCCCACGCATTGCACCATCGCGCACCAGCCGCTCACCATGAAAAAGCACCTGTTTCGCCCCGCCGCTGCGCTGCTGGCCGCCGCACTGCTGGTGCCCCTGTTGGCGCACGCACAAACGGTGGCGTTGGGCGGCATTCTGGGCACCAAGGCCCTGCTGATCGTGAACAACAGCGCGCCCCGGGGTGTTGCGGCTGGCGAATCCCATCAGGACGTGAAAGTGGTTGCCGTCGGCAAGGACCAGGCCGTGGTGGAAATCGCGGGCGCCCGGCGCACCCTGCACCTGGGCGAAGCACCAGTAAGCGTGGGCAGCAAGAGCGGGAGCCGGCGCGTTGTGCTGACGGCCGACAGCCGGGGGCATTTTGTCAACAGCGGCACCATCAACGGCAGCACGATGCAATACATGGTGGACACGGGCGCCTCCACCGTGGCCATTGGCCGCCCCGATGCGGAGCGCATGGGCCTTAATTACATGAGCGGCCAGCCCGTGCGCATGAACACCGCCAACGGCGTGGCCCAGGGCTGGCGCATGAAACTCGATTCGGTGCGCATCGGCGACGTTGAAGTGTTTGGCGTTGACGCCATCGTCACGCCACAACCCATGCCCTTTGTGCTGCTGGGCAACAGCTTTCTGACCGAGTTCCAGATGACCCGCACGAACGACCAGATGGTGCTGGAAAAGCGCCACTGACCCACTGCCCATGTCCGTCCGACATTCCCCTGGCAACCAGCGCCACGATGACGAGTACGAAGACCTGCTGAGCCTGTGGTCCGATCTGGAGTCGGCATTGTCGATCGTGCTTTCTGCGCCGCTGCGGGTGCAGGATTTTCCGGCCAAGGTGCGCCAGCTCGACCACTGGCTGCAAGACCTGGTGGCCCACGATATCGACGCCGCGCTGTACTTGATGTTCCAGCTGGCCTCGACCTCCACGGTGGGCTACAGCGCCTCGCACGCCGTGGTGTGTGGCACCCTGTGCCACATCATGGCGCAAGCGTTGCAACTGCCCACGCAAGAGCGCGACAGCCTGGTGCGCGCCGCCCTCACCATGAACATCGGCATGACGGCGCTGCAGGACCTGCTGTCCGAGCAGCGCGAAAAGCCCAGTGCCACACAGCAAGATGCGATTCGCAACCACCCCCAGGAAAGCCAGGCCTTGCTGGAACGCCTGTTCATCACCGACAGCCTCTGGCTGGACGTGGTAGGCCAGCACCATGCCAGCATCTCCGACCGCGTGCCGCTGGCCAACCAGGAGCCGCAAGACCGGCTGACCCGCATCCTGGGCACCATCGACCGCTATGCCGCCATGATCAGCCCCCGCAAGTCGCGCCCCGGCCGCAGCGCCACCGACTCGGTGCGCGCCATCGTGGGCAACGAAGTCGATCAGCGCGACGAGGTGAGCTACACGCTGGTGCGCTCCGTGGGCCTGTGCCCGCCCGGCACCTTTGTGCGCTTGGACAACGGCGACACAGCCATCGTGCTGCGCCGGGGCGAAAAGGCCAACCAGCCCCTCGTGGCAAGCCTGCTCGACCGTGCGGGAGCGCACCACGCGCGGCCGGGCATCTACCACACGGGCACCACGGGCAAGCCGCGCATCCAGTCGGCACTGGCCCGCTCCGCCGTGACGGTGGAGCTCAACCACCGCACGATGGTGCGGCTGGGCTTGTATGCGGCGTCAAAGCACAACTCGGGCTTGATGGGACTGGTGACCGCGTCCGGGGCGCTCTGAGCCGCCAACCGCTCTGAGACGCCCGTCGGGGCACGCACCAAAGGTGCCCGAAAAATGCCAGGCGACGCGCGCTACGGCTTGTGCTTGGGCGCAGGGGCCGCCTTGGACCGGCCCAGGCGCGATTCCTTGCCTTCGATCAGGCGCCGGATGTTGTCCTTGTGGCGCCAGGCCAGCAGCGCGGACATGATGGCAATGGCCACGGCAATGCTGGCTTCGGCATACCATGCCACGCCGCTGACCAGCAGGTAATACACCGGCGCAAACACCGCCGCCACCAGCGAGGCCAGCGACGAATAGCGAAAGAAAAATGCCACGATGAGCCAGGTGGCCGCCGTGGCCAGCCCCAGCCAGCCGCTGATGCCCAGCAGCACCCCTAAAGCGGTGGCCACGCCCTTGCCGCCCTCAAAGCGAAAGAACACGGGCCACAGATGCCCCAGAAAAGCCGCCAGCCCCACCAGCGCAACCGTGCCGTCTTCCATGCCGTAAGGCTTGCCAAACCAGCGCACCAGCACCACGGGCAGCCATCCCTTCACCGCATCGAGCAGCAGCGTGACAATCGCGGCGGCCTTGCTACCCGAGCGCAGCACATTGGTGGCGCCGGGGTTCTTGCTGCCATAGGTGCGCGGGTCGTTCAGCCCCATCAGGCGCGTCACGATGACTGCAAACGACAGCGAGCCCAGCAAATAGGCAGCCAAAGCGGCAAGGACGGGATACACGGCGTTCAAATCAACTCCTTCGGGGGAACAACAACGCGGCGCAGGCACGCCGGGGCGGCCTATTCTGCCAGCGCGCAGTGCACCGGCGTGGCACCCAGCAACTGAACGCACACCTGCGGGTCGATCTGCACCAGATAACCGCGCCGCCCGCCATTGATGGCAATGCGCGGCAGCTCCAGCACCGATGCTTCGATGTACACCGGCATGGCCTTGCGCGTGCCAAACGGCGAGGTGCCGCCCACCAGGTAGCCGCTGTGGCGGTTAGCTACCTCGGGCTTGCACGGCTCGACCGATTTGGCGCCGATCTGCCGCGCCAGGTTCTTGGTGGACACCTTGCAGTCGCCGTGCATCAACACAATGAGTGGCTTGGCGTCCTGGTCCTGCATCACCAGGGTCTTGACGACCATGTGCTCAGCAAGCCCCAGGCTGGCCGCGCTGTGCGCGGTGCCGCCATGCTCCACATAGTCATAGGGGTGTTCAGTGAACGCCACCTGGTGTGCCTTGAGCATTTGCGTGGCGGGGGTCTCGCTCACATGCACGCCCTTGCCGTCTTTCTTGGCCATGATTACTTCAAAAACAATAGCTAATAGCGCTTTACCAGCAAGCGCTGCAGGCTGATTTCATCTCAAATAGCGGGGTCGCCCACCTGCCAACGAATCTGGTCGATGGCCGCCAGCAACTCGGGCGACAGCGCGGTGCCCCAGGCGGCCAGGTCTTCGTCGAGCTGCGCCAGCGAGGTCACGCCGATGATGGTGCTGGCCACGCGCCAGTTGGTGTAGCAAAAGGCCAGCGCCAGCTGCGTGGGCGTCAGGCCATGCTCGCGCGCGAGCTGGTTGTAGCGGCGCGCGGCGGCCAGCGCCTCGGGGCGGCCCCAGCGTTGCTTGCGCACCGATTCATAGCTGGCAATGCGGGCGCCCTGGGGCGCGCCCGGCCCCTCGATGCCGCTGGCGTCGTACTTGCCCGTGAGCAGGCCAAAGCCCAGCGGCGAATAGGCCAGCAGCGACACGCTCAGGCGGTGGCAGGTTTCGTCGAGCGCGTTGTCGTAGCTGCGGTTGATCAGGCAATAGGGGTTCTGCACCGTGGCCACGCGCGGCAGGCCATGCTGCTGAGCCAGGCGCACGAACTCGTACACGCCGTAGGGCGTTTCGTTGGACAGGCCAATGTGTCGCACCTTGCCGGCCTTGACCAGCCCGGCCAGCGCCTGCAGCTGCTCGTGGATGGGCGTCTGCTCGGTTTCCTTGGCCGGGTCGTAGTATTTGGTGCCAAAGGCCGGCACATGGCGCTCGGGCCAGTGGATTTGGTAGAGGTCGATCACATCGGTCTGCAGGCGCCGCAGGCTGCCCTCGCACGAGGCCACGATGTCGGCGGCCGTCATGCCTTTGCCTTCGCGAATCCAGGGCATGCCGCGCGAAGGCCCGGCCACCTTGCTGGCCAGCACCAGCTTCTGGCGCGCGCCCGGGTTCTTGGCAAACCAGTTGCCGATGATGGTTTCGGTGGCGCCAAAGGTGGGCGCCCGGGCCGGCACGGCATACATCTCGGCCGTGTCGATGAAGTTGACCCCGCGCGCAAGCGAGCGATCGAGGATGGCATGGGAATCGGCCTCGCTCACCTGCTCGCCAAAGGTCATGGTGCCCAGGCAGATGGGGGTGACATGCAGGTCGCTCTGACCGAGCTGGATGGTTTTCATGCAGGCTCCAAAAATGATGTGCCGCAGTGTAAGAGCTGCTTTGGCATGGCCGCTTGCCGGCAACGGATCGCTCAGTCCGCCAGGGGGGCATTCCCTGCCCGCAAAAGCCGGCGCAATCGGCCAGCACCCGGCAGTCTTGTGGTTGACAGCCATCGGCTGCAGCGCCCCCAATAATGCCGCCATGTACACACCACTCCGCCCGCACCGCAGCCACTCCATCCCCCTGCGCACGCTGCGCTACCACCTGCATCTGTGGGGCGAGGCCCGGCCCGGCAGCACCCCGCTGGTGCTGGTGCATGGCTGGATGGATGTGGGCGCGTCCTACCAGTTCGTCGTGGATGCGTTCTCCGAGGCCTTTGCGGCGGGGCGCCAGATCATTGCGCCCGACTGGCGCGGCTTTGGCCAAAGCCGCCTGCCCTCGCCCTGCGATCACTATGTGTTTGCCGACTACCTGGCCGACCTCGACCAGCTACTGGACCAGATGGTGGGCGAGCAGCCCGTCGATCTGGTGGGGCACAGCATGGGCGGCAACGTGGCCATGCTGTATGCGGGCGTGCGGCCCGCGCGCATTCGGCGCCTGGTCAACCTCGAAGGCTTCGGCCTGCCCGCCACCCGGCCCAGCCAGGCGCCGGCGCGCTATGCGCAGTGGCTGGACGAGATGAAGCAGCTGCCGCAGGGCGGGATGGCGCTCAAGGCCTATGACAGCGCGGCCAGCGTGGCCCAGCGCCTCATGAAGACCAACCCGCGCCTGTCGCAGGACAAGGCCGACTGGCTGGCCCGGCACTGGGCCGCGCCCAAGGCCGGCGGGCAGTGGGAAATCCTGGGCGACCCGGCGCACAAGGTCACCAGCGCGCAGTTGTTTCGCCTGGACGAAGTGCTGGCGCTTTACGAAGCCATCAGCGCGCCCACGCTGGCCGTAGAGGCTGGCGACGACAGCCTGGGCCGGTGGTCGAAGGGCCAATACAGCCTGGACGAATACCACCAGCGCCTGACCCATGTACGCAACTGCCGCATTGCGGTGGTGCCCGACGCCGGCCACATGCTGCACCACGACCAGCCCGAAGCCGTGGCGGCACTGATCGAGCAGTTTGTGGGTGATATATAAAGAAAATGGCTCTAGCGCTTATGTACCAAGCGCAAGCAGCTATCTTTTTTGATATTTTTTGGGCGATATCCCGGTGATCGCCGTGGCCGCCCGGCTGGCCGCAGGGCCTTGGGCACCGGGGATCTGCTCCCATGAGAAAATCACGGGTTATTCCACAAGACACCCAGGACAACACCATGGACGCAGAACGTATCAACCTCATTGGCAACACCCTCAACGACCTGGCCGTGCGAACGCAAGAGTTACGGAGGTATCTTTGACTTCGATGCCAAATTTGAACGCCTGCGCACGGTAAACGCATCGCTCGAAGACCCTTCGGTCTGGAACGATCCCAAGAAAGCCCAGGAGCTGGGCAAGGAAAAGAAATCCCTGGACGGCGTGGTACTCACGCTCGACAAACTCACGCGTGAGCTGGCCGACAACAGCGAGCTCTACGACATGAGCAAGGAAGAAGGCGACGAAGCGGGCTTGATGACCATCGAAGCCGAAACCGCCAAGCTCAAACCCGAGATCGAACAGCTCGAGTTCCGGCGCATGTTCCGCATGGAAGCCGATCCGCTCAACTGCTTTGTCGACATCCAGGCCGGCGCCGGCGGCACCGAGGCTTGCGACTGGGCCAGCATGCTGCTGCGCCAGTACCTCAAGTACGCCGAGCGCAAGGGCTTCAAGACCACGGTCGAAGAAGAAACGCCGGGCGACGTCGCCGGGCTCAAGAGCGCCACGATCAAGATCGAAGGCGAATACGCCTATGGTCTGCTGCGCACCGAAACCGGCGTGCACCGCCTGGTGCGCAAGAGCCCGTTCGATAGCTCGGGCGGGCGCCACACCAGCTTTGCCAGCCTGTTCGTCTACCCCGAGATCGATGACTCGATCCAGATCGACATCAACCCGGCCGATGTGCGCACCGACACCTACCGCGCATCGGGCGCGGGCGGCCAGCACATCAACAAGACCGATTCGGCCGTGCGCCTGACGCACATGCCCACGGGCATCGTGGTGCAGTGCCAGGATGGCCGCAGCCAGCACGGCAACCGCGACATTGCCTGGCAGCGCCTGCGCTCCAAGCTCTACGATTTCGAGATGCGCAAGCGCCAGGAAGAGGCGCAGAAGCTGGAAGACACCAAAACCGATGTCGGCTGGGGCCACCAGATTCGCAGCTATGTGCTGGACAACAGCCGTATCAAGGACCTGCGCACCAACGTCGAAATCTCTGCCACCCAGAAGGTGCTGGACGGCGACCTCGACGCATTCATCGAAGCCTCCCTCAAGCAGGGCGTTTAAGGAAAACCCATGTTGCAAATGCGTGACGGCCAGGGCCCAGCGCCCGCCATTCACCGCGCCGACTACCAGGCCCCGGCTTGGTGGATCGACACCGTCGACCTGACGTTCGACCTGGACCCCGCCAAGACCCGCGTGCTCAACAAGATGCGCCTGCGCCGCAACCCGGACGTGGCCGCGCAGCCGCTGCGCCTGGACGGCGAAGAGCTGAACTTGGCACGCGTCATGGTCAATGGCGGCGGCACCTCGTTCAAGATGGATGGCAACCAGCTGGTGTTGGAGAACCTGCCCGAAGGCACCGAGCCCTTCGATCTGGAAATCTTCACCACCTGCGCGCCGGCCAAGAACACGCAGCTCATGGGCCTGTATGTGAGCCAGGGCACGTTCTTCACGCAGTGCGAGGCCGAGGGCTTTCGGCGCATCACCTATTTCCTGGATCGCCCGGACGTGATGGCCAGCTACACCGTCACGCTGCGCGCCGACAAGATGCTGTACCCGGTGCTGCTCTCCAACGGCAACCTGGTGGACAGCGGTGCGCTGGACGATGGTCGTCACTTTGCCAAATGGGTCGATCCGCACAAAAAGCCCTGCTACCTGTTCGCCCTGGTGGCGGGCAAGCTGGTGGCGCGCGAGCAGAAGATCAAGAGCCGCTCGGGCACCGAGCACCTGCTGCAGGTGTATGTGCGCCCCGGCGACCTGGGCAAGACCGAGCACGCCATGAACTCGCTGATGTACAGCGTGGCCTGGGACGAAGCCCGCTTCGGCCTGCCGCTGGACCTGGAGCGCTTCATGATCGTCGCCACCAGCGACTTCAACATGGGCGCCATGGAGAACAAGGGCCTGAACATCTTCAACACCAAGTACGTTCTGGCCAGCGAGTCCACCGCCACCGACACCGACTTCGGCAACATCGAAAGCGTGGTCGGCCACGAATACTTCCACAACTGGACCGGCAACCGCGTCACCTGCCGCGACTGGTTCCAGCTCTCGCTGAAGGAAGGCCTCACGGTCTTTCGCGACCAGGAGTTCAGCCAGGATCTGGCCGGCAGCCCGTCGGCCCGCGCCGTCAAGCGCATTGAAGATGTGCGTGTGCTGCGCACCGCCCAGTTCCCCGAAGACGCCGGCCCCATGGCCCACCCGGTGCGGCCCGACAGCTACATCGAGATCAACAATTTCTACACCGTCACCATCTACGAAAAGGGTGCCGAGGTGGTGCGCATGATGCACACCCTGGTGGGCCGCGAAGGCTTTGCCAAGGGCATGAAGCTGTATTTCGCGCGCCACGACGGCCAGGCCGTGACCTGCGACGACTTCGCCCAGGCGATTGCCGACGCCAACCCCACCAGCGACCTCGCGCGCCTGCTGCCCCAGTTCAAGCGCTGGTACAGCCAGGCCGGCACGCCCCGCGTGCAGGCCACGGGCCAGTACGACGCTGCTGCCCGCAGCTACACGCTCACGCTCACGCAAAGCTGCGTCCCTACGCCCGGCCAGAGCGCCAAGGAGCCGTTCGTCATTCCGGTGGAGCTGGGCCTGCTCAGTGCCAGCGGCGATGCCCTGCCCTTGCAGATGGCGGGCGAAAGCGCCGCAGGCGCCGCATCGCGCACCGTGGTGCTCACCGAGCCCACGCAAACGCTCACCTTCGTGCATGTGGATGCCGAGCCGGTGCCCTCGCTGCTGCGCAACTTCAGCGCCCCCGTGGTGCTGGACATCGAGTACACCGATGCCCAGTTGCTCACGCTGCTGGCGCACGATGCCGACGCCTTCAACCGCTGGGAAGCAGGCCAGCGCCTGGCGCTGCGCACCGCTATCAATGCAATAGCTGATAGCGCTTATGCAACAAGCGCTAGCGGCAGTTTTGATCATCAAATTCTTGGTACCGACTTCATCGAAGCCATGCGCAGCGTGCTGCGCAACCCGGCGCTGGACGCGGCCTTCAAGGAACTGGTGCTCACGCTGCCGTCCGAAACCTACATCGCCGAGCAGCTCGATGTGGTGGACCCGCAGCGCATCCATGCCGTGCGCGAAGCCATGCGCGAGCAGCTGGCACTGGCCCTGCAGGCCGACTGGGAACAGGCCTGGGAGCAAAACCAGGACACCGGCGGCTACCGCCCTGACCCGGTGTCGTCGGGCCGCCGCGCGCTCAGCGGGCTGGCGCTGCACATGCTGTGCATCGCCGCCCGTCGCACTGGCGATGTGGTGTGGCCCGGCAAGGCCTACCAGCGCTTCAAGGTGGCGGCCAACATGACCGACCGCTTCAACGCCCTCACCGCGCTGGTGGCCAGCGGCAGTGAACTGGCGGCCCCGGCCCTGGCGCGCTTTCATGCCCTGTTCAAGGACGAACCCCTGGTCATCGACAAGTGGTTTGCCCTGCAGGCAGGCGCGCCCGACCGCGGCGGCAATGTGCTGCCCGCCGTGCGCCAGCTCATGCAGCACCCGGACTTCAGCCTCAAGAACCCCAACCGCGCGCGCAGCGTGATCTTCAGCTACTGCAGCGCCAACCCCGGAGCGTTCCACCGCGCCGACGCGGCCGGCTACGTGTTCTGGAGCGACCGCGTGATCGAGCTCGACGCCATCAACCCGCAGGTGGCCGCACGCCTGGCGCGCGCCCTGGACCGCTGGAAAAAGCTGGCCGAACCCTGGCGCAGCGGCGCCCGCGAGGCCATCGCCCGCGTGGCCGCACGCCCCGACCTGAGCAACGACGTGCGCGAGGTCGTCACCCGCGCACTGGCTGAATAAGTGCCCCCTGTGTCGCTTCGCGCCGTCCCCCAAGGGGGACGCCACCCTGGCCCGGCAAAGCCGGTTCCACGGTGGCACTGGCCTTGGACGCGCCAGTTTTACCGGCTGCGCGGGGCGTGCAGTGACATGCTGGATTAATGAAAGGAAACTCTGAGATGGCAAAAAACATCAGCCTGACCCGCTACCTGGTCGAACAGCAGCGCGTGGACGGCCTCATCCCCGGGCAATTGCGTCTGCTGCTGGAAGTGGTGGCGCGTGCCTGCAAGAGCATCAGCCACGCCGTCAACAAAGGCGCCCTCGGTGGCGTTCTCGGCAGTGCCGAGAGCGAGAACGTGCAAGGCGAAATCCAGAAAAAGCTCGACATCATTGCCAACGAAGTGCTCATCGAAGCCAACGAATGGGGCGGCCATCTGGCTGGCATGGCCAGCGAGGAAATGGACGGCATCTACGTGGTGCCCAACCGCTACCCCAAGGGCGAATACCTGCTGCTGTTCGATCCCCTCGACGGCTCCAGCAACATTGACGTCAACGTGAGCATTGGCACCATCTTCAGCGTGCTCAAGATGCCCGAAGACGACCGCGACGTGGACGAGGGCGACTTCCTGCAGCCTGGCAACCAGCAGGTGGCTGCCGGTTATTGCGTTTACGGACCACAGACCACGCTGGTGCTCACGGTGGGCGACGGCGTGGCCATGTTCACGCTCGACCGCGAACAGGGCTCGTTCGTGCTGACGCAAGAAAATGTGCGCATTCCCGAGGACACCAAGGAATTCGCCATCAACATGAGCAACATGCGCCACTGGGACGAGCCGGTCAAGCGCTACATCGACGAATGCCTGCAAGGCAAGGAAGGCCCGCGCGGCAAGGACTTCAACATGCGCTGGATCGCCAGCATGGTGGCCGACGTGCACCGCATCATGACGCGTGGCGGCATCTTCATGTACCCCTGGGACAAGCGCGAACCCCACAAGCCCGGCAAGCTGCGCCTGATGTACGAAGCCAACCCCATGGGCTGGCTCATCGAGCAAGCAGGCGGCGCCGCCACCAACGGCAAGCAACGCATCCTGGACATCCAGCCCACCCAGTTGCATGAACGCGTCAGCGTGATCCTGGGTTCAAAAAATGAGGTGGAGCGGGTGACAAGCTATCATTCCAAGCTATAATCGCAGGCTTACGCCGGTGTAGCTCAGTCGGTAGAGCAGCTCATTCGTAATGAGAAGGTCGGGTGTTCGATTCATCTCTCCGGCACCAAGTCAGTAAAGGAAACCCCGCTATCCAAAAGATAGCGGGGTTTTTCTTTTTCCGTCCGATGTAAGGGCGGATGTAAGACGATTTTTTGCATGGGAGTGGAAGCACCGTGGATGCTGGCTTCTTCCCGCAGATGTTGGCCTACTCTTGCCTACGGCCTGAATTTGCTCCGGCCCTCTTCCCAGCCTTCTTTGACCCCAGCAAAGAAGTCACGCAACCCCGTCAAGCCAGATTGGCCTTTCTCCGCCAGGTTTTGCCCCAAGGTGGGGCGCAGCTCCATGACGCGCAGCCACTGCATCAACTCGACCTGATACACCGCAGGATGTAGCGTGCAAGTACCGATCCACAACAGCAGTTTTTCGGCGGCGGCCTCAATATCCGACTCGGCCCCCTGAGAAATGGTCTGCAAACGCAGCCATGTCTCGCGCAGAAAGCGCAGCTCATCGTTCAGCCGCCACCTTACGTAGTCCGTCGCAAAGTCTGTTCCTGAAGTTGTGCGTAACTTCAGCCGTTCTGCCTTGTCCTTCAAACCTGACTCCAGTCGCTCGACCAGGGTTCTATGCGCCTGACAAGCTTGCTCCTGCCAAACCATGTAACCCTTGCCACGCACCACCTTGTCGGCCAAGGCCTTAGCGCGCTCCGATTGTGTGCGGCTCAGTATGGGCAAGACCGAGCCCAACACCAAACCACCGGCAGGGCCAAACACGAGCAGGCCAATGGTCACACCAGCGAAATTGCCCGCCACCGCCAGGCCCGCTCGAATCGATCCATTGATCATCACCTCCTGCAGCGCCAATGAAGCCGTGGTTTGCCCCGCGCTGTATCGCTGCCATTCGCGCAGGGCACTCAGCACCACAGCAAACGCAGGCACATGGGGGTGCAGCAATGCGTCCCCCGCATCCAGCGTGTGCTCCGTGACATGTTGCACCCCTTCCTGGCTATAGCCCTCGACAAAATGGACCTGACTGGCCCACTCCGGCAGCTGCCCTTTTTCATCCGCTAGGGCCAGCATCTCCGCCACCTCGGCATTGGCCAGAACTGGGTAGTCGTAGCGCTCAAAATGCTGCTCCAACAATGACAGATCAGCCGCGTTTTTCACCTGGAACTTGATGCCATCCACCATCAAATCCCAGCCTGGCTCATTGGCTGTGGCCGGAAACTCAACAATGTGCCCTTGCTGTACCAACTGGCTCGCAACCACCTGTTCCGCCACATAGCCCTTCAAGTTGCTGATGGCACCCAACTGGGCCTCGACGCCCAGCGAAGCCACGGCATGGGCAAACGCGCCGAATTCCAACGGATCGGAAAGGTCAGGAATTCGCGAAAAATCGGCCGCCTGCAGCACCTGCGGGTTAAGCACATGCAGGTGGTACAAAAGCTCGCCCAGCGTCAACGCTGACATGGCAGCCATGTCGGAATGCGCACCGTCACCCTCGCGCATCACACGGGCCCAGCCGTCCGCCTCTGGCTGACCGGGCAAACCGCGCTCCATCATCCGGGCAACCTCGGGGCGCAAGGCCACTGGGTCGCGATGGGCGGGGCAAATCAAGGCCCAGTCGCCCCGGTAGCGCTCATGCACGCTGCGCGGCAGTGTCCCCAGGCGGTCGAGCTCAGACACACGACCAAAAGCCTGCGCCATGGCCCGCAAGCCAGCGTTACCCGCCGTCAAACCGTTGAGCGCCAGCAACGCAATCACCCGCATGGCGATGGCGGCCTGGATCTTTTGATTGGCAGAACGCGCGGCCCACCATCCTGTGCCCAGCGTGGCCAGCACAATGGTGACCGGGTTGGAAAGCACCGCCACAAAAGACACCAGCGCTGGGCCACTTACCAGCGGAATGAATGCCGAAGCCTGCGCTGCCAGGATGTACGCAGAAAACCCCGCCACGCTCACCGCTGTGCCCAAGGAGGCCAGCCCGCCCCCGGTAAGCAAGATGGTTCGAATGGCGTCGTCATTCAGTTCACGCGCACCGATAGCCTCCAGCAGTTGGGCGCGTACCGTCGGATCAAGCTGCGACACCCGCTGCCGAACATCGGCCACCAAGGCCTGACGCGCTGTGGCGTGGGCGGCATCGTCGCCTTGCATGACCTGGGCCAGCATTTCATCCAGCGTCTGGCGGGCCAAGGCGTCCAGGCTGTCGGGGGCCGTGCGGGTCTCCATGCCCAAGCCTGCCTTGGCCTTGTCGAGCAGGCCCGGCTGCAACGAAGCCAGCAAAGTGGCCACCAAGTCATCGGCGGCCGTACCGGCCGAACGAAGGCTGCCAAACGTCGAGGCATCCAACCCGAAGGCCTCACGCAGACGCATCCACAGCAACAGGCGCAAATCATCGTCCGGCACGGGCGCCTGCTGCCAATCGATCACGCCCTGCTGCAACGAAGCCACGGGAGACGGCATGGCGGCTGCGTCACCCTCCTCCTGCCCACGGTGGCCTCTGGATGCCCACCTTTTCCCCAGGGCATCAATGCGCTCTGACAGGCGCTGCTGCAAGGTTCCATCTTCAAACAACGCCAGGCAAGTGGCCAACAAATGGCGCGGCGCCGCGCCCAGTCCGGCCACCAAATCCCGCGACTGAAGGACCGAGACCTGCTGACAGGTCGATGGGGAAGGAAGCTGGTGATGCATACCGTTTGTGGATCAAACCAAAGTGCAAGCAGCTTATCGGCTCAGAATGTCCAAGTCAGCCAAAAAATGGCACCGGACATCGAGGCTCGCTGGCACCCACGCCGCCTCCGCAAGAAAACCGGCCCAGGTTTTCTGCGTTGCCCTATGGGCCAGTGAGAAACCGTTGCCTGTGATACCCCATGTACCGCTGGTGCTCCGGTGCCATCCAGCGCATCTGCATCGTTGGTCGCAGCCCCAGTACCTCACACGCAGCCACATCCAACTGCGGCGAAATGAGCGCACGGCCATGCTCGTCAAAACTCAGCAAGAACTGGTCGAACAGCGCATCGAGGTGCGGCGCCAGCAGCAAGCCATTAAAAACATCCAGCCGCTCCGCATCGCTATCGCACACGACCCAGGGTTTGGCGTGGCTGGCACGCAAAACGGGCGCCAGGGCCAGCCCGGTGACCGCACACGCGCCCCCCCAATAGTCCAGCATGGCCTGGCGGTAGGCCTGCTGCCCCAGCCGCTGGCGCACCATGCGCAGCACCTCGGTGCTCTGCGCCACGGGCGGGGCCAGCTGCGACAGCTCGGCCTGCACTTGCTGTTCGAACGAAGCCACCGCCTGGTTGGGCAGCGCCTGGGACAACGCTGCGGCACGGCGCAGCCATTGGGCCAGCAGGGCTTCGGACGGCAGCACAAACGTGGTGGCATCCGCGGGGCTCGCGGCAAAGGTGCGCGCAAGTTCTTGCGCCAGCGTGGCACTGCCGGTGTCGATTGCCACCTCGAAGCCCTGCCCCGCCACCGACACGCGCACCCGTGCCGGGTGCCGGGCCGACGCCAGGGCCATATGCTGCACATCGCCCGGCAGCACGTATTCAAAGCCGTTATCGTGGCCGACTTTTTCGATGAGGGCGCGTTGCAGGGGGTTCATACGCGCTCAAAACTGGACGGCGCATCCATAAACCACCCGTAAACCACCCATAAACCACCCGAATTCATCCGATTCATCCGAAATTCACCCCGTTTGGATGGCACCGAGTACATACACCGCACTTTTGCCAGACCCGTTCAACACAATGCTTCCCGCTGCATTCATGCGTTTAAGCAAATATTTCGCCTGCCACTCGCTCAAACGGCACAGCTCCATCACCTCTGCCCGCTTGATGCGCCCATGCTGGCGCACGTAGCTCAGCACCATCTGCTCGTGCTGAATGGGCGCAAAGCCTGCTTGCCGCGTGTAGGCCGCCTTGTCAGCCACAGCGCCATACACAGCGGCCGACAGCATGTAGGTGCGCCCGCGCGTGGCGCCATGCGCCTCCACAAAGCCTGCCTCGGTCAATGCCTCCAGCGTGCGCTTGGCCGAAGCCACATCGCGCTGAATGCGTTCGGCCAGTTCTTCCACCGTCAGTCGCTTGAGCTCTCGCAAAGCTCCCAGGGCAATCAGCGAATCAATGGGCAGTTCGGCATTGCGGCGGCGCTCCTCGTCCACCACCAGGCGGCGAAACTCCAAGTCGGCCGGACCGGTGGGCAGGCGCAGCACCACGTTCTGCGCATCGGTGCGGCTGTAGTCGGGCGCCGGGCGGCCAAACTTGAGCAGCCCCCGGTAAATGGTGTCCACGCCACGACCCGAGCGCTCCACCACGCCAATGCGCTTCATGGCATCGGCCAGCGCCCGATTGCGCGGACGCGGCTCGGTCACCAGCAGGTTGGCCAGCGTGACGCCATCCACCAGGCCGCCGGGGTTGCTCACCACCAGCGCGTCGTCCTCCAGCCGCACATGCATCGCTCCCAGGCGGTGGTAGTCGCGGTGGATCAAGGCATTGGCCACGGCCTCACGGAAAGCGCCCATGTCCACCAATGGCACCGGCACACGGAATAGCCCTACCTGCAACTCCTCCTCGGGGTTGTAGGGGCGGAAATTGGTCTCCAGCCAATCCACGGCCTTGAGCAGCGGGTAGCGGCGGAACTCGTTGAACTTTACCGCCTGCTGCGCCAGCACCTGAAAGGCGAACTCGTGCGTGGGCACCCGCTGCTGCAGCGCTGCCTCGCGCCCCACCAGCAGCAGCCCCGTCAGCGTGGGCAGGCGGCTGCCATCGGGCTGGCGGGCCGTGAGCCCCAAGGCACCGTCCAGCGCCTCATCGTCCAGCTCCAATAGCACCCGGTCGCCGCCATATTGCTGCACCGCCTGGCGCAGGCGCTCGCGCTCCAGCGGGTCAAAGTCGGCCAGCGTGGCGCCCGCCACGGGTTGGGCCGACACATCCACCAGGCCAAAACTCGACGCGCGGCTGGTGCGATCGTGCGGCAGCATGGGCGCGCACTCGGGGGTGCCGTCATGCTTGATGCGCCGTCGCAAATACACCCCGCCCTGCGTGGCCACCTCGCCCTGGGCCTTGGGCACGCGGATGCAAGCCACAGCCACACCGCCCACCTCTACCGCCAACACGCTGACATTGACCGAGGGCGACGTGCGCGCCGCCACCATGCCGGCCAAGCCAGCCAGCAAGCGGTGGTCTGGGTGCAGGCCGGTGGGCGTGCCATCGTCCTCCACGCCCAGCCAAAGCTCGCCGCCTTCGGCATTGGCCAGGCACACCACGGCCTCGACCAGCTCCGTGTCAGGAAGGCGTTTGCGGTCGCTTTTGAATTCGACGGTGAGGGATTCGACCTTCGGGATGGGTAGATTCATTTCAAACTCAGTATCCCAATGTCGCTTGCACGAGCGATGGGGCTGCAGAAAACTCTTCGAACGGCTTATTCCAATCCATCTTGGGATAAGCATCGCGCACCAGCTTTTGGAATTTGGGTTCTTTGAGCATCTCGTAGGTCACCGACTTGATGACCAGCCTGACCTCCATATCTTGAAGCAAGCTGTCCACGGCGGGAAAACACTTGTCCAGCTGGTCATTGATCCAATCGCGCACCTGCTCCTTGATGGGCTTGTCAGTTCCTCCGTATACCAACTCGAACTCAAGGTCCTTTGGCGGTTTTTTTACAAGGGCAGGCAAAAAACTCTCCACCAACTGCTTGCGCGAATTGTCAATTTCCTTGCCCAACTCTTTTTTGATTTCCTCTGAGTAGGCTTTGACCTGTGCCGCTACACGTTCGATGGCCTGCCTTAATGGCTCTCGGTCCGTACGCAGCGCAACCACACCATAGGGCGCGACCGAGTGCGTGTATTTTTTTCGGATGGCGTCGAGTACCTGGCGCAACTCTTTGGATTTATCAGCAATTTTGGCTTGCGGTGAAATCAGGCTGAAGCTGGTGGTGAGGCGTTTGCGGGTGGCATCGTCAGCCACTGACAGCAACTTAGATGGCAGCGACACCTTTTGGTGTGCCAGTTGCGTGCCCGTCATTTCAATTTCGACAAAGTCCACCAGCGAGTTGAACACTTGCACCTTACGCGCCACGTCAAATGCCTGTGGCGGATTGATGCGGAGTTTTTCCTGCACCGGTTGCAGAGCCTCTATGGTGGCCACAACACGTCCAATGGTGCGCAAATCATCTGTCTCTGCGGACGTTGGCGCCTCGGTACTGGTGGCGTTTTCTGCTTTGTCCGCAACCTCTGGCTTCTTTGCGGCTGCGTGCGGCGGCTCCACCTTCGGCGTGGGCGGAACATAGCCCAAGGCTGAGAGAGTCGGTTGAATTTGAGACGGATTAAGCGCCAGCGCGTTGGGTGCCGTGGCCTGCTCCATGGTGGCATCGACCAACAAAGGAGGCGTGGCAAAGCACCAACCTTGCTCGTCCGCGACCAAAACACCCAGCCGCAGGCCTTGCTCCAGACGCATGGGCACGCCCGCCTGCAGTACCTGGAACACTGCGTCAAAGTGACCGTAGCCCAAGCGGGCAGCCTTGTCGGTACCGTCCACCACGATCAGCAATTGCCCAACCGGCAATCGCTGGTGCGCCTCAATGACAGCGGCGCCCACCACGTCACCAAAGCCAGGAATGCACAGCACCACACGGCTTTTGGCGTCACGCACAGTCTGGGCAATCAATGCCTCGTCCATACATACAAACATGGGTCTGCCCTCTTTCAATTTTTATATTGATACGCGAGAAATAGCACCCGCATCCCACGCCGCCAGCACCAGCCTTTGCGTGCGGTACTCGCCAAACTCGCGCAGCTCTTTGTTTTTGAGCACGCGGAAGGTTTCGCTGGGGTAGTCATCGCCCAGGACATCGGCGGGGTCGAGGATGTAGCGCAACTCGTCGCGGGTCAGGCCGTAGAGGCGGGCGTAATAGGCGTCGAGCTCGGCGCGCAGTTGGGCGCGGCGCTCGGGGGCAAAGGGGAATGGCGGGCCGTTGTGGCCCAGGTCGCGCGCCCAGCCGGCCAGGTCGTGCGCGGTGTAGGTGAGTTCGAGCACGCGCGGGACGATGTAGGCCAGGTCGGCTTCGGTGTAGCGGTCGGGAGGGAGGACGGGGAATTGCTTGATGTAGAAGTAATTGAGCGTGGTTCCGCCAATTTTTTGCCGCGCCACGAAATCAAAAACCAATGCTGTCAGGTTGCCCAAAAAAGCTGCTGCGCGTTTCGGCTCGACTTTCTGACTGTCCATCACGAACAACGGAATTTTGTTCCCCACTCCCGCCAACGGCAGCACCGACGCAATCACCGTGCGCTCGTTGGTGGCGTTGGTGATGTCGCGCCAGCCCATCAACCACGGTGGGCACGACTGCTGCAGCCACTGCTCGGCCAGCGCCAGCACGTCGTCGGCGTTTTGCAGGGGTGCGGCAGGGGCGCTGAGGTGGCGCTGGCGGGCGGTGTGGGCCAGCACGGCCTGTTCGGCCTGCGCGTCCACGGCAAACCAGCCCGATTGCTTGAACTCGGTGGACATGAACACTTCCACGGTGCCCTGCCCGGGCAGGTAGTGGTCGTTCAGCGGTTCCAGGACGGCGGGGTTGTTGCCGCACAGGCCCAGGCTGACGGGCGCGACATCGCTGGCGTAGGGGTACTGGCGCACAAAGGCTTGCCAGGCGGTGTAGGTGCCCACGGCGGGGTTGTGCTGGCGCGCGTCCTGCAGGTGCCAGCCAAACAGTAGTTGCGTGGCGCACAGCAGGGCCGCTTCGGCATTGCCGGTCTGCAGGGCTTTGCGCAGGCCCTCGGGCAGGGTGGAGACGCGCAGCCACACTTCGCGCGCGCTCACCCAGTAGCGCGGGGTTACGGTGTGGGCGGGGTCTTGCTTTTCTGCCAAGGTGAGGTCGCGGCTGTCGCCCGCCGGGGTGTAGGTGGCCCAGCGGTGGTCGAATTGGTGGATGAGCTTGGCTTCGTACAGGGGCAGGCGGCCGGGGGCGGGTTCGTTTTTGAAGCGGTAGCTGTCGGTGTTCATCATGAACATCAGCATCAGGCTCAAGCCCCAAGGGTTCTCTTCTGCTTCCTCGTCTGTCTTCTCGCGCCACAGCACAGGCGTGGCGCGGTAGATCTTCTTGGTCAACTCGGCATCGGCATTGGAGCGAAAGACCGGGCAGGTGCCGGTGTTGGGGTTGAGTAGCTTGAAGTCTTCGGGCGTGAGTTGGAAGCGCCGACGGGTGTCGTGCAGGTCATCCATCTTGCCGGCGAAGCAAACGAAGTCAGCCTTGTCTGCACGTCCCAAGGTCAACAGACAAAACTTGTAGCTGCGATGCACTGATTCGAATATCGCTTCGCGATTTTCAATATCGTAGAAGCTGATCAGATTGCCCCTGGCAATTTTGTTAAACAGGTGCTGGGTGAAAGAGTCGGTGGCGATACCCGAGGGCACGATGAGCCCGGCACGACCATCGGCACGTTTCATATCAAGGAACAACTCGGCAAAGAGATAGGCCAGGTTCAAACGGCCAAAGCCTGAAGCGGGGAAACGACCACTGGAGTGGATAAAGGCTTGCGCGGCCTCGGTGGTGCGCTCGGCCAACTTGAACGCGTCGTACAGCGCCCGGTTGCTGTGCGCCAATGCCGCAATCATCTTGTCGCGCGCAGCCATGTGCTGGGCGTTGGCCACTTCGGGGGCGCGGCTGGCGAAAAATTCTTGCGGGTCAAGCTGCAGCATTTCCCACGGCGGGTTGCCCAGCACGCAGTCAAAACCGCCTGCTGCAAACACCTGCGCAAAAGCCAGCGGCCAGTGCAGCACGCGCGCCTGCTGGCAGGCGGCGCGGGCGGCGGCCACGGCGGCGTGCTGCGGGTGGGCGCTGTCGGCCAGCCGGTGCGGGGCCGTCAGGGCCAGGTGCAGCGTCTCGCTGGTGGGCACCTGCGCGGCGGTGTCGGGGGTTTTGGGCAGCAGGTAGGCACCTACAGCCAAATCGGCCGCCAGCCCAAGCGGGCTATGCGCTAGCTGCTCACAAATTTGATGGTAGGCGCGCTCTTGCGCGGCCACGTCTGCGGGGGTGTCGGCGCCCAGGGCTTCGAGCGCTTGCAGGGCTTGCAGGCCGGTATCGGTGGCAAAGGCCAGCAGTTGCTGGCCGCTTTGCACGTCTTTGGCCAGTTGCTTGAGGGCGGCGGCGTTGGTTTTGGCCAGCGCTTTGCACACCTCTTTGTCGTCGCCGCTCAGGGGTTTGAAGGCGTCTTTGGCTATGCCGCGCTCCAGCGCTTGCAGGTCGGTCAGGCCCAGCAGGGCGTCGCCCACCTGCAGGTGGTGGTCCAGAAAGCCCAGCGGGCGGCCTTCTTCAAAACCTTCCAGCCACAGGGCGGTGCGCGCCAGCTCGATGGCCATGGGGTTGCGGTCCACGCCAAAAATGCAGCGGCCCACCACTTCGCGCAGGGCGTGGCGGTAGGCCTGGGGGGTGACGGCGCCTTCGGGCGCGCGCAGTTGGGCCAGCTTTTCGGCCAGGCGGCGGGCGGCGGCCAGCAAAAAGTGGCCGCTGCCACAGGCGGGGTCGATGACGCGGATGGCCAGCAGCGCATCGACCGGCTGCGCGGGGCTTTGCGCCAAGCGCTGCGCAATGACGGGGTCAAGCGCGCTGCGGATGAGCTCTTGCACCAGGCTGTCGGGGGTGTAGTAGCTGCCGGTGAGCTTGCGGTCGTTGCCGGCCACCGCAACGATGGACGTGCCTTCACTCGTCAGGCCGACAAAGCCGAAGCGGCGGGCGTGCAAGTCCACCTCGGGCACCAGCTCCAGCAGGCTTTCGTACACGCTGCCGAGTTCTTCGGTGCCCATGTTGCGGTAGTCGATGGGGGCCAGCGGGCCGCCGCCGGGGGTGGGCGCCCAGCGCAGGGCGTGCATGGAGGCCAGCAGGTCGGCGTTGGTGAGCTGGGCGGCATCCAGGTGCGGGCACTGGTGCGCGGCAAACAGGCCGCCCAAGGCGGGCAGCCCCAAGCGTGGCTGGCCTTGGCCCAGGCCGTGGAAGACGATTTTGACGGCCTGCCACAGGTCGTCAAACCGGGTGCGGGCGCGCCGGCGCAGGGCCAAATCGCGCAGGCGGGCCAAGGCGTAGCCGCTGGCGTAGGCCTGGGCGGCGGCGGCCTTGGCGCGGGCAGCGGCGGGGTTGTCTTGGGCTTCTTGCGCGCTGGCCTGGGCGGGGATGAGGCCGCGCTCTTCCACGCTGAAGGTGAAGATGCAGCGGTAAATGAGCCGCAGCAGTTGGGCAAAGTAGTCGGGTGGACTCAGGCTGCCGTCTTGCAGGGCTTGGCGCAGGGCATGGTTGGCGGGGTGTTGCACAAAACCCTGGCCCAGGGTGATGAGGGCTTGCGTGACGCCCGCGCGCAGGCCGTTGCGCACGCGGGTGCCTTCTTCCTGGCCCGCTTCGCGCCAGGCCTCCCAGACGATGGCGGGCGGTGCATCGGTGCTGGCGCCCTGCCCTGCGCTGCTGGCCAGCAGCCCGGCGCGGCTGGCGTGCAGCAGCCGCCAGACAAAGGCGAATTCGGCCAGGCGCTGGCCGGCCAGCAGGTCTTGCAAATCAAATTCGAGGTAGCTGGGGCGGGTGAGCGTGGCGGCGTCGCGCAGCAGGCGCAGGGTTTTGCCGTTGCTGACCAGCGCCCATTGGTGCGCCGGGCTGGCGTTGAGCAGCTCTTGCGCCAGCTGAAAGGCGGTTTTTTTGCGGCTGCCGCTGCCGGTGATGGCAAAGCGTGTGTCGGGCTCGTCCAGCCCCAGGGTGTGGGGCGCCACCACGATGGGCAGGCCGGGGCCGGCGTCACCTGCACCGGGTGCGCTGGCCCAGTGGGTGATGGGGTAGTGGCGTGCATCGCTGCCCTCACCCAGGGTGATGCCGCTGCTGGCGCCCACGCTGGGGTAGGCCAGGGCGTCGCGCAGCAGTTCGGTGATGAAGCTGGCGGCGGCGTGCTGGGGGTTGACGTCGGCCCGCTCCAGCAGCGGGGCAAAGCTGCGCCACTGGGCGCAGGCGATTTGAAAGGCGCGGCCGATTTCGTCTTTGAACTGCAGGCCCTTGGGCAGGCGGTAGTCCGCCTCGGTTTGCAGGCGGGCGCTGCCATGGGCGGCCTTGGCCAGCACGTCGGGCAAAAACAGGCCGCCTTCGAGCCGCAGGGTGGGCAGGTTGAGGGCGGCGGTGTGGCGGCGAACGGTTTTCATGGGCGGGGAGCGGCACAGCGTGCCGGGTGGGCTGACACGGTGGGCCGGTTCAGGTACAGTGGTGCAATTCTGACCTGTCTGGTCAGACTTTTGGAAAGACGGAGGCGCACGATGCAGACATGGCAAATACAGACCGCCAAGGCACGGTTTTCAGAGCTGGTGAAGCAGGCGGCCGAGGATGGGCCGCAAGAAATCACGCTGCATGGCAAGCCGGTGGCGGTGGTGCTGTCGCGCGAGGCGTTTGAGCGGCTGAGCGGGGGCGGAGCGCCGTCGCTGGTGGAGTTCATGCGCCGCTCGCCCCTGCATGGGCTGGATGAGCTGGTGCTGGAGCGCGACAGCAGCCCCACGCGCGAGGTGAAGCTGTGAGCTATTTGGTGGATACCAATGTGCTGTCGGAGTTGCGGCGCAAGCAGCCCGATGCACGCGTGGTGGCCTGGATGGAGCAGCGGCCCGCCCAGGCGCTGTACCTGAGTGTGCTGACGCTGGGTGAGATCCGCAAAGGCATTGAGCGGCTGCAGGGCGATGCCCGCCAGGCGGCGCTGCTGGACTGGCTGGAGGTGGAGCTGCCCCGGTTTTTTTGGGGCCGCGTGCTGGCGGTGGACGCGCACACCGCCGACCGCTGGGGTCGCCTGCAAGGCAGCGCGGGCCGCCCGCTGCCCGCCATCGACAGCCTGCTGGCCGCCACGGCGCTGCAGCACGACCTGACACTGGTCACGCTCAACACCGCCGACTTTGACGGCCTGGGGGTGCGGCTGGTGAACCCGTGGCTGGCTTGAAGCACCACGCCAAACGCTATTTACTTGATAGCTGTTTGCGCTTGCCAGATAAGCGCTAGAGGCCATTTTCATCACAAAGAATCGGGCAACAACACGTACACGCCCATCACGTCCACGGGCAGGCAGGGGGCCACGCTGTATTGGCCCACGTCGCGGGCGGCTTCGCGCACACGGCGGTGGTCGGACAGCAGGGTTTGGGCGCGCTCCTGGGCCAGGGCTTGCAAACGCTCTGGGTGCTGGGCCAAAAACTGCAGAGCCTGGGCCACTTCGCGGGCCATGGCCTCACGCGGCAGGTTGCCGGTGGGCACGCATTCCAGCAGGCGGGCGGTGCCTTCGTCGCTGAGCCACTCGGGGTTGCTGCGGCCTTTGACGGCCAGGGCCACGGTTTCCTCGGCCATCATCTGGTAGGGCTGGCGGCGGCGCACGTAGCTGAGCTGGTGGCGCAAGCGCAGCAGCACGACGGTGGTGACCACGTCCACCGCATCGGTGATGGTGGCGGCGCAGCGGGCGGTGATGGCGGGGGCCTGGGCGGTTGCGGCATCGCCCTGCAAGGCATTTTCAAGCAGGTGGTCGGCCAGCACGCTCACCAGGGGGTGGCTGCGGTGCAGCTCGGCAAAGTCGAGTGCCAAGGTGGTGTGGGCTGCGCGGGTGGCGCCTTCGGGCACCAGGCCTTCGTCGGCCAGGCGCTGGCGCAGGGCTTCGGGCAGGTGCTGGGTGTGCAGGCGGTGGGTATTGCGCCGCGCGGTCTCCAGCGGTGCGCCCAGGCGGGCGCAGGCGCTTTGCACAAAGCGCTGCACGTCGGCATGGCTGCCCAGGGCGGCTTGCTGCTTTTGCCATTCGGGCAGCACCTCGTCGGGGCGGATACGGCGCTGGGCGAACACAGTGCGGTTGGCCTTGGCTTTTTCGAGGGCGTCGGTCCACTGGGTTTGCAAGGGTGCGATCAGCTCTTCGGCCTCAGCGAAGTCAAAGCCCAGCTGCGGGCTGGCGCCCTTGCCCTCGCGCTTCATCAGTGCGGCCTTGATGAGTGCCTGGTTGATGCGCTGCTTGTCTTCGGGCATGGGCACGAGCACGCCCAGCTCTTTTTGAATGGCCTCGCCCTTGCGCAGGATGACGTTGAGCACAAAGCCATCGACCGGGTTGTCTTGCCCGTAGAGCATGGTGCAGCGCACCTCGGGGGCTTGCTGGCCAAAGCGGTCCACGCGGCCTTCGCGCTGTTCGTGGCGGGTGGGGTTCCAGGCCAGGTCGTAGTGGACGACGGCGGTGAACAGGTGCTGCAGGTTGATACCCTCTGACAGGCAGTCGGTGGCCACCAGGATGCGGGCCTGGGTGCCCTCGCCCTCTTCCATGCCTTCGACCTTGGCGCGGCGCTCTTCGGGGCTGAGTTCGCCGGTGACCACGTCCACCAGCACTTTGGGGAAGTGTTTTTTAAGCTCGGCGGCCACGTAATGCGCGGTGGCGACGTAGCGGCAAAACACCACGGGGGCATAGCCGTCTTTGACCAAGCCTTCCATGTGGGCGATGAGGGCGGCAAGTTTGGGGTCGCCGGCTTTGCCGGAGAGGCGCTGGGCCTCGGCAATGAGGGCCTGCAGGCGTGCAGCGTCTTGCAGGGCAATATGGGACTCGTCCAGCTGGCCTGCGGGCTCCAGGTCGTTGCCATGCAGGTCGTCGGCGCCGCCGTCGTGCAGGCGGTCGTCTTCGAGCAGGTCGTCTTCGTCACCGCCCAGGGCGGCGGTTTTGCCTTCCAGCCGGGTGGTGAGCGCCTTGACCGCCGCCGCTGGGGACGATGCCACGCAGCGCAGCAGGGCCAGAGTGGCGTACCAGATCAGGCGGGCGCTGCCTTGCTGCGTTTGCTCGACCGATTCGGCCATTTCACGGCAGTAGGCTTGCACGGCGTCAAAAAAGGCGCCCCAGTCGCCGGTGAGCTTGTAGGTGAGCTCGGTTTTCATGCGGCGGGCAAAGCCCCGGCCGTCGTGGGTTTCGGCCTGCCATTCCACGATGTCTTTGCGGCGGCGCTGCACAAAGTGGCGGGCCAGTTGCTGGCGCAGCGGGTCGTCGGCCGAGGTGCGGCTTTGCAGGCCCACAAAGGCCGGGTCGAGCAGCGACAGCAGGTTGTAGAACGCGGCTTCGTCGCCCGAGTGTGGGGTGGCGGTGAGCAGCAGCAGGTGGCGCTCGGCATCTTTGGCCAGGCGCTGCAGCAGCTCAAAGCGCAGCTGCTTGCCCGCGCCGCTGCTGGCGCAGGTGTGGGCTTCGTCCACGATGATGCATTCGGGGGCAATGCTCAGGAAGTGCTCGCGGTGGCGTTCGCTTTTGATGTAGTCGAGGCTGACCACCACGATGGGGTGCTGGTCGAACAGGCCCACGCCGTGCGGCAGGTCACGCTCGATGCGGCTGGCACTGGCCGATGTAAGGGCCACGGCCTGCAGGTTGAAGCGGTTCTGCAGTTCGCCCTGCCATTGTTCGACCAGGTGTGGCGGGCACAGCACGGCCAGGCGGGCGACTTCGCCCCGGTCGATGAGTTCGCGGGCAATCAGCCCGGCCTCGATGGTTTTGCCGATACCCACGTCGTCGGCAATCAACAGGCGAACGGTGGTCAGCCGCAGGGCCATGAGCAGCGGCACCAGTTGGTAGGCGCGCGGCTCGACGGCAATGTTGCCAAACGAGCGGAACGGCCCGCCGCCCGCGCGCAGCTTGAGGCGCAGGGCATCGCGCAGCAGCAGCGCTGCGGCATGGTTGCCGGCCTGCTCGGGGTTGGGCCAGGCAAACGTGGCGGGGGTGACGGGCTCGAACTCCAGTTCAGGGATCAGGGTGATGATGTCTTCGTCCGCACCGCCCAGGGGGCGCAGGCGCAGCAGACTGCCCCCGTCGCCCTGGTGGGTATCTGCCTGCACCACCCATTCGCGGCCACGGGCACGCACCAGGTTGCCGGGGAGGTAGTCAAGGGTGTCGGTGGTCATGCAATAAATTCGATGGGATTAGCTGAAAACATGCGGGTGGCTGTCGAACTGGTGTGGCCATTGGCTTGGGTTGGACATGTCGAGCACGGTCTGCCCCTTGTCCACCAGCGCCGCAACATGCTCCGCGAGCGGCGGCACGAGCACCACGACCGTGCGCGCGGCCTTGTATTGGCCTGCCACGGTGAGTTGACCACCCAACGCAGGAACCTGGTATTGATCGGGCTCCCGGTGGCCGCCCGCTTGCAGGGCTTGCTGCCACTGGGTGAACAGGTCGTCTGAGCTTTCGGCAGCTGCTGTTGTCTGTCCGCTGGCTTGGGATGTGGGTGCGGGTTCGTCCGGTGCAGCGGCCACCTGGGCGTTTGCCAAGGCGACCAGCATTTCGATGGCCTGGGCGTTGCGGCGGTTGATGTGGTCGTGGTCGGGCTGGTTGAAGTACGACAGCAGGCACTGGTAGCAACCGGCTTCGCAAATGCTCTGGCCGGTGGCGGTTTTTTGCTCCAGGGCCTCCAGACCATCGACCGTCCAGGCGCCGGTGGGCGCATTGTGGTGCATGAGGCGCAGGGCCTGTGCAGCCACCTGGGCCATGGCGCCGGGTTCGGTGGCCAGGCGGGTGAGCACGCCCGCACCGCCCTCGGCCGCTTCGTAGAACAGCAACGCCTTGCGGTCGTCCTGCTTGGGCAGGGGCTCAGCCACCAGTTCGGATTCTTCGATCTGGAAGGTCATTTCAATGCCGCGCTTGAGGGCCGCTTGCAGGGTGGCCATGGCCTCCAGTTCCAGCGGCTTGGCGGGCGCGAGGATCAGGATGTTGCGGTGGTCCTCGACGAACGGAACGATCTGCTGGTTGGGCACCTTGTCGAGCAGGTCGGTCTCGGTGGCGTCTGAGTCCTCGGTCGCGCCGGGCTCGTCTTTTTTGCTCCACTGCCCAGTGATGGGGTTGATGTAGAAGCCGAGTTGATCTTTGTTCTTGCGACGGCGCCAGCCCCGGTTGATGCGCCAGATTTGCGCGGCAGGGGCATAGGTGAGAGCGGCAAGAGCATCTTCAGCGGGTCCATCGAGGCCGGTCACCAGCGACTTGTGCTGGGCAATCTTGCCGTCAGGCCCGGGCAGGAAGCGGTAGGTGGTTTGCAGGTCAAAGCCCTGGCGCTGGCGGTCTTCGTCGTTGATGGAGATGCGCTCGACCGGGATGGTTTCAACGGTTTCAATGCGGTAGAGACTGCGCACCCAGTCGAGGTCGGTGAGGAGCGCACCGCAGTTTTCGCACAGGTTGTGGTGTGGTTCGGTGCCGTCTTCGCCGCCCATGTGGGCGTAGCCGCACTGGCTGCAGACGCGGCTGGCCACGGTTGCAAGCTGGCTATTGCCGGAGATATGGTCCTTTGATCCCACGTTGAGCTTGGCGCGCACCACGCGGTACATGCGGCCCTGGTGGTAAATGAGGCTGCGCGGCCCGAATTCAGACAACGCCAGAAAGCGCGGGCGGCTGACCATGCTGCCTTCGTCGTCCTTGCCTTTGGCTGCGGTGCCGCCCTTGGCGGGTATCCAGGCCATGAGGGGCAAGCGCGGAAAGTTGTAGCCAGGCAAAAAGCCCTGGCTGGCCAGGTAGCGGTAGGTGTAGAAGTCGGAGTTCTGGCCGTTGCCTGACTTGAGCAACACCGCGTATTGCCGGGCGGCGTCACCGTAGCGGCGCTGGGCGTTTTGCTTTTCGGCATGGGTGGTGGTGTAGCTTTTGACCACCTGGTCTGCCATGTCCATTTGCTTGCGGGTGGCGTCCACCAGCACGCGCCAGCGCTCGAAGGCGGCGCTGAAGTCGTCGGCGGCGCGTCGCACGGTGGCATCGATCTGCTCGGCGGAAAACCAGCTGCTGCCAGCCAGCACGGGGGCGAGCTGGGCCATGAAACCCTGGGTGCTGTGCAAGGCGCGTGCGGTGACTTCGGGGGCGGCGAGTTTGTCGCGCAATGCCGGTTGCAGGGGCTTGTCGGGTTGCTCCAGGTCTAGAAGCGGGGCAATGCTGGTATCGAGTTGCACCTGCGCGGCTGCCATCCAGACGGCGTGCAGGTGGCTTTCGACCAGGTCGCGGTTGGCCAGGTCGAGTGTGGGCGGCTTGACGATGCCATGCACCATTTCGGTGGCATGGTGAAAAAACCATTGATCGTGCGGGCTGAGCGCAGCGCAGTAGGTGATCACCAAGGCCTGCTGGCCCGAGCGCCCTGCCCGGCCGCTGCGCTGCGCGTAGTTGGCGGGTGTGGGTGGCACGTTGCGCAGGTACACCGTGTTCAGGGCCGAAATATCCACGCCCAGCTCCATGGTGGGCGAGCAGAACATGACTGGCAGGCGCTCCAGCGGGGCTTCGTGCGCGGGGTTGGCAAGCCAGTCTTTGCGGTCTTTTTCGGTGTAGCGAAAGCGCTGCTCCAGCAGTTGGCGGCGGCTGGCGTCCACCTGCGCGGTGTGTTCCTGGGCCTCGAAGTCGAACAACGGGTGATCTTGCTGGCGCAGGTTTTCCGCCACGGCCAGGTAGAGGCTGCGGAAAAACTGGTTGTGCTTGCCGATTTCAAGGGCCTGCGCCTCATCGACCAACATCCAGTCCATGCTGGAGGCGTTAAGGCGCCAGCCAACAACGGCCCCTTCCACATCGAGCTTGTGCACGTATCCGTAATGTGACGCGGCCTGGAGCAGTTGCTCCGTGAGCTCCACCCATTGAGGGTCTTTCCAGGTGGACACCTGGGATGCAGCCGCACTGTCCTTCCAGAATTTGGCGGCTTTGATGTCTTTGAGCAAACGCGAGCGGGAACCACCAGGCACCAGATCTGTGCGAGGCTTGCCCTTGTATTCGGGGCGCTTGGTGAGGATGAGGTATTTGGCCGTCTCCAGGTTTTCATCAGCGGCGAAGGCCCAGCGTTCATTGAGGTATTGGTGGGCGGTGGCCTTGGCCTTGTCCTGCTCCACGGGGTCGAGGTAGCGGGTTTCCAGGCACAGGCTACGGCGCATGCTGTCAAAAAGCAGGCTTGCCACGGTGGCGCGCTGCTGCGGGCTGATGCAGGCCAATACCGTATGGGCGGCGAACAATGAGGTCTCAGCCACGAATTCATCCAGCCCGCGATATGCGATGGACAGCAGATTGAGCTGGTCCAGGTTGGGGTTGTTGAAGCGCCAGCCCCGGCGCAGGTCACGCAGGAGCCTGTAGCCGATGATGAAGCGCATGGTGCGCTGGGCATCCTGGCGGGCCAGCCCCATCAGTTTGGGGGTGCGCAGGTATTCGGCCAGAGTGCCGAAATCGGTCTTGTCGAACCCCAGCGCCTTAAATACAGCGTCGGCCAGGGTTTCTTCATTCAGCATGCCCTGGTGGTTTTGCAACGCGCCAATCAAGGCCGAGCGCAGCGTGAGCAGAAACACGAAGTCATTGAAATGCCCGGCCTGGAGGGCGGCATCCTGGCGGTTGTCGGTGAAGCCCAGCAGTTTGCGTGGGTCGGGCTGGTCAGCCGGTAGGTCTTGCGCCGCGAACAGTTGCCGTATGGCGCTGAGCGTGAGGATGGTGGTGGCCGAAGAGCGACCCTCGCCTGACAGGCTGGCGAGGCGGTTGATGTCCTTGCCGTGCACTTCGTGGGTCTGCCCGCAGTTCAGACAAAAACGAAACTTGCCGGGGATGAACCAGTAGTCACCGCCGCCACGGCCTTGCCAGCCCTGGGGGCTGACCTGAATGTCCTCGGGTACGTATTTGCGATAGGTGCTCTTAACCTTGGGCTCGGCCTTGGTCAGGTCAAGCCAGGATTCGGGCAGGTCTTCGATGCTGCCACGGTAGGTCTGACCCGGTCTGGCCGGGCACAGAAAACCATAGCGGGCGTTTTCATCGTCATCGCCCGAGATGTCGTCGATTTCGCGGGGGGCATATTCCACCTGCGACTGGCCTGAACGCCACACCGGGTGGTACTCCTGCCCACAATCGCGACAAAAATGAACAGGGTAGAGCTGCGTGCCCTCGTCCTGACGGCCGGGCGCAAAGCGCTGGGCGTCCAAAGTGAGGTGGCGCACGCCCTCGGGCTCCAGCGTGGCCAGCACCTTGCCGGGGCCACTGATGAATTGGTGCAGCTTGAAGGCGAAGGGGGCGCGGCCCTGGGGCGTCTTCACGTCGTGCGCGGCCACCAAGAAGCGCTGCAGCCCGGCATGCGCATCTTCCACCGTGCATTGCGCATCGTCAGCCAGGCGCTTGGCGGCATCGCCCAGGGTCACCGGCCTGGCCCGCCGGGGTGGCTCATCGAGGGGCAGTTCTATGCCAAGGCTCAACTCCACCCACACGGCCAAGGGGTCGTCGCTGAACGCGGCGAAGTCCGGCCAGTGGTAGCTTTCTTTCAGTAACGCTGGCTTCAAGAGTGATTTGACGGCCTCGATGTCCTTGGCGGGGTTGGTGACCCGCTCCAGGGTTTCTCCAATCACATCGTGCTCGGTGATCTGTGCGCCAAACAACAGGCTGGCGACGCTGGCAACGGTCTGGTTTCTGTCGGCCTGCGTGCCCGTCGATGACATGGTGGCGGAGGTGCCAATGCATACCAGCTGGTGGGCCTGCAAGCGCTCGCGCAAACGGCGCACCAGCAAGGCCACGTCGGCACCCTGGCGTCCACGGTAGGTGTGCAATTCGTCCAGCACCAGGAATTCCAGGCCCTGGCAATGCTCGACCACGCGCCTGTCCACGTCCTCGAAACGGGTCAGGATCAACTCCAGCATCATGAAATTGGTGAGCAGGATGTCAGGCGGATTGTCGGCAATTTGCTTGCGATCGGCGTCACTTTCCTGCCCGGTGTATCGGGCCACGGTAAAGGGCTTCTGCTCGTCTGGATAACCATGCAGGAATTTGTCCAACTCTTCCAGCTGGCTGTTGGCCAGGGCGTTCATCGGGTAGATGACGATGGCCCGGGTGCGCTTTTGCGGATCGGCCTGCTTGGCTTTGAGGATGCGGTCGATGATGGGAACAAAAAACGCCAGCGACTTGCCCGAGCCCGTTCCAGTGGTGACCACGTAGCTCTGCTGCTTCTGCGCCTTGGCCAATGCCTGCAACTGGTGCACGTAAAGGTGCAGATCGGCCGCTTTGCCCTCGGTTTTACCCGTCTGAAAGATGTGGGAGCAACTGGCATGAAGCATCCCCTCATGCGCCAGTTGCTGGACGGTGCTTTGCCGCTTGTAATTCGGGTTGATCTGAATCAGTGGCTCGGGCCAGTAGCGGCCACGGTCGTATTCCTGCTCCACCTTGGACAGGATGTCCTGGGCGGAAACCTTGGAGAAACTACGAGAAAACGAGCTGTATTCGCTGATGAGCCGATTGCGGAAATCAAAGACGTTATCCATGCTTTTTTCCCGCAGCGGGACAGAGTGATCAGAACCAGTTGCATTATGCAGATGTAACCAAGACGGGACTGCCGATAATCCTGCAAATGAAAAGACCTGCTGAGGTGGGAGTGACGTACTTCTTCATCTGTCGCCTCTGGATGACTGCATCGACGAAAATCGCTATCTGTCGCCACACGGAAAAGCCAGGCGAGGCAAAAGGCGCTTGAAATAGTGCAATTCACACAGTCAAGGGAGATCCATATGACCATGGTTCGCGGTGTCCGCATCCTGGCCGCACCCTGCTGTGGCGCTCAATACGCCTTGCCCAACTACATGTCGATGAACTTTTCGGCATTCGAGTTCTGGACGGATGGCTGGCGCGACGGCTCGCTCATGCCCAACGACGAAGGCCTGCGCCGCTGTCAGTGTGGGCAATTTGTTCTTCTGAAAAACCTGGTCGAAGTCAGCACGGCGGACGACTCCACTCTTCCGTCCCTCGGCCATGTTTCCACCGAACAACTTCCTGAGTGCATTGCCAGCGCCGCCAGCGATGAGGTGGAGCTTGCCGCCCGCATTATGGTTTGGCACCACCTGAACCACAGCTACCGTGAGCGCTACCGCCAGCACCGGGATGCCGAGGAAGCGGCCACCAAAGCGAAGTGGCTCGCGGCCCACCCCGACAACCGCTCCTGGTGGGACAAGCTGCGCAAGCGCAAACCGCCGTCGTACATCAGACCTGCGGACAGTCCGTTCACCTACCCAACCTTCGAGCCAACGCCAGAGCAACAACAAAACATGGAGCGACTCAGCACCATTCTGGCCAGTCGCGATGGTGAATCGCTGCGCTGGAACGCCATCCCTCTGGCCGAGCTGTACCGGGAACAAGGGCGGTATGAAGAAGCCCAGCGGGCCATTGATGCCGTAGAAAAGCGGGAGGACGATGTAACCGTACGGCTAATTTCAAGGCTGATCAAAGAGCGGGATGCTGCGCCAATGCGCTATCGGATGTGATCCGAAGATACCAATCGGTCGGCAATGCCCCCGCCATGCGCATTACCTCTCAATCCAAAGCTGTATGGCCTGTCTCGGGTGGGAATGCACCTATTTCGGCATTTCAACCGGTTTCTGATTCCTTGCATCCTCATGGCGTTTGAGGATGGCCATGACCGCTTCGTGGACTGGTGTGCCAGACTGCAAATGAGCAATACGCACGGCCCGCTCGGCATCGGTGAGGGCTCGCTGGAAGGTCTTGGCTCTGGATTCCTCCAGGCGCCGAATACGCAGCTCAATGGATGTCATGCCCACCTCCTGCATGTTCGGGGTCTTCGACCACGACAGGAAAAGCGCTACGGTGCCGGAGAACCCGGGCAATCACGGCGTCGTAAAAGGCAGGGCTGCCAACCTCCAGCGTCCTGATGTGCCGGTCCAGCTCCTCGTCGGTCATCGCCTTGAGGTTGGATTTGACCCGTGCTGCTTCCAGCAGCGCTATGCGTTTTTCAAGACTGGTTGCCATGGTCGGTCTCCTTGGCCTTTATCACCAGCGCAGCCCGCAACAGGAACTGCGCCTCGCTTTCGTTGTCCTGGCGTTCGATACGCAGACCCGAAGGCATGTGGCGCATTGCCACCGTGCCATGACCGGGGCGGATGAAGTGCACCAGGACCCTCGGGGCGTTGACCGGCGTGGCGACCTTCTCCAGCACGGCGACTCGTCGTTCAAGACTTGCCATGTTTGGATTCCAGAGCTTCGATACGTGCCAAGAGTTCGGTGGTCTCGACAATCTTGGCCACGCCGCCCAGCGCGGTGATGATCTGCGCAGCCTGGCTCGGCGCAATGTCGCCCTCGGCTGCAGCCTGCACCACGGCATGTGCCTGCTGCGCCAGGGTGCCATCGGGCATATTCAGTGGGGTCGGCAGTTCCACAGGCCGCAGACTCGGCAGCACCCGGTCCAGCAGGATGCGGATGGCCTGTGGGTCACCCGCCAGGGCCTGGGCGCGCAGCACGGCAATGATCTGATCCAGATCCTGCGCCAGCTTATCACGCAACTCAGCCACCTTGCCACGTCCAGCCGGTCGGCCGGGGGAAGCGCGATTACCTTTGGTGAAGCGGCCTGCCGGTCCGCGATCCGCCGTTTTTTTGCCGTCTTTATTCGGTGGGGTCATAGTGTGTTTCCTGTTGAGACGTTGGTGTCTGGGGGGCGATGGAGTCTTTGCTGGCATTCACCTTGGCATCCAGAATCAAAGAGGCGTTGCGGAATTGGATGGCGGTCGCAGCGGTGGTGCAGGGGTCGAAGTCCACCACCCAATCCAGCAGACGGCCCGTGGTGTGGTGCGCCGATTGGAGTAGCTCAATCAGCGTGGGCTTGTGCTGCCGGATGCCCGCACGAAGCTCATCGTTCAGGCGATTGGCAGGCGTCACCGTCAGCTTGTGGCCGTCGGTTTCCAGAGTCAGGCCAGCGTGGTGCAGCGCCAGGTAGAGGGCGAAGGCGGGCATCAGAAATCCTCGCTTTCAGCAACAACCTGCGAACTATGCGAAGTAAGCGAAGAATCAAGACTGGCGCGGGTTTCAGGCGTTTTTGAGGCATCGCTAACTATGCGAACTTGTCGAACTAACTCCGGTTCGGGGTGGCTTTGTTCGCTTACTTCGCTTTGTTCGAGAAGGCGAACATCTGCCGCAAACCCGCGTGGTTGCTGGTTGTTCGCATAGTTCGCTTTGTTCGCTTTGTTCGCAGCCAATTCATAGAACTTGGTCGGTCGGCCTGGGCCGCTGCGGTCCTCGTGCACGGTGATGTGCGGCGGGTTGCAGGTCAACAGCTCCTCCAGCGCTGCATCAATCCGCGTTTTGTTCACATGGCCACCGAAGCAATCCACGGTGATTTGCTTGCGCGTCACGCGCTGGCGCGCAGTCAGGAAGTCCACGATCTTTTGCGCCGTATCGTTTGTCTCGGCCACTTCCACTTCGTCGGCTGCGCTGCCAAAGACGAACTTGATGGAGTCCACGCTGTAGCGCACCCAGGCCAGAGCCGCATTGATGTGATGCACCTCCACCGTGGTGGTCAGGTCGCACAGAGCGAACAGCATGGCCAGGCGCAGCAGCATGGGGGCACGGCGCTCAATCAATGCTGTGATGCGTTCGCCCGCCGAGTTGTCGTTGAGCTCGCTGTGATACAGCACCTCGTAGCGCTTGCGGGCGTCTGGCGACAACTCCACGCGCATCTTGTCCTTGTCGGCCCAGCGCTCGGCCTGGCAGAACTGCAACACAGCCAGCACGCGCGCTGCCAGGGCATCCACGTCCTCCTGGCGCGTGGCGCGGGGGAAGGCCAGCATCTTGGTGCGTTCGGCCCAGAACATCAGAAAGCGGTTGGCAAAGCCGTTGGTGAGCTCGCGTGACGCCATCAAACTCCGCAGTTCTGACGGAGTGACAGCCCCCACCATGGCGATATGCGGGTCAGTCGCCCAAAGGCGGCTGCTCTTGGTTGCGGGCTTCATGCTCACCCCGTCCCAGCAGTCGCGCAGCGCTGCCGACAACGTATTCCCTTCGCGCTTGCCTTGGTGCAGGATGTTGGCGAACTCGCTTTCGATCACCAGCAAGCGCTTGTCGAGGATGGGTTCGACTTCAGTTTTCCCCTCGATGTAGCCATCGTGGATCAGGAACACCAGGCCCTCACGGGATGACAGGCCGCCACGGTGAACATGGGGCGTGGCGTCCTGGCTCAGGGCCTTGAGCGCTCGCTCGATCCGGCCGATCAGAGCAACCGCATCACCCTTGCGACCACGGCCCGAGCGACCAATATGCAGCATGAACATGCGTGCGTGGTGCCAAGTGTTGCCGATGGGCATGTACGGCCCACGTCCCACGGCGCAACCCATGAAGGCAATGAAATTTGCTGCGATGGCGTAGGGGTTGGCTTCGGTGGTGTCGCCGCCTGCGCGGGCCACGTCGCCCACCAATCCATACAGGCAGGCAGGATCAGGCCGGGGGGCGTTGCGGTGGTTGTCGAGGCCGTCGTCATCTGCCGCGTCGGCCAGGATGTTGAAGTCGCTTTTCATTGCTGACCCTCCAGCCACACGTCGGCCCAGTCGGCGCCGGGGCGCGATGGCGTCAACGTCTTGTTGTCGATTCCGGCCTTGTCGGCACGTTGCGCCAGGGCGGTAGCGGACTGTTGGCCTGCGAGATCGTTGTCGGCAAAGATCACCAAGCGGTCGATGCCACGGGGCCAGTGAAAGCCGCTGAGGGCATTGGCACAGTACGCGGCGACTACGGGCAGGTCCGAACCCAACGACGCGGCCACGGCGGTTTCGATACCCTCTGCGATGCCCAGCACGCCACCACGAGGAGCCGCCAGGGGAATGCAGGCGCCAGCCAAAGATGCGGAAGCGGCCGTCAACTTTTTGGGCGTTGGAACGTCTGCCTTCTTGCCGTCTGTCAGATAGGTGCGGTGGATAGCAATCAGTTCGCCGTCACGCACGATGGGGGCCAACATGGCCGGAAAGCGCCCCAAGAGCTGAATCTCACCGTTGTCGTCGGTGTGCCAGTACGCCAGGTTGGGGTGCTCATGGAGGCAGGACGGGATATTCCAGCCCCCCAGGCTGCGAAATCTCCCTCCAGTTGACCACCCAAACGCATCCGA